>JAIOSJ010000227.1 GCA_021107705.1 Thermoanaerobaculales bacterium | reverse complement strand
TGGATAGATATCGAAACCTTTTCGCACAGATATCCAAAGCACAAACAAGAAGCCATTCTTCCCGTCAGTAAACTCATGGCGGCTCTCTTTGATACTGACTGAACCGTCTACTGAGAATCGCCAAACCGCATATTTGATCACCAGACAGGCGACGGTTTCATTATCGTAGCGGAACTTGAAGAGCAGAAGCCGAACGCGCCTATAGCGCTCGCCATCTATATGATGCGGCGGGTACTCTCGGCGAACGGTGTCGCCAAGGCTGCGATTTCGGAAGGGGACTTCGGGGATATCATGACCTGCTATCCGGATTCAATACCCATCAACTTCGATGATCGCTGCGCTCCACTTGGAGACGGCCTCATGACCTTCTTTCCAGTTATGGGCACAGCACTGATCAACGCCCACACGTTGTCCCTTGCTGAAAAGGGTGCAGTGCTGCTCGTTGATGAGGAGCTTCTCAAAGATAGGCCTGTAACTTGTGAGTTTACAAAATGGGGCGAATTCCGAGGATTCAAGTACCGCGCTGTCGATTGGGTAAATTCCACAATGCCGCAACTGGCCAGGCTGGAAGATCTGTCGGGCTGGGAATCCTCACGCGCCGAAGCGATTGCCGAGCGTATCCGCCGGTACTGCAGATCGTCGCCAAGACCAGATCGCGACTGGATCGAGAATACGATCGAACTCAGCGGCGCACGAAAATGGTCGGCTTAGCTTCAACTTTGAAGTGCGACACTTCTCAGACTGTCTGACCGATTATCGAGACAATCGAACACATTGAAGGTGCTGAACGCATCGCGCTTGGTTGGCGTGGGATGAGAGAGGATCGAAGCGGTCGGAAACCAGAGGGGCGAACCTCCTCGGATTTCATTCCCGGGCAATCCGTCGGACGGATTGCATGCGGCCCTTCAGGCCGGAGTGATGATCGAGATCGTGGGCTTTCCACACCACGAAACGGCGCCTCGGCCGGGGCCACGAAAGAGGTCACTTTCTGGAAGCGCCATCCCGGGCCCGCCGACTCTACGTAGGATCTCCTCTGCGTTCCTCTGTGTCCTCTGAGTCTCTGTGGTGAATCCTGCCTGCAGTACCTTCAGCCGACAGCTCTCTAATACCGATACCACTCCGCTTTGTACGGTCCTTCGATCGGCACGTCGATGTAGTCGGCCTGCTCCTGTGTCAGGGTCGTCAACCTGGCGCCCAGTTTGTTCAGGTGAAGCCGAGCGACCTCTTCATCGAGGAGTTTCGGCAGTGTTGTCACACCGATTTCGTGCTCGTTCTGCCACAGATCGATCTGCGCCAGGACCTGGTTGGTGAAGGAGCTGGACATGACGAAACTGGGGTGGCCGGTGGCGCATCCGAGGTTGACCAGTCGCCCTTCGGCCAGGAGAAAGATCGAGTGTCCATCGGGGAAGGTGTACTTGTCCAACTGTGGCTTGATCGTCTTCTTGATGATTCCCGGCCAGCTGTCGAGCGCGGCTACCTGAATTTCGTTGTCGAAATGACCGATGTTGCAAACGATCGCCTGATCCTTCATTCGGCTCATGTGCTCGGCGGTGATGACGTTATAGTTTCCGGTGGTTGTGACGTAGATGTCGGCGTGGGGCAGGGCGTCTTCAACGGTGGTGACCTTGTGGCCGGCCATACATGCCTGAAGGGCACAAATCGGGTCGATCTCACTGACCCAGATCTGGGCGCGCTGCCCGGCCAGGCTGTCGGATGAGCCCTTGCCGACGTCGCCGTAGCCGCAGATCATCGCTATCTTTCCCGAGATCATGACGTCGGTCGCCCGTTTGATGCCATCGACCAGGCTCTCGCGGCAGCCATAGACGTTGTCGAACTTGGACTTGGTCACCGAGTCGTTGACGTTGATGGCGGGTACCAGCAGTTCTCCACGATCGTGCATCTGGTAGAGGCGATGCACGCCGGTCGTCGTCTCTTCCGAGACGCCTTTCCAGCTCTTGACGATCTTATGCCAGAAATTGGGTTCGACGCTCAGATTTTCCCGAATGAGGGCATTGATGAGTTCGATCTCTTTGTTGTCGGTGGGTTGACTCAGGATCGAGGCGTCATTTTCAGCGGCGTATCCGCGGTGAATCAGGAGGGTCGCATCGCCACCGTCATCAACGATCAGATTGGGTCCGCCCCCGTCCGGCCATGTCAGGGCCTGTTTGGTGCACCACCAGTATTCTTCGAGGCTCTCGCCCTTCCAGGCGAAGACCGGAATGCCTTGCTCTGCTATTGCCGCCGCGGCGTGGTCCTGGGTCGAGAAGATGTTACACGATGCCCAGCGGACGTCGGCGCCAAGATCGACGAGAGTCTCGATGAGGACCGCGGTTTGAATGGTCATGTGCAAGCTGCCTGCGATCCGCGCGCCGGCAAATGGCTTGGCGGGACCGTACTTGGCGCGGGTCGCCATCAGACCCGGCATTTCCTGTTCGGCAATCTCGATCTCAAGGCGGCCCCACTCGGCCAGGCCGAGGTCTTTGACCTTGAAATCTGTGAATGTGGTTTTTGTGGTCATTTTTTGAAATTCCTCCAAGACGCGCGGGTTTGGGATCCCGGCTCCAATCGCGCACATTCTACACTGCTTCTTGACGCCACCGCGGTGAGATGGGGATAATCACCGACCATGCTGAATATCACTCCGATCAACGCTGGCGGCGGCATCTATGTGCCACTCTCGTGGGCGGTTGTTCGTACCAAGGCAGACCGGGAGCGTATCGCGATGGTTTGTTTGGCCCGGGTTCGATGATGAAAGAAACCCCGGCGTCGCCGAGCGGAGGCACAATGGAGCAACAACGACACAACATTGAGCGGGAGGATCTGTCGGAGCAGGTCGATTGGTCCCAGAGCCGGAGACCTGAGGGCGTTGGGTTCGATGATTCGATGCCGGAGATCGACGTCATGGAGTACGGTCGGTTGTTGTGGGCTCGGAAATGGATCATTTTCGGGGTTTTTGTGGCAACGGTGGTCTTTGCGTCCGCATGGTCGATGACTCAACCGAAGCTCTACAGTGCGAGGACAAAGTTGATTGTCGAGCCGTCGTCAAAAATCAACAACAACCAATTCGACGCCTTCGTCAACTACTGGCAGTTGGACCGCTACATCGCAGATCAGATCCAGGTTTTGAAAACCGAACGCCTCTCCCAGAGGGTCGTGGACCGACTTGGTCTCGCTTCTTTGCCCGAGAATGACGGGCGGGCCCCAGGCCCGGGGATTATCCTCGGAAATTTGAAGGTCAAGCCGGTCGAGGAATCAAATGTCATTGAAATCAGTCTCGTTGGTCGAGATCCGGATCGAGTCGCCGAGTGGCTCAACATCTTTGTCGAGGAATATATCTTGGCGAATATTGAAGACGGAATCGACAAGACCCGCAAGATTTACAAGGTGATCCAAACCCGCCTCGATCCCCTTCGTAGCCAGGTGGCCGATGCCGAACAGGATTTGATGAAGTTTCGTGAAGGTCAGGGCCATGTTCTGTATGCGGACCAGGCGAAGAGCGTGATCTCGGAACAAGTCGAACTGCTGACGACCGAGTACGCTCAGGCCAAGGCCGATCGAATTCGTCTGGAAACCAAGATCAACGCCCTTCACCGGTTGCAGGTCAACAACGTTTCGGAAGTCTCTTTTCCGGAAGTCCTTGAAGATCCGGCCGTTTCGAGCCTTCTCCAACAGAGGAACCAGACGGAGATGGACCTTCTGGACAAGCTGGGGACCTACAGGGAGGGTCACCCGATCATCAAGGAGGCGCGGGCCCGGTTGGCCGGAATCGACCAGACCATCCTGCACCAGATCAATACCCTGCGCGCAGCGATGGAAACGCGTTTCGATATCGTGAAGCAGCGGGAACGGTCTCTTTTGGAGAACCTCGCCAGCCTGCGGGAAGAGACCATCGAACTTTCGAAGAAAAATCTCGCGCATGACCGGCTTGAGGAGATCTACCAGCAGAACAAACAGTTTCTCGAGGACATGCTGGCTCGGTCGAACGAGGCGGACCTCTCGGCCACAGCTTGGATGAACAATATTCGGGTCATTGAGCCGGCGGTAGCTCCGGGCGGCCACTTCAGTCCGAATTTGCGGCGGACCATCTCGCTGGCCGGGGTCCTTGGATTATTCCTCGGAATCGGGTTGGTCTTGGGCCTGGATTTCCTGGATCACACCCTGCGAACCCCCGAGCAGGTCGAGCGCTACCTCGGGCTCGAGGTCTTGTCGGCACTGCCGAAACTCACCGACGACAACAGCGGGTCCCTTCGAGAGTCATTTCAGACCTTGCGGACGGCCCTGATGATCGCGTCGCGAGGGGAGGGGTGCCACACCCTCCTCGTAACCTCATCGGTTCCCTCTGAGGGCAAGACAACCGTAGCCTACAACCTGGCCAAGATTCTCGCTGCCGCTGGAGCGAAAGTGCTGATTATAGACGCCGATTTGCGGAAACCGCGATTGCACAGAATGATGCAGGTGAAGAGTACTCGTGGCCTGACAAGTCTGGTTCTCGGTGAGAGTGAACTTGAAGAGGTCATTCATACAACCGTTGACGTGCCGAACCTCGACATGGTGACCTCCGGCCCCCTTCCGTCGAATCCGCCCGAAGTCTTCGGCAAGCCGTCTTTCGCAGCTTTACTCCGGAAGGCCCAGGAGAAGTACGACTGGATCATCCTCGATTCTCCTCCCACTGCGACCGTCACGGATCCGGTGATTGCCGCTCAGTTGGTGGATATGGTCCTCCTGGTCGTCCGCTACGGCGGCCCGAGGCGCCAGGTGGTTGAGAAAGCGTTGCGGGTTCTGCAACGCAGTGGTGTTCGGGTGGCAGGAGTTCTGCTCAACAGCGTCAATATCGAGCGTGACCACTACTATTCGACCTATTATTACTCTTACTATCATTACGGTTACGGAGATTCGGCGGAGGCATCAGGATCCGAAAAATCCAAACCGGTCTCGTAATCACTTTTGGAGGGATCTTGAACGATATTGCCATTGAACTGAAGCGGAAGATCGGCGAGCGGCAAGCGGTCATCGGAGTGATCGGCCTGGGATATGTCGGTCTTCCCTTGATCCTGGCTTTTGCCGAAAAGGGTTTTGAGGTCTTGGGTTTCGACATCGACGCGGCAAAGGTCCAGCGTATCGGAGCCGGTGAATGTTACATCAAGCATCTCGACGAAAAGCGGTTGAAGACTGTGGTCGGGAAGGGCCTGTTGGAGGCAACGACGGACTTCTCCAGACTGAGCGAGGCGGACGCCGTATTGATCTGTGTGCCTACGCCCCTGACCGCTCAACGTGAGCCGGAGATGCTGTATGTGCGTGCCTCGACCGAGCAGATCGCCCAGACCCTTCGTTCCGGACAACTGGTGATCCTCGAGAGTACGACCTATCCGGGTACGACCGATGAGCTGGTACGGCTTCTGCTCGAAGACGCCGGGTCGAGGGGCTCTGATTTGAAGTGTGGCGAGCATTTCTTCCTCGCTTTCAGCCCGGAACGGGAAGATCCGGGGAACGTCGATTTCGGTACCACAAACACTCCCAAGGTCGTTGGGGGAGTGGATGAAGTCTCGGGCGACCTTGCCGAAGCCCTATACGGAGAGATCATCGACAGGACTGTCCGGGTTTCCTCAGCCAGGGCGGCCGAGGCGGCCAAGTTGACCGAGAATATTTTCAGGGCCGTCAACATTGCCTTGGTCAACGAACTGAAGATCGTGTACGAACAGATGGGTATAGACATTTGGGAAGTCCTCGACGCCGCAGCCACGAAACCGTTTGGATTCATGCGTTTCAATCCTGGGCCGGGGTGGGGTGGGCACTGCATTCCCCTCGATCCGTTTTATCTGGCATGGAAGGCCCGCGAATATGCCGCCTCGACGAAGTTCATCGAACTCGCAGGCGAGGTCAACGTCGAGATGCCACGATATGTGATGGACAAACTGACCCTTGCTCTCAATGGTGTCGGGAAATCAGTCAAAGGATCGAAGATCCTGGTTCTGGGCCTGGCCTACAAGAAGGACATCGACGATCCGCGTGAGAGCCCCTCCTTTGAGATCATCAACCTGCTCCTGGCTCTTGGCGCCGAGGTGAGCTATCACGATCCGCATATCCCGGTGGCGCCGGCGATGAGGACATGGCCTGACCTGCCGCCGCTCGTGTCGGCGCCTCTGGATCCCGTCGGGCTGGAAGCCGCTGACGCGGTACTCATCATCACCGACCACAGTGTCGTGGATTACCCTATGGTGCTCAAGCACGCAAATCTGATCGTCGATACGCGAGGCGTCTATCGCGGGACGAACGCAAAAGTCGTCAAAGCTTAGCGCGGGCTATGCCCACAACCCAAGGGGAACGCGTGGTTTTTGATTTTTGTGACTAACTCTTGGAGTTTTGCAGACGGCTAAAGCTCAAAGACGCATTACACTAGGCCGATGTCGGTGATCTTGCGGTGTGGCCCCCTGGAGGCTCGAGACGGTGAAGGGCGAGAGCTTTATCGTGGAGTCGTCGTCGAAATTTTGGAGGGGAAACTCACCCTGCTGAAGGGTCCTTCGGGTTCGGGGAAAACGACTTTGCTGCGGCAATTGGTTGGGCTGAACGCCACCGAAGGCTGTGTGAGGCGTCTGGCGGGCCGGGACTACACCCAGAAAATCCTGCCGTGTTGGCGCGGGGCGGTGACTCTCCTGATGCAGGACTCGCCCGTACTCCCGGGAACGATCGAGCACAACCTGCGGTTTCCCTTCTCATGCCGATCGGCCGAGGGACGGCTGTTCGACGATGAGCGGGCGGCTGAGCTTCTGGATATCGTCGGTCTTGGAGGCATTCCGATGGATCGGTCGGCCGGCGCCCTGAGCGGAGGGGAGCGCCATCGTCTTGCCCTGGTTCGGGGACTTCTCTGGAGTCCGTCGATCCTTGTGGCCGACGAGCCTCTGTCCGGTCTCGATACCGTACGAGCCCAACGATGTTTCGATCTGCTTCTCGAGTTTGCGCATCGGCCGGGGCGTGCGGTTTTATGCGTCCTTCATGACGCCGTGCTCGGACGGGGTACGGATCGTACTCTGAACCTCGTAAACGGGAGGCTGGAGGCCGGATGAACGAGCTGATCCACCTCGGGCCCTTTGATCTGGCGGTTGCTGCGGTGCTGGTGGTTGCTGCGGGTTGTATTTCCCTTGCGATGCGTCTCGACATTGAGAAGCGTCTCGCTCTTTCGGCCCTTCGAACGGTAGTGCAGCTCGGCCTGGTCGGCTTGATTTTGGAGCGGGTCTTTGCGATCCGTCGTCCCATCTTTGTGGTGCTCATCCTCGCCGTCATGATTTTCTTTGCCGGCCGGGAGGCGGCACGTCGATCGACCCGCCGTTATCCAGGCATACGATTCGACGCCTGGTTGGCAATGGCGGCTACCTGTTTAATAGTAGGGACCCTCGTGACTCAGGTGGTTGTCGGGGTCAAGCCGTGGTATGACCCGCAGTACGTGATTCCACTCCTTGGGATGATCCTGGGTAACTCCCTAACCGGAGTCTCACTGTGTCTGGAGCGCTTTCTCGAACACCTTTCGGCGCGAAAGCACGAGGTTGAGCTGATGCTGGCTTTCGGAGCAACCCGCGGAGAGGCTCTGGCGGGTCCGATGCGGGCGGCCGTTCGGACCGGGATGATTCCCGTCACCAACATGATGGCCGCAGCCGGAATCGTCGCTCTGCCGGGAATGATGACCGGCCAAATCCTCGCCGGGGCCCCTCCGATGCAGGCGGTGGCCTACCAGATCGTCATCATGTTCATGCTTGCCGGCGCGAACGCAATCGGTTCCATGATCATTGCCTCGGCAGCAGCCCGTCGGCTCGTCGCAGCCGACGGACGCCTTCGGAGCGAACGCCTGGGGGAATAGGAGAACCAATTGTCGTTTTTGAATATTGGAACCATAGGGAGCAGTTACCGACACGTGCAGCGGTACCGGCAAATTCTCGCCGTGTTTTTCAAATACGGTTTTGGAGACCTGATTACCGCGCTCAAAATCGAACAGTACCTGGAGATCGGGCTGCAGATGATCTCCCATAAACGTCGGGAGAAAATCGAATCCTTCTCCCGTGCTGTTCGGGTCAGAATGGCCTTGGAAGAGTTGGGCCCCACTTTCCTCAAGATGGGTCAGATTCTCTCCACTCGGCCCGACCTTTTGCCGGTTGAGTTTGTTCAAGAGCTTTCCAAGCTTCAGGACGAAGTGCCGCCCTTTCCGTTCCCGGGGGTGGAAGAAGCCATCAACAGGGAGTTTGAGAAGCCAATTGACCAGGTCTTCTCGAGCTTCGACGAGAAACCTCTTGCCGCCGCCTCTATCGGTCAAGTCCACAAGGCGAGAATGCCCGATGGGGAGATCGTGGTTGTCAAGATCCAGCGACCGGGCATCCAGCGTACCATCGAAGTGGATCTTGAGATCATGATGCACCTGGCGGGCTTGATGGAACGTCATCTGGAAGGAGTGGGAATTCAGCGACCCACCAGAATCGTACGGGAATTTGCCTCTACGCTGGAGAGAGAGTTGGACTACACCCTGGAAGCGTCGTACACAGAAAGATTTTCCAGGCAGTTTGAGGGTGAGTCTACGGTCTATGTGCCGCACGTTTATCGTGAAGCAACGACATCACGAGTTCTTACCATGGAGTATATATGTGGCGTAAAGGCTTCCGATATTGATCGGATAGAAAATGAGGGCCTTGACCGAATAGAATTTGCCCACCGGGGCTTAAACCTGATCATGAAACAGATCTTTGTTCATGGCTTTTTCCATGCCGATTCCCATCCGGGCAATATTTTTGTCCTACCGGATAATGTCGTCTGTTATATCGATTTCGGCATGATGGGCCGACTTGACCTGGAAACGCGGAACCATTTCGCCGATCTGATCATGAGTATCGCTCATCGGGATGAAAATGCGGCGACCGGCGCCCTGATAAGACTCACTCTTTCAGAGGAGGACCCAGACTATTCTGCCCTGGAAAGAGACGTGGCCGAGTTTATGGATCGGCACTGCTACCGTCCTCTAAAAGATGTGGAACTGGGTGCATTGTTGCACCAGCTTTTGGAAATGGCGACACGGCATCACCTGCAAATTCCACCCGATTTATTCTTGACGATCAAGGCCCTGAGCACGGTGGAAGGACTCGGCCGCGCGCTCGATCCGGATTTGGATGTTATCGAACAAGCCGCACCATTCATGAAACGCATTCAGCTGAACCGTGTTCACCCCCGTCGAATTGCCAAAGACATGGCAAGTTCCGGAACTGAACTTCTTCACCTCTTGAAGGAGATTCCCGGAGAAGTTCGAACAATCCTCAAGTTGGCCAGGCAGGGTAAGGTAAAAATTGAATTTGAACATCGTGGATTGGAATCGATGATTGCCGCCAATGACCGTATCAGCAACCGGCTTTCATTTGCTGTTGTCTTAGCATCACTGGTTATCGGCTCGAGCCTCATTGTGCTTTCCGACATTCCGCCCAAATGGCACGAAATCCCGGTCATTGGGTTGATTGGTTTTCTGTTTGCTGGCTTTATGGGTTTCTGGCTGCTGATATCGATGATACGAAGTGGAAGGATGTAAGGGTCCGCGCAAGAATAACTTCTTCGCATCCCATCTGCACCACATCTTCGGCTCGGGCTCAATCTGGAAATTCTCAACGTAGGCAAAGCTACGCCTCCGATTTCCCTCAATTGCCCAAGCCAAATCTGCGGCACATCTGGGCGCGCAAAACGGGAAGATATTCTTGCGCGGACCCTAAGGTGGCGGCGCCTCTCGATGATGTTGATGGTTACAAGCCGATTCTGCGCTTCATGTTCCGCGTTTTTTCCCGCAGTTCCAAGCCGGACACCCAGGACCTCCATTTTTCAACCTCCAGTGATGCGTAATCGTTGAACATCAACAGTTCCTGCGGCCATACAGTGGGAATGGTAAATCGCTGGATTCTTTTCAGTTCGCCG
>JAIOSJ010000194.1 GCA_021107705.1 Thermoanaerobaculales bacterium | reverse complement strand
GGGTCGTGCAGTGCGGTGACGTTGGGCTCCCATGGCTCGGGTCTTTCGGTGCTCGATTCATAGGAGGTGGACGAGGTGTAGTACTCGTCGGCCAGGGCGGCGAAGTGATGGCCGAATTCGTGGACGATGAGGTAGTGGGACCATTCGCAGCCGGCCGCGGCTGTGCTGTAGAGACCGAAGATCCCACCGCCGCCGTAGGTTACGCTGTTAGCCAGAATGACGACGAATTCATAGGGGGCATGTTGAGCAATGTCGCGGAAGCCGGGATTGTCGAAGGCCAGCACATAGCGCTCCGATCTGAAGGCATCGTACGTCGTGCCTGTAGGGCTGAAGCGATAGGTGCCGTTGGAGGGCCGGTTGACGCCGGACTCCGGTGCAGGCGGCATCAGAGCCCATACGTTGAAGTCGTTCCTGCGCTCGGAAAAAGGAGAGGTTCCGAGGAGGTGGGCGCTCAAACGCTGGGCATCATCCGCGAATTTGTCTTTTTCCTCTGCGCTGTAACCCTCTCCGAGGAACAGAATGTCGACTTTCTTGGTCGGGGGGCCGCTTTCGTGGATGGAGAGCAGGGGCGCCGGCGCCGGTTCGTGTTGTCGAATGACGAGCAGATCATCAGGGTCAATCCCCACCGTCCAGACCGTGGCGAAAACGTTCCGATCATCCCGTTTGAGGATGCGCAACCGAACGGGTTGATCGGGCCTTGGGAAGCGGACGGACTCGTGGAAGGTGCGGTTCATCGCCTTCGCCTCGGCGGTGGTCTGCCATTCCTGAAAGATGGAGCTGAAGCCTCTTGAATAGAGGACCTTTCCGGAGATCGGTTCTTCGATCTGGAAGAGAAAGAACCCCCGGTTGGTGGTGTCGACGGGTCTGTCTGGATTTCCCGGCCAGGGCAGAGGCTCCAAGACGACCTGGTGGAGGCTGAATATCTCGTCGAGGGCGTTTCCCGTGTGGTAGTAATCAACCCGAAGAGTCGCCTGGATCTCCGAAGCCACCACCGGTGTTGGGGCCGGCACCACCAAAAATATCGTGACGAGAGTCAACAGGGTGACGAAGGTGCGATTCATGTCTGCCTCCAAGTCGAGGCACCCCACCGGGGTGCTCAGTCTCTGACCCACGAGATTTTACGTCTTCGGTGTATCGTTGTCAGCTCCTGAGTCGTTTGCAAGACTCCTTGCGGGGGGTCGAAGAGGTCAAAGAGGTCGATGGCTCCAGGGTCACGGAGGCGTTTGGATGCTGAAGGGGTTGCGATTGCCGAGCCCGCATCTTCATCCGCTGGGCCAGGGGATAGCCGGGAAATGGTATACCTCTTGTCATGGCTGAGTGTCCGGTCATGGTCGGCAGGTACGAGATCATCCGCGAGATAGGGCGGGGCGGCATGGGCGTGGTCTATCTCGCGCGCGACCCGGCCCTGGATCGACAGGTGGCGGTCAAGACCCTTTTTCAGACTGCGTGGCAGGACGACGACGCCAAGGAACGTTTTCTCCGGGAGGCTCGCTCTGCCGCTCGGCTGCAGCATCCCAACATCATCACTATCTTCGAACTCGGGGAGAGCCACTCGACACCGTTCATCGCCATGGAGTTGCTGCACGGGGTTGATCTCACCGAAGCAATCAGGAAGGGCCGTTTCTCTCGGCTCGAGGACAAGCTTTCGGTCATCAGTCAACTGTGCCGGGGCCTTGCTCACGCGCATCGCCAGGGAGTAATTCACAGGGACGTCAAACCGAGTAACATCATCATCCTTAACGACGGCCGGATCAAGATCGTTGACTTCGGGATCGCTCGGTTCGACGGCGCGGTGGGCCTTACGCGGACCGGCGAAGTCATGGGCACACCCACCTTCATGGCGCCGGAGCAGTTCACTGAAGAGAAGAAAGACCACCGGATGGACATCTGGGCGGTCGGCGTTATCCTCTTTGAATTGATCTCCGGCAAACGTCCCTTCGATGCTGAGACCGTGGGTTCATTGATTTATCGCATTGTGCATGCCGACATGCCGTCTCTCGAATCGACGCAGCATGAGGTGTCGGCGGGCTTGATCGCCGTCGTACGGCGGGCCCTGGCCAAGAAACCTGAGGACCGGTACGCTGACCTCGCAGATCTCGAACGGGATCTCGAAAAGATTCGACCCGGGAACCAACCGGAGATCGAGGAGACGGAGGAACTCCAGCTTCCGATTTCAGTGGTACCGGCCTCGGAACCCTTTCTCGAGGCGGGTATTTTTGGAGATTCTGCGGGTCTTCACTCCGTTGCGGTCTCTCCGGACGAGAAGACTCTGGCCGTTGGAGGGATCGACGGTTCGATAAGGCTCTGGGACCTCGAAACCCGAATGAAGACCGCGACCCTGAGGAGCCGTTTACACCTGAGAACCGGACATGCCGCCCTGACCAAGACGCTGGCATACTCGAGAGACGGCGGGTTCTTGGCGACCGGTCATCTCGACGGCCAGATTTACCTCTGGCAGCCGGATATCGGACTCGAACTTGAAGCGACTCTGCGTCATGACGAAGGTGTCACCGGGCTCGGTTTCACCCCGGATGCCGATCTGCTGGTCTCAAGTGGCATGGATGCCACGGTGAAGTTTTGGGAGATGTCGGCGGTGTTGGTGGGAGAGGCGCGTCGCAGGATGCGTCGCCAACCCGCTCCCATCACAACGCTGGCGGTGGATCCCGAGGGTGTTTTTGCGGCCAGCGGACATGTCAACGGCAGCCTCAGAATTCACGACATCGAAAACGGACGGCTGTTGGCGACTCTGCGGGGCCACACAAGTCCACTCTCTGTTCTCTCGGTCTCGCCGGCGACCGGTTTGATTGTCAGCGGGGGCAGGGATGGTGAAATCAGGGTGTTCAGTCTCGAGAAACGGGCCCAGGTTATCTTCCTCGAAGGGCACGGCAGGACGGTGTCTTCGATTGCATTTTTCCCCGATGGTCGGCGCCTGGCGAGCGTGGCCTTGAGCAATTCCCTGATCATCTGGGACCTCGAGTCGGGCAGGGAGATCACCACCCTTTGGGGTGCCGCGGAAGAGAGCTTTGCCACCGTGAGTGTACTGAACCGTGGAGCGACCATCCTATGCGGGCTCGCAGATGGTCGTGTCCGGGTTTGGGAGATTTGACGTTTTCATCGGTAAATCTTGCGCCTGTGGCCTACCTTAACGACAAATACGATAAGCTCATCATCTTCCACGCTGTATACGATGCGGTAAACCCCTTGCCGAACTCGATACCGTTTGAGCTGTCCGGACAACTTTTCGCAACCGTGCGGCCGGGGATCATCTGCGAGGGCTCGAATTCTATCCACGATCTGACGTCGAATTTTTGTCGGCTCGATCGCCTCAATTTCCTTGGCCGCCGTTGCCTTTATCCGGATGTTATATCTGGCCACGGCGCTTAAGAGATTCAAGGAATGATTCGAAATCAACTTCAGGTTCGTTTGCCCTATTTTCGAAAGCGGCCAGGTCTTCAGCATCTTCGGCCAAAGCAAACCGCACTGCCTCGTTCACCATGTCCGAAACGGACCTATCGGTGGACGCTGCCTTGAGTTTTAAAGCCCTGTGGATCTCAGGGTCGAAATAGACGGTTGCTCTGCGTGCCTCGGTCATATCCGGATTTTAACGTTTAGACGTTAAAGCGTCAAGACGCTTAACGGTAAGCTCAGTAGCAGCGATCGATGGCCGCTACAGTGATTGTTTGGTCAAGCAAGTCGTTTAGACGAGATGTTTGCGATAGAACGAATGATGAACGAATTCTTGGGAACCGGAAACGGAACGCTGACCTCAGAGAGTCCGACATGGAATGAATTGGATGATTGAACCCTCAGACGGAGGGGCCACGTTGTATTTCTGCGACGGGCCCATTGGCCCGACGTCGGTTCACAACCCTGAGCCAGGCTGAACATGCACCGAGCCAGAAGAGATTGCCAAGAAACAAATCGACAACCATTACCCACCATAGGGAGTAAGCCATCGAATTGGCGGGGCAACCCATAATGAATAGGCTTGGGGCGCTCCGAAGAGGAAGCTCAATGAGCCACTTCGTTGAGTGAGTTGATTTGTAACGCCGGCCTTCTGGCGCACCTCACGGTGCACCAGCGTTGCATTGTTTGCGGGTCGGGATTGCGTTCCTGACGACGACATAGGTTTGAGTACCGGCCTTCGGAAGCGCAAGCGCTCCCGCTTCGGCCTTTCTGGGGGGACGAGACATTTCGAAACCAGGTCAGTTGCCCTGGTCCCCCCAGAAAAGGTCTTCAGACGGCCTCCCACTCCAGCGAGGCGGCTGTTTTTCATCGCGGTCCCCGTTGCTTCGACCACATCCCTTCGCGACCGCGCTGCTCAGGCGACGCTGGGATGCCAGGGGCATTCCAGAAGGCCGGGATTCCACACCTACCGCCACATCCCAGTCTTGCGCTGCTTTTCCCCCCGGCGAATGAACATTTTCCTCTTCAATCCCCGAAGGTGATGCACTAGGAGTATGCCGTCAAGGTGGTCGATCTCGTGGCAAATAGCCTGAGCCAGGAGGCCGTCCGCAGGGATGTCCCGCCACACTCCGTCCAGGTCTTGGGCCCTGACGACGATACGGCGCGGCCGCTCGATGTTGGTAAACAAACCCGGGAACGAAAGGCACCCCTCTTCGAGTTTGACTCGGCCTTCCCCATGAATGATCTCGGGATTAGCCAGAACAAGGCGCTGTTCGGTGTCCTTGCCGACGGAAAGGTCCAGAACCGCAAAGCGGACATTGATGCCAATTTGGGGCGCCGCAAGCCCCAGGCCGGGGGCCT
>JAIOSJ010000295.1 GCA_021107705.1 Thermoanaerobaculales bacterium | reverse complement strand
GGAGTGAAAAGGCGATTTTGGCCCTGAACGCCTGCCCCTCCGGGTAACGCGTGTACGGGGAGCGAAGGTAATTGACCGTCCCGCCCTCCTCCATTTGCCGCCCGATATTCCACTGGAAAAAGAGATCCCCCTGGAGTCCGGGATGATCGAGGAGACCAACGGTGTAGGTATCCATGTGGAGGATCAAAGGCCAGGTCAGAACCAGGGTCGCGATCAGCAGCAGGAACAGACTGATAATTCCGAAGAGCCGGCGACGACGATCCACCGTCATGATCAGATGACCCGGAGGACATCCCGGACGGCCGTAGCGATGCGGTCCATCTGCCGTTTCCGCAAGAAGGGATGGACCGGCAGATGCAAGATCTCCCGAGCCGTTCGCTCGGCGTTGGGACACGGGCCCCCGGTCGAACCGTAGGCTTCGATTTTCGAACAGTCCGCCATGAAACCGAAGTCGGTGTCAACACCCCGGCGTCGCAACTCCCGGGCCAATGCTTCCCGCTTCGGATGGAGTACGGGAAAGCTCATGAAGACGCTGCCGGTTCTCATCGGAGGCACGACCAGGTCGGGAATCCCGGCCAGGCGCGACCGCAGATACCAACCGTTCCTCACCCGGGCCCTGTTGGTGGCCTCCAAGCGAGTCAGTTGCGCCACACCGACCGCCGCCATCTGCCGCGAAGGCAATCGGGCGGTCTCGATGCCGGTCAACAGTCCCGGCGTCTCCTTCATCACGGTATGGACCAGATCGGCGCCCCGGCGCTCGAACCATCGGAGAACAGGCATCAGAGTCGTCGTAAAGACCAACGGATGAGTCGCCACCGCCATCGCGGCGGCCTTGGCGCCAAGTTTGAAGGACGAAACCACCCCCAACAATGCATGCCGGCCGGCCATCTCTTCCAATCGGTGGAACCGGTTCTGATCAACCGTCGAGACCGCTCCGCCGCCCAGCAGGGTCAGGTTCTTCGTCGGTCCTAGGCTGAAAAACGCCCCTTCGCCAACCGTCCCGACCCTTCGCTTCCCTGCCGTGGCGCCGATCGCCTGGGCACAGTCTTCGATCAGGATGATCCCTCGGCTATCACATACCTCCTTCATCGTCGCGAGATCGACGGGGTTGCCGTAGAGATGGGTCGCGATGACTGCCTTGGTCCGATCACCGATGGCGCCCTCCAGGGTGGTCCAATCGGCTTCGAAGGTCCCCGGTCGAAGGTCGAGAAACCGCGGTTCGGCCCCGGTCGCGCAAATGGCTGCCGGAACCGCCGGGAAATTGAATGCCTGGGTGATGACCTGATCTCCCGGTCCGAGTCCTAAAGTCTTCAGCAACCAATAGAGTGCAATCCGAGCCGATGGCGCCAGAACCACCGGGTTACCGACGAGTGCCCCATTCGACAACCCGGCAGTGAAATCTCCAACGGGATCGCGAACGCCGGGGAGAAGAGTCCTGCAAAATGCCAACGCCTCACGAAAAGACGCTGTCGGTCGAAAGCGGGGAATATTCAGAATCGGCATCATCTGTGAGACATTCTACGCGACCATTCCAACCCAAAGAACGGCAACCTTAAGGCCACCGTTCTTTGCGCCTGTTGATTCTGAAGCCGGATCAGAAAGAAACCACCAGTCCTACGGTAACTTCGGCCTGCCACAGATCATCGTTTTCGTATCGGTGCCCACAGTCGTGGTCACAATCATCCCAGTCCCAGTTGTTCGTTCCGGTTTCTGTCCAGAAACCGCGGCCCTCGACCCGCAATCCGAGGTGGTCGGAAAAGGGAACGCGGACTCCGCCGCCGAAGCTCGTCGAAAACTCGTCCTCTCCCCTCGCTCCGGGAAGATCAATGTCGAGACTCGCGATGCCCAGACTGAAAACGATGTAGGGCCGGACCTTGGCCGACGTCCACTGGAAGCGCGCCCCAATGTGATAGTAGGTGACGTCAAAATCAGCAAAATACTGCCGCCCACCGAACTGGCCGCCACTTTCCAGAAGCTCGGTGGCCTGATGATCGACGAGAAATTCGAGGCTCCACCTCGAACTCAGGGGGACACCCAGACTGAGACCAAAGGTTGCGGCACCGTCGACATCCAGATTGGTATCGACAAAATCGATATTCTTGGCGAAGAGTTCGCCACCACCCCGGTAGCCGCCGAACACCGTCAATTCCGCGGTCGAGTCAACCGCAAAAACGAAGGCCGGCGCCATGACCAGCAACATAAGGATGAACTTGCGCATTCTTACCTCCCGAGATCAAGATGAACCCACAAACACACACAATAATACCCCTCTTTTCTCCAGCTTTCCCTACTCACCAAGAAAGCTATACTGTTGGGCGGGCCGACGCTGTCCGGCCTCCTGAGGAGAACCACATGAGCGAAACAATTTTCATCGCACGAAATGATCAACAAGAAGGTCCCTTTTCGAAAGACCAACTCCGAGAACTTCTGGCTTCCGGCAGAGTGACCGGCGCTACGCTTTGTTGGTATGCAGGCATTTCCGAGTGGGGAGAGATTCAGGCCGTTTTCCCGGACCTGCAAGAAACGGCCGGTCCACCGTCTTTGGAAAACGCCCCACCAGCCATACAGGCGCCCGAGGGGCGAGTCACCATGGAGATCCTTAAATCCGAGTTCTACACGATGCCGAAGATCTGCATCGAGAACGCGGAGGTGGTGATTGAGGCCGGAGCGATGCATTACATGCAGGGGACAATCGAAATCGAATCAAAGATGCCGTCCGTCGGCGGCATGCTCAAATCCAAGCTGAGCGGGGAAAAGATGGTGCGTCCTCGCTACAGCGGAACCGGCCAGATCTACCTCGAACCGACCTTTGGGGAGGTCACGGTGCTCGATCTTGAAGGTGAGTCATGGATCCTCGATCGGGGAGCGTTTCTGGCTTCTGAACCATCGGTGGCGATCGGCGCGGTCACCAACAAAGCCTTGACCGGCCTGTTCGGCGGAGAAGGCCTCGTGCAAACTGGTGTTTCGGGTCACGGCAAGGTGATGGTGCACTCCCCCGGTCCGCTTGAACGCATCGAACTCGTTAACGATGTCCTGATCGTCGATGGGTCCTTCGCGGTGGCTCGGACCGACGGATTGGAATACAAGCTGGAGAAAGCCACCAAGGGCCTATTCTCGAGCTTCACCTCCGGTGAGGGCTGGGTCAACACTTTCCGCGGCATGGGGAGCGTCCTGATCGCCCCGGTTCCAAATCGCTTCATTACTCTGCAGCTGGAATTCGGCGGCCTCCGAAGCATGATCCGCTCCATTTCGAAGGGCTGACCCCTCAGCACAACCACACATCCTTCCTACTTGTTTTGGAAGTTCACAAGGTATAATGTTTTGAGTATGTACAGAAAGGTAGCCGCTTCGGTGACGAGTCCAAGAGTTCTTTTATGCTTGGTTCTACTCGTCTTTGGCGGCCATTCTGTCGCGGCTCTCTCTCCACCGCAGTGGGTCGATACGGCCGACCCCTTCGCTCAAGCCGCCTATTCATTCCGAGTTTTTCGCGATTCTGACGGCCTGCCGCAGAACACGGTCCACGCGATTACCAGGGACAAGCGAGGATTCCTGTGGGTCGGAACACAGGACGGAGCTGCATATTATGACGGCCGAAACTGGACCGTCGTCAACATGCCCAGTCGCCTCAAGTCCAATTTCGTGCGCTCGATCCTCTCCTCCTCCGATGGCAGCCTCTGGTTCGCCACCCAAGCAGGAGGCATCTTCCGGCTTTTTGAGGATCAGTGGACGGTCGCTGAAGAGCTGTGCCGGCTCAGCAAATGCGTGCGGGCCAAC
>JAIOSJ010000132.1 GCA_021107705.1 Thermoanaerobaculales bacterium | reverse complement strand
TTGAAGCCGGCATAGAAATCGGCAAGGTATACGTATCCCCCGGAGACGGCCACATCGTGAGGGAGCCCGGGCGTCTCA
This sequence comes from Thermoanaerobaculales bacterium, assembly GCA_021107705.1. Taxonomy (GTDB): domain Bacteria; phylum Acidobacteriota; class Thermoanaerobaculia; order Thermoanaerobaculales; family Sulfomarinibacteraceae; genus JAIOSJ01. The sequence continues at coordinate 9,743 of JAIOSJ010000132.1, read as the reverse complement.
TAGAACCCGATCTCGGAGGGATCGAAGGGGTCGGAAACGTCGATGACCCGCAGGCCGTACGGGTATTCGGCGAGGTAGGCGCGGGTTTCGGAGACAGCCACGTCGTATCCGTATCCAGTCGTTTCGAATGACCCGACCTCGAATGGGTTGGAGGGGTCTGAACCGGTGCCAGGTGAAACAAAGTTAACTATTAGCGGTTTACGGGCGTCGCGGAGCGCATGCCCGTAAACCGCAGCCATTCGGCCATGTCAGGACCTCTGGAGTCAGTCTTGAGGTCGGGCGAAACCCGAGTTCGGTCAGTCGGTGGCTGAACCGGGTGGAAGAGTAGGCCTGGTCGCTGAATCATGGCAAACTGAACCCGGGGAGAGGGTAGACGATATGGCGTTCGAAATTCACAACAGCTCTTCTGTCCAGCCTGCGGCCATGAAGTTCGATTTGCCGAAGAAGTCCAAGACAATTGTCCCCATGTCGAGTTTTTCTACGGGTGGGACGCCGGGTCTGATGACGGCTGGGTCTATGTTCGCCCCGATTTCGCTTCGGAGGACGCCTACAGGCTTCTGGCCCTGATCGCCCGAGGGGAGTTCCGGCCGGAAGAGGAGGACGACGACTTCTCATTCAGCGACAAAGAGATCACCCTTTTCAAGAGTGGCGTCTTCGAACCTTTGGCGGACATCGCCTATACCCTTCGTTGAGCCTTCAGAGGGACTCGTTTTTCATGTCAGGTGGGACGTTGGGCATAGCGGTGTAATCGTCGGCGTGAGACCACGGTGTGACTGAGATAAAGCCGAAACGGTGTCAGGTCCATAGTTGCAGCATAGGATCTTTGTTTCTGCTGGAACAATGGCAAATATGTATCGAGATTTGGAACTGGTATCGTTCTTCAGTGAAATGGTTAACTACAAACTGGCGAGGAGTTGACATGGTCAAGAACGGCACGTTTTCGAGGTCTCTTGATGAAGGCATCGTGGAAAAACTGACCAAAGATTCGCTTTGGTTGAAACTTGGACCAGATATTCGGTCAGGCAAGGTTTTTCCTGCTCTGAGAGCCAAAAGCGTCGATTTCTATCATGGCGGCGGCCGGGTATTTTCGTACGATGGCAAACGATTTAAGACTCATGTGAAATACGCCTCGGTGATGATGCGAACTGGCAAAGCGGACTACGTGTCTGAGACAGATCTCAAAGGCGAGGATTGCAGGCTTATCACCGACTTCTCAGAGGGATACGAGCGCATTAGGGAAAACTGTGGTCTATATTCCGGACTGGAAGCAAGAGGTGTTTCGCAAGTATACTCTCGGCACTCCTGCCTGCGGTTCACGGAAACTGTCGTCATGCTTGACATCGAGATAGCCCTTGGAGGAACAGAAGAGGATCCGGGGCTAAATAACGACGATCTTCGGAGTAATCGGAATCGACTCGATTTATTGCTTTTCAATACTGAGACCAAGACTCTCCGCTTTTGTGAAGCCAAACACTTTGCGAACCCCGAACTCTGGGCACCATCTGACACGCCTAAAGTGGTCCAACAACTTAAGAGGTATGGGTCGGCGATAGAGAAGAACCTGCAACTCCTTCTTGGTGAGTATCAACATTATGTCAAGGTCTTGAATGAACAATTTTTGGGAGATGGGAGCCGGAGGTTGCCTGAGCCAGAGCAGATTGAAACGAGGCCATTTCTCTTTGTGTTCGGATATGACGGGTCTCAGAGACCGGGGTTGAAGAAACATCTTGTGAAGATAGGTGAGCTTTCAGAATGCAAATTCTATAAAATAGGAGACACCAAGAATCGGAAGTGGAAAGCGAACACTATGTGGAAGGACTCATGCCCATGAACCTCACCATCCACCGAGGCACCCACGAGATCGGCGGCACCTGCGTCGAGGTTGTTCACGGCTCCAGCCGCATCATCCTTGACCTCGGCATGCCTCTGATAAACCCGGGTGGTGGCGAAGGTGAAGAGTTCAATTTCAGGCTGCACAAGGACACGGCCGGTGTTGACTTGGTCGCACAGGGCATCCTTCCCGACGTGGCGGGCCTTTACGAATGGGACACGTCGGCCAATAGGGTCGATGGCGTACTGATCAGCCATGCCCACCTCGATCACTATGGGTTCACTCGTTTCCTCCACCCTGAGGTGGCGTGTTACCTCGGTGAGGCCACCAAGAAGCTGATTGACCTGACCTGTCTCTTCACTCCGGCCGAAGTGTCGATCAGCCGTCCCGTGTACATCGCCAGCGGGACGCAGTTTTCGTGTGGCGAGTTCTCGGTGACGCCGTACCTGATGGACCACGCCGGCTTCGATGCCTACGCGTTCATGATCGAGGCAGGCGGCAAGCGACTGCTCTACTCGGGGGACTTCCGCGAGCATGGTCGTAAGCGCAAGGCGTTCGAGTACTTCCTCCGGGCTGCACCCAGGCCGGTGGATGCCCTTCTTCTTGAAGGGACGATGATGGGCCGCAAGGCGGAGGAAGTTCCGACCGAGGAAGACATCGAAGAGTCCATGGTCGAGACCCTGCGGGAAACAGACGGTCCCGTCCTCCTCTTCGCTTCATCCCAGAACATCGACCGCATGGTTTCGGCCTTCCGTGCTGCCCGTCGATCGCGTCGAATGATGGTGATCGACCTCTATACCGCGCACGTGCTGAAGAGCATCGGCGAATATGCCCGCATCCCGCAACCGGGCCCGGACTTCTCCGAAATCCGGGTGTTCTACCCCTACCGTCTCTGTCGTATGCTGGATTACACGGACAGAAAACACCTGCTGTATGAGTTCACGAAGTACAAGATCACCAAGAAGGAGATCGGTGAGCTGGCCGACAAAGCCCTGATGCTCGTTCGTCCCTCGATGTTGGGCGACCTGGAGAGGATTTCGAACTTAGACCGAGGCGCGCTTGTCTACTCGATGTGGAACGGCTACCTGAAGAAGGCTGACGTTCAGCGGCTGGTTGATTTCTCCCGTTCACGGGGAATGGAATTCTTGACCTTGCACACCAGCGGACACGCAACGGTTGAAACTCTGCAGCGTGTCGTCGATACCTTCAAGCCCACCAAGCTGGTGCCGATCCACACCTTTCATCCGCACCGGTATCACCAGTTCGGAGCGCCGGTCGTCGAAGTGGAGGATGGTCAGTCCTTCTCAGTGTGAGCCCGCCGCATCCCGGTCCATCGCTTCAATACCTGACGAGTCGCTCGCCCCATTCTGCCTGAAATCTCCAAAGGGGCCGGTTCAGCACACCCCTGCAATGAACCGGTCAAATCATGCTGAAATGGCCAGTTTTGTCACAATATTGTCACAGGAGTGTAAAAGTCGGGGCCAAGTGTGTAGTGAACCAAACGCCTTACGTATTACATATATGAAGGCTTTCTTTTCCAACCCCCAAAACCTACGAACATCCGGCCTGGTCAAACCTGATTCTTCGACGGTCCAACGGTCATGATTGCGGGCTGCAGCCGATTTCTGTCTACCTTGGAAACACCCAATCAAAAATGCATGGGGATGCGACATCTCTATGGAGGTTTGACCCACTCATGACAAGAAGAAGGATCAGGAGAGGAAATATGTCAGACAACGAGGCGATTCGCCGGTTCTTCCGCCGGGAGGCAGACGAACTCACGGAACACGACAGGATCTTCGGGCCCCATCTGCGCATCGGTGCGTATCACATCTTCGCATCGTTGATATCCGACCCGGAAATTGAGCTTTCGAACCTTACAAATTTCGATGACGGATACTCAGACCCTCCAATCGTTTCGGTGCGCTGGGAGAGCTGTGCGGTGGGTTTCGAGGAAACCCGGCAGTTCGTCACTACCGGCTACGCGTTTGTGGTTCACAGAGGGTTGAGGGATTTGAAATTTATTATCGCCCTCATACCGGACAGCCCAGGCGTCAAACTGCGCCTCATTGTGCGCTCTGACGACATCGACGACCTCGCCACCCTCCTCGACTGGGTCGATGAACTCGAAAAGACGAACCATCCCCTCAACGGCAAGTTGTTCAGCTTGGCCAAAACACGACTCGACTTCCTGCCTGACCAAAAGGTGGATCGCGATGATGTCATCATGCCCACCGAGGTTCTCGACGAGATCGAACGCAATTTCTCGTTCCTCGACGATCCGGAGGGGTTTCCCGCTCCTTTGCGGCATCGTGCCATTCTTCTTGCCGGGCAACCCGGAGTCGGCAAGACCATGATCGCCAAGTGGCTCTCCGGCCGATTCTGCTGCACGGGCCTTTGGGTGACTCCAGGTGCGTTATGGGAGCTCGGCGCCTCCGCGGTCTTTGACCTGGCCCGAAGGCTGAAGCCGACGCTGTTGATCCTCGAGGACCTTGATGTCGCGACCGGGGACCGGAAGGGTAATCAGCCGCTCGGTGATCTTCTGGGACAGATGGACGGCTTCGTTGACCTCGGGGACATCGCCGTCATCGCGACCACCAACTGTCCCGAGGTGATCGATGCTGCCCTCGACCCCGAAAAGAGACCGGGCCGCTTCCATCGGCTGTTCACGGTGCCGCCTCCCGACGCCGAAGGCCGCCGACGCTTGCTCCGTCTCGTACTGTCGCAGTCGACGGTCATCTTGGAGATGCCCTCGGTTACCTTCGACCAATTGGTCCGCGGGACGGATCGGAAGACGGGCGCTCAGTTGACGGAGATCGTGCGGGATATCGAAAGCCGCCTCTTATGGGGCAGGAGGCGGAATGAGGATCCCAGTGTCGTATCGGTTGTCGAGGAGATGGATCTTGGCCAACTGAAGAGTTCAAGCGGGTTGGGATTTGCGGTCTGCCGGTCGGCCTCATGAGTGACGACGGTGGTGTTGGCGGGCTGCTGGGTTGTCTGCTCGGCGCCTTCTTGGCCTTCTGGGGGGTTAAGATCGGCTGCATTCTTTTGGCTCTGATTGTGCTGCCGCTGATCAAGAATTTGTTGCTTTGGCTTGGCGGCTGATTGGGATGCTGGTTTGTGACGAACGGCGGCACGAGGCTTATCTATTTGTCGGGGGAAGGGGATGGAATGAACACTCAGGGATTCTTTGACGACGACCTGCCCGAGGCGGGAACCGGGCATTACATGCTGGTGGTAGTTCTCTCGTATTTCGACGAGACTGAAATCGAGAAGTTCGAGGAGATCAGGGTCTGGTTCGAGAAAAGGCCCAGAGAAGGCACCCGTTTCGAGTTCCGAGGGGAGACCTGGCGACTGGACAGCAGTAAGGGAGGGCAGGGGACTGCTGAGGTTTGGGATCTAGATGAGTGAATATAGGTACAGCGCTGGTCGAGAGGTTCAGTTTCTTGGAATCCACCAGATCCTGTATCCAAACTCGAGCTTTGTTGCAGCCAGTCCCTCGATTGTTGCCTTCGGGAGGGATCGATTGATGGTGATCATGGCGACCGAATCCCATCTTTCGGAGCACCTTGAGCTCGGTGATGAAGTCCACATGCGTGCCTGGGTCCTCAAGGTCAACCGGTTGGGCTCAACCCCAATCAGAGAGTGGACCGTCGCCCCAACCGGATTGCGCCTGACCTCGATCAACCACGAGACCGGCGAGGTCACGGCTGAGGTGCGGGATGCCAAGGCCGTCGCGCCCCGGACGGTCATAAGGGAAACAAGCCCAGCCCACACATTTCGACCCAAGAGACTCATGCGTCCGGCAGCACTTTCCGGAGATCATCCGATCTTTGTCGGCCTCCAGCAGGCATTGAGACCGGAATCGGACAATCCGGTCTCTGCTCCGATCGTCTTAGCAATTGCTGAAGACCACGGCAAAGTGACTTCAGAAGTCAGGGCTCGATACTTGGATCAGGGGAGACTCAGCACCCTCTGTTCTGTTAATTTCTGGGTCCTCGAAGCCCACCAGGGCTGGAGCCGGCCGCACGAGCATTGGGTTGTCGCACCTGCCGGTGTCGAAGTCGCTGAGATTGGCGAGTCATGATCAACAGGCTTATCGTTTTTCTGGGGTATTACTACAATGAACGGATGGGCAAGAAAAACACTAGCCCTTCAATTGAAGTGTCGAGAGGATGGATATCATGAGAAATGCTCCCTACCGTTGCCTTTGTGTCTTTTTCCTGTTAGCTCTAACCGGCGCCAACGCTAGTACTGGGATCGCCGCACCATCGCAAGGTGATGTCGTCAAGGTGAAATTGCCTGCCGGAGAATTGCTGGAGATGCTCCCCGTTCCCAAAGGTATTCACACGGTCCTCTCCAATTCGCTTCCTTGGTTTGAGGTCGAGATTCCCAATGAACTGTTGGTCAGCAAGACCGAGATCACGGTCGGGCAGTGGTTCTCGCTCATGGGATACAACCCCACGCGGGAACCAGGCAACAAGGGCTACTTGAAGGCAGGGGACACTGATTTCCCTGCTCAAGTTGAACTGCATGAGGCTCAACGGTTTATTGGGTACGTGAACGCACTCGCTGGGGCTGATTTGTACCGGCTCCCCACTGAGGCGGAATGGGAGTACGTGGCCTCGGCAGGGGCGGGTAGAGAGTTCTTCTTCGAAGGCGGAGACGCGCAGCTCGATGTGTTCGGTTGGTACCAAGGGAACGCGGGGTCCGAAGTGCATTCTGTAGGTCAGCTAGCCACCAACCCATGGGGCTTCCACGACGTTTACGGAAACGTCCAGGAATGGACCGTGGATAACTGGCGCCACTCGCGTTCCAAGCAACCCTCGTATGACGGTGCAAACAAGGTCGTAAAAGGCGGGGGAGTCTACCGGATGGCCAGCCAGTGTGGCACATTCGCCCGGGAAGAGGGTCACAAGGCCGGTATCCGACTGGTACGCGAGGCATCCCCGTTGACGGTTCCAGAGAAGAACGGGCTTCCGGCCATCGTTGCCTCACCTCGGGCCAAAGCACAACTCATCACACTCGACTATCCCGATTTCAGCATTCCCATGATACGTATTCCGGGAGGCACCTTCGAGATGGGGTCCGATGTGGGAGACGGATATGAGTTTCCGGCCCACACCGTGAGGGTGATGCCCTACTTTCTGGGACAACATGAAGTTACGGTTGGCCTCTGGACGAAGGTCATGGGCTCAGAAGACTTGCCCGGCCATGCGTCTTCAGATCTTGACCTTCCCGTGACCTTTGTGAGTTGGGATGACTGTCAGAGGTTCATCAACAAGCTGAACGAAATTGAGGGATCGCAGGTTTTTCGGCTGCCTACTGAGGCTGAGTGGGAGTTCGCATGCCGCCAGGGGTTGCGCTACGAATATGCATTCGGCCCGAGGCGTGCTGATCTTCTGGTGTACGACTGGTTCACGGCGAAGCTGGGGGAGGGGAACTACTCTCCCACACTGCATGCACCGTGTCGGCTCAAGAGGACTTCTTGGGGACTCTGTGACATTCACGGCAACGTCAAGGAATGGTGTTCCGATGAGTTCGATTTCTACTCAGGGCACCCGACTCGAATTTCGAGAGAGCAGCGTAATCGATCGATTCGAATCGCTGGCGCGGATTCCGAAAACAACCTCAGGACTACAAGAGGTGGCCATTCCAACAGTACGTCCACACAGTGCAATTGCCTCGGAAGGTGGGGGCACAATAAGGGAAGTGGGCAGCAGTGGGTGGGTCTCCGGCTCGCCCGGGCAGACACCAAAACGGATGAGCCACGAAACAAAGACCAAGATGCATTGAGGGACGGGCATATCCGGAAAGGTCAGGAGTTTATTGGTCAGCAGGATTGGCGTGCAGCCCTGAACGAGTTCAATGAGGCAGTGTCGATTGACCCCGATTCGGCCTGGGCTCACACAGGAGTAGGTCTCGCTTTGTTGGAAGGTGGTAAGCCTGCCGACTCTGTCGAACCCTTCAAGAAGGCTATCGTCGCAAATGGCAGCCTTTGGCAACCCCATGCATTCATCGGTGGCGCCTATCGAGACCTGGATCTTGACGCCGAGTCCATCGGGTCCCTCGAAATGGCCGTAAGCCTCGCGCCGGGAGATGCATGGGTGCTAACCGAACTTGGCATCTCGTACTTCGAGGCCAAGAGATTCTCTGATGCTGTCGGCGCCTTTGAGCAGGCCCAGAACCTCAAACCCGATAACCTGCAGTACCAGATGAATACGGCTCGAGCTGTGCTCCGAGCCGGTCGCTTCCGAGAAGCTGAACTCCGAATCCAATCCGTTATCGGGAAGGATCCCGACAACCTGGACGCACACTACAACCTCGCGCTCGCCTATTGGTTTTTGGGCCAACAAGATACGGCCGAGATAGAAATCACAAAGGTAGCGGCGATTTCACCGAAGTCTGCCGATCGCTTGCGTGAAGAGATGAAAGAATCGCGAGCGGGGCGCCGTGACAAACTGCCATACCCGACACAATCAACTTGGTCGGAGGCGAACTTAGTTGAAGCGCTCAAGAATCTCGAGCGATCCTTGATAGTGGAGCCGGGGCACAGGCAGCGAAGGACCCTTCTCGGGGCATTTGGTGAGGCGAATTTGACGCGAGATGTTGAAATTGCCGGGCTCGAGGTACTTGAGCTAGGGAGGCGACGTCTTGAGACGCTCGAAACCTTCGTTTCAGATTCGGCATTTCTCGCATTGGGCCAATTTCGGTTCTACTTCGATGAGGGAGAGGGCGGGGGTATTAACGACGTTATCAGCAACACTGATGGGGGCAGGGTGACGGAGTTGATGAGAGAGTATGGATTTCGTCTGGAGTTTGACAGATCTGCCAAGTGCCTTTTTCTGAAAAAGAAGATTGATGGACGGGATTACTACTTCCAGCTCTTCTCCACAGACGAGTTTTACCTTGGGAGTCGCCAGTTCAATCAACGATTGCGGGAGGACTTCGACAAGAAGAATCCAGGAACGGCGTTCCCTGCAATCCGCTCAGTCCAGATTGGGCAGATTCTGGAAGCCACGTTTGAACTTTGGGGATTGGGTTTCAACTCCTATGACCCGGAGGCATATGCGGGAGTCAAACCGGGATCTCTTGTGAAGACGGTTCGGTACAAACATGTTGAAGAACCCGGTCCGATTATCGTTGTCGGCTTCTTGACGGGACTTCCCAGTGAATGACCACTGCCCGAACCTTTGTGTGGGCCAGGCCCTTGGAATGGCGCACCTTCTATTGTTGTGGCCGATACCGATGCATGAAGGTAGACGGTGGAACCTTTGGCTTTGGATAGGTTAAGAAAAGGGGGAATGAAGTGAAAACTGATGACGACCGGTTTGAAATCATAGAAGAGCGACTCGAGAATATGACAGAGATGGCCAAGCAGCGGAGGGGCTTTCTTGAAACGCCCGAAGGCAAGGAGCTTGGCCGAAACGGAAAGTACATTCGGATTCGCGGGGAGAACTTCCGGGCGGTATGCCTCCGTGACGACGCACCATTATGCGGGTATGTCGAAAATGGCGCAAAAAAGATTGAAACAATACTGAAACACTTTGACCGAGGCAGCGCATCTATGGCAGCCGCTAAGAAATCCAAGGAAGAGCGTCGTCTCCAGTCGTGGATCATCCGACAGGCGTTGGTAAATGGTGGTGATATCTGGGAGGCTCTCGGGCTCTCAGATCCAGACAGGGGGAAATTGCTCTTCGCTCTTGACGAGATCTCTCTTGGGGACGTGAAACACGAGCCAACGATCAGATGCGACATCCTTGCTGTCGAAAAACACGGTAAGGCGACGATTCCAGTGTTGGTAGAGTTGAAATCCCGCCGTGAATTGAGCAGACTTATAACCGGTGCCAGGTGAAACAAAGTTAACTATTAGCGGTTTACGGGCGTCGCGGAGCGCATGCCCGTAAACCGC
>JAIOSJ010000138.1 GCA_021107705.1 Thermoanaerobaculales bacterium | reverse complement strand
ACCCCAGACCGACAAAGTTACGAAAGTTTCTCCTGGCACCGATTTCTGCAGCTCCACCGGTAACCGGCCGTTCACACAGATGACGAAGCGGTAAAAAGTTCCAGGTATGCGCATTATGCGGATCTTCAAAAACGATGTGATCTCGGCGGCATGGTCGGTCATTTCAAGGGGGGCGGTTCTCGGATGCCCGTCAGAAAAATGCGCATGAAGCGCATACCTGGAACGGTTTCACGGTCATTCGCTCAAATCCATCGGTGGGGCCCTCGGTAAGAGTCCGTCACAGGTGAGTCGGTGGCTACGACGAGAGACGGAGGCGTATTTCACGGATGAGGGAGAAGCGACCTGGATCGACACGATTACTGTAGACCTACTCAATCAACAACCGTCGAATTGCGGTTCAACATGCGCATGATGCGCATACCTGGAACCTTTTTTTGTGATGCCTTTCTCGCGGGGCCTTCCCCCGCTATTCGTGATGATCAGTAGACAACAATGTCGAAAGTGTCTGACCTGGCACGGATGTTGGGGATGCCGGAAAGGAAATCACTATCTCTCGACCATGTCGGGGCCTGTGAAGGCCATCCTACGGCATGAAATCCATTGAAGGAACGATCCTGTAACCGCGTTCTCTGAGTATTTTCTCCAGAAACAGCTTGTGTCCCGCTCCCACAATGACCATGACCCGTTTACTGCCAAGCTCCCTGATGTCCTGCTCAAGAAAATCCACCATGTACCGGTTGCGCAGCTCGAAATTCCCCACCAGTCTCCGGCCCAGGCCATCGATGGATAGTCCAGCGATGACATCGTAATACCCATGTCTCTCCTGTTCCATATGCTCAGCAGACTGATTGAACCGCATTGCGGCAATTCCGGTTGCATCCTTGATTCTCTGATTCGCCTCTTCGGTCTTCTTCCGATCGTCAAAAAACCGAACCAGTTCCACTATTTCCTTAATACTACCGTACTGATCCAGAAAGGCGCCATCACCGCTGTTCAACCATGCCTGAAAGGCTTTGCCGAACTCCCCCGCAACCTCATCGAATCCTTTGTCGCCATCTTTGAGTCCATGTTTGGTCTTGATGGCATGTTCCACTGTCCGGTTGAGGACCGCGCCGAAATCCCACAATGCGTCCTCTCCCTCGTAGTCAAAGGGCGTGATGTATTCGAGACCCTCTCTGCGGGCGATGGCGAATCCGAATACTTCCAGTTCATGCCCCTCGAAGTTGTTCTGTGTCAGGCGTTCCAAGTCCTTCACATTCGCACCCAGGTTCCGGGCAATCCACCACTGGTAGCCGGCATTGAGCTGATCCGTGCCCAGGTAATACAGCTTTCCCATCTCGATTCGGATGGCCGCTTCAGGCAGGCCATTCGCCTTCAGGCTATCCAGATCTGTTCGAGTCTCCGCCAGTGTCGCTTCCACGTTGACCAGATCGTAACCCCAGAGTCTCGCCAGGGTGCCTAGATCACCCAATGGTTCGTATCGGTCAACGGATGCCGGATCGATACTGGGATGAAGCCACTCCACCACCATGTGATCCGGTTCATACTCTTGCAGAGCACGCAGAATATCGTCAGTGGCCGGTACGTCGGAGGGATCCAGATACATGAGATGGGCACATCCAATGACCACAACATCCACCTGTCCCGGATGGACTGCCTTTTCATTATCCACATTCAGCGTAGTATCTTCCCCGGCCGATGAGGGTAATTGAAGGCTCAGAGAAACGATCAGCCAGGAGAGCAGTACTCCGATATGTCTTCCATGATGCATAATGATCTCCAAGTGAATTGAGGGGAAGGGCTATCCACTTGGCTCCGGCTCCCTGGGCTGCCCGTCAACCCCTCCGGCCATCTAGCGATAGAGATTTCGCTTCCCCATACGAACCCCACCCTACCATGATTCGGGGTCGCGTCCTGGGGAAATAAGCGGTCGGAAGGATCGCTTCAGGCCGCTGCTAGCTTTGTGTTCGACGGTACATCTTCTGCACTCGAGGGCACATCTTGATTGGGACAATCTGGACATCTGGATGATGTCCGGGGAACACGCGAAAAACTTCGTCTGCGAAAGCCTGTCCTATTTCATTGATGCCTTCAAAATCGAGGATGACAGTTCGAAATCTGTCGAATCTGGCAAGTAGACGTTTCGCCTGCGAACGCGAAACGAGTTTCTCGGGTCCGTGTTTGAGAAGCCTGACCGGGACGACCGTTTTGGTGAAACCGTAGTCTCCGTCCTCCGAGGCGTATTCGTCAAAGACCTTTTCGCTTGTTCGTTTGGTGGCATTGAAAAGGGACATACGCACGTGGGTCCCCGTTAAGCCGCTGTCCATTTCCATAACCCAGTCTTCTTCGTTGACCGACTGATGCGAGTACACGACCTCGCCGGAGAAAATCCTGTAGTCGTCGAACATTCTTGACGCGAAGAAAATGCCTTCGCCTGTGTGGTTGTCCGGATCCGTTGTGAGTTTGCCTTTGGCAAGTTCGAGTATTGCGTGACGTTCGTCTGCCAGGCCGAGCTCCCGTTGGATCTTCTTGAAAATACCCACGCCGTCGTCCGTGATCCACATGGTTATGGAGGCTGCGGTATAGCCAACATCTACAGAGACTTCTGTTCCTTCCGAATGATCTATCGCGTTGTTCACCATTTCAGTAAAGCCGTATTGCCAGATGTCGCGCACATTCTCCGGAAGGTCAGGAGGAAGGACAGCGGAAACTTCTTGCCAGAATCGGTCCTCTTCGAGTCCTTCAAGGGCCTTCCGGAATGATCTGGAATCGAGCGTGACAAGGTGATAGGTACGCTGCCTGGTATTGCCCTTTGCTTCGACCCAACCTTGGTCGATGAGCCACCGCATATGGCGATTGATCGATTGTCGGCTGATTTTGAATCGTCGGGCTGCAAGAGCCGTTGCGCGCTGAGGGCTGCCAGGAATCGCATGTAGCAAGAATGAGCGGATTTGGTGCGTTTGCTTTCGAGTACGTTCCATGTGGAGTATTGTCAACATAAAGTTGACACTTTGTCAACTTAAAATCCCATCTTTGTCAACATGATCCGTGCTGGCCCTCGGTATTATCGCGGCGTCTCACAGCGCCAGGAACAGGGACAGCGTCCTCGTCAGGGGCAGGGACTCGAAGCGATCCAACATGAGGCGCAGGTGGCTTGCCTCTCCCCGGAGGTTCTCAGCCGGGTCGAAGGGGTCGAGAACTCCGTGGTCAGCAGCCGCAGACGGCCAGGTCGGCGGCTGCCTTCGGTACAGCTATGCAAGCGATTGAGATCATCAGGGTGATTCGAGTCCACATGTTGCCATTTTACCTGTATTGGGAGGGGGGAAACCGAGTTCTGATCCCCGGCCTTCTGGGACGCCTCTCGGCGTCCCAGCGTCGCCCGAGCAGCGCGGTTGCGATGGAGAAGATCGAGGCGTCTGCGACCACGCTGCTCAAGCGAGCGGCGGCCTATCTCGTTGCCGGGAGAACCTGGGTGCAACGCCCTCCCCGTGAATTTTCCTCCGCCCACCCATCACAGACCCTCCGCTCCCTTCCGCCACCCACCCCGGCGGGTTGCCAAGTGTCGGCATTGTGAAGAAGGCGAAACGATAGCGAAGCGCGAATCAACACAATGCCGCATAACCACGTTCCGTTGGGGTGCGCCGTCCGCGCCTCACGCCCGCGGGTGTTTCTCGTCATACAGCCGCCGCAGGCGTTCACTTGCGACATGGGTGTAGATCTCGGTAGTTGTGAGGGAGGCATGGCCGAGCATCATTTGAACGGCTCGAAGGTCGGCGCCGTTTTCGACCAGGTGGGTGGCGAAGGAGTGTCGCACGACGTGGGGACTCAGGACCGAGGTGATGCCGGCGGCAACGCCGTGCCCACGAAGGATCTTCCAGAAACCCTGGCGGGTGAGAGGGCCGCCGCGGTGGTTGAGAAAGACTTCGGGACGTCGTTCTTTCACCAACAGTGGTCGTCCCTCCTCAAGGTAGCGGTCTGCCCAATCGGCGGCGGTGTCACCGAGGGGAACCAGGCGTTCCTTTCGGCCCTTGCCGATGACCCGCACGAATGGCGGGTCGAGGTGCAGACGGTCAAGGGGAAGCCCGACCAGTTCGGAGACCCGGAGTCCGGTCGCATACAGGCATTCGAGCATGGCGCGGTCACGCAGGCCAAGCGGAGTGTTGATGTCCGGCGCCTGGAGCAGGGCCTCGATTTCCTCGGGGATCAGAACGTGCGGTACGGTGCGCCACAGTTGAGGACTTTGGAGATCGGCGGTGGGATCATTGGAAAGAACTTCTTCCTGCAGCAGGAAACGGTAGAAACTCCGAAGGGCGGAAAGGGCGCGCGCTGCCGACCGGGGAGAGAGTCCGGCATCTCGGCGGGATCCGAGATAATTGCGAACATTGTGGCGTTCGACTTTTGTGAGCGAGAGACGCTCCTCCTCAAGCCACCCGAGAAATACGCTGAGATCGCGACCGTAGGCCTCGACGGTCCGCGGGCTCATATTCCGTTCAACCGTGAGGTGGGCGAGGAAGTCGTGCAGATGATTCATTGGGCCGGTCACAGGGCCATTATGACAGGGGAATGCAAACGAACCCTTGGGCCTTACGTATACTCTGAGGAGATGAATGGGAGGCCGTTGAATGAATGTCGTACCCGCTGACGCTCTTTCCCAGCTCGAGCGCCTGCACGCTTCGATTGTGCGGGTGATTCGGGGCAAGGCGGAGATTGTCGATCTGGTGATTGCCGCCCTGCTCGCCCGTGGGCATGTTCTCCTTGAGGATGTGCCCGGCGTCGGCAAGACGACCCTTGCCCAGGCCCTGGCTCGGTCTCTCCAATTGGAATTTCACCGCATCCAGTTCACATCGGATACTCTCCCTTCAGACCTCATCGGGATCTCGGTCTACCGTGGAGAGGCCGGGCTCTTTGAATTCCAGCCTGGACCGCTCTTTGCGAACGTCGTCCTGGCCGATGAAATCAACCGTGCTTCACCGCGTACGCAGTCGGCTTTGCTCGAGGCGATGAGCGAGCACGCAGTCACGGTGGAGACAACCCGCCACACCCTGCCGGCGCCCTTCTTGGTCGTCGCGACGCAGAACCCGGTCGAGTCGACCGGCACCTATCCCTTGCCCGAAAGTCAGCTGGACCGCTTCCTCATGCGCCTGTCGATGGGCTATCCCGATGCCGAGGAGGAACTGGCCTTGTTGCATAGCGGTGGGGTGGAGCCCGAGATGAAGAAGCTACAACCCGTGCTTGATGCGCACGAGGTCTTGGATCTCCAGAAGATGGTGGACGCAGTGCACGTCGATCAGAGAGTGCGTGAGTATCTTCTCGGTGTGGTGCTGAAGACGAGGTCGCATGAGAGCCTCTCCCTGGGAGTCTCAACGCGCGGGTGTCTAGCCTGGCAAAGATCGGCTCAGGCCCTGGCCCTGGTTCGGGGACGAGCCTACGTTGTCCCCGATGATCTTCAGGACACTGCAGAGGTGGTTTTGGCCCACCGCGTCTTGTTGGCGGACAGCTTCGGTGACGGGGATTGGGAGGTGTCGCAGCGCGAGCGTCAGGTCATCCGGTCCATCATCGAAGCGATGCCGGTACCTCGTTGAGTGCCCTGAAAATATCGAGTGCCGGTACGAGTTGTCTCTCATGAAGAACCCTTGGCGGTTGATGTTTCCGGTCTTTCGTTTGCGTCTCACGCGGTGGGGAGGGGTTTTTCTCATCCTTACCCTGGTGATGGCGTTTGCTGCAGTGAACACCGGCAACAACGGGCTCATGGCGGTTTTGGGTGTCGTTCTCGGCTCCTACATCGTGTCGGGGATCTGGTCACGGCAGGTCCTTGGAACGGTCTCGGCCACGGTTCACTCGCCTCCAGAGATCTTCGCCGGCCGACCTGCGCGTTTTCAAGTCGAACTCAGGAACGGATCGAGGATCTTCCCTGCCTATGGGCTGGTGATTCGCGCCGAGGACCATTCAGTCCTCCTCGCCGAACCGTTTCTCGCCCCGGGACAGCGCGTGCGCCGAACGGTGTCCTGTTCCCTTGACCGGAGGGGATGGCGAGATTTTGGCTCATGGCGGTTGGAGGTAGTTCTCCCCCTGGGCTTTTTTGTGAAGTCCAAGGAAATACTCAAGGGGAGACGGGTTCTGGTGTATCCCGCTCTTGTGCGAGGACCGGTCTCTTCCGGTGCGGGGAAGGGAAGTGGAAAAGGGGTTGAAAAGCTGTCCGGACGCGGTCGCCATGGCGACGTTTTTCAATTGAGAGACTTTCAGGACGGTGACGATAGACGGCAGATTCACTGGAAGCAGACCGCGCGTCAGCAGCGTCTGATCACCGTCGATCGTCGGAGGCAGGTTGTTTCGCCGCTCGTTCTCAGGTTGGACCCCACCGTGTCCGACCTGGACGATCCGGAGATCCTCGGCCTTTT
>JAIOSJ010000067.1 GCA_021107705.1 Thermoanaerobaculales bacterium | reverse complement strand
GACCGTTAGTTTACGGTGCTTTGGGGTCTTAGGCAGGTGATCAAGGCCGGGTGATTCGCGGAGAGGGGAGTGAATCGATATTCTTGAGCCCCGGTCTTCTGGTGTGGCCTTCGCCACCCCAGCGTCGCCCTGCACCGAGAGTCCCCTGAACTCTGCGTCCCTGCGTCTCTGCGTTTCCATATTTTTTGGTCCTAAGGGGACGAGATGACGCCAGTCCGTAGAAGAGAACGAAATCTCTGCGATCTCTACGACCGCCGGTCAGAGTACGAGGTCGACTCGATTCCGGGGGCCTTCCCAGACACTCAGTTTCAATAGAGTGCCTCCCAGCCCCGCAAAAAGAGGCTGGGTTTCTTCTACCAGAAACTCGGCGACCCGCTCGGCCGTGGGTGAGGGCGTTCCGATCGATGGATGCCGGCTGAGGTCAGTCTCATGGAGGCACTCGGCTGCCTTCGCGAGAATGGCATGGACGGCGTGAAAATCGAGTCCGTAGTGCTCCGGCCCGAGGGTGTCGGTACCGACTTCGACGGCGACGCGCCAGCGGTGCCGATGGGCGCTTTCCGGCTCTCCGCGGTACTTTGTGAGAGCGTGACGGGCTTCGAACGCGGCCTCTGAATGATAAATCCAATGTTTCATTCTTTTACCTTCGGTTTTCCGCCGGGGCGGGGCCTGAGGACCAGCCCTACTCTCTGAATTCGGAGTTGTCGGCCCTCTTCCTCGGAGATCTGCAGGGCCGCGAAGATCTTTCGCAGGGAAGTGGTGGGCCCATCGTCCTGACGCAGGTTGACTTCAACGTGAATGGCGCCATCGTCTTCTCTTTTCCAGTCTTTGACACCCTGCCGGACCTCTTCGGGAAGGTCTTGGCGGTGTTCCGGCCATACACGATCCGGCGTCGGAGAGATTTTGTACTTCGCGCCGGCAATGAGTTTGCCGAGCGATGGCGCGCCCGGGAGGAGTTCTTCATAACTCAGGATCTGCAATCCCTCCGGAAGGAGCCGGTTTGTTGTTTGAATGTGTTGATCGCGCAAGGCTGCGGTGCAGTCAACGTCAAAGATCTCACCCAGGCTTTCGTGGCCGAGACTCAGGGCCGGCGCCATCGAGAGACGGATGTGAGGGTTGAATCCTTCGGTGAATCGTAACGGGAGCGCTGCCCCCCTCAGTGCCCTTTCGAGCCCATCCATGACCTGCCGGTGGGAGAGGAAACGGCTGTCTCCGGTCTTGGAAAAAGTGAAACGGACTCGGCGGTGGACCGGAGGCTGTTGGGAAGGTCGGGCTCTGGAGCCTGTTGGCGCGACCGTGGTCTGTTCACTGGCATGGCTGGAAACGGGGCTGGTTTGAGTCGCCTCTTCTTCAGGTTTTGGGGCGCCGAGGCTCGGCAAGGCGAGCCGGATGTCCGCCCCGTCTCCTGGGACGCCGCAGCGAACACAGTCTCCCCATTTGCAGTCGGCGGTTTCGATTTCTCGGAAGGCCCTGCGTAACTCGGCTTTGAGGTAGCCCTTGCGAATGCCGGCATCGATAATATCCCACGGCAGGTCTTCGGTGATTTCTCGGGCCCGGATCTCATGCTCGATCTGGACGTCGTACTCTTCCATGGCCTGTTTCCATGCCTCCGGCCGGAATAATTCTCCCCAGCCGTCGAAGACAGCGCCCAATTCATAGGCGCGGCGGATGACCGCGCCGAGGCGTCGGTCGCCGCGCGAGAGCATGGCCTCGTGGGCGGACTCTTCCGGTGAGTTCCAGCTCAGCTTGGCGCCGCGAATCGAACGGAATCCGTCTTTGAGGAGATAGATGCGCCTCATGAGCTCCTCGGGTGCGACGAACGGTTGCCACTGGAAAGGGGTCCAAGGTTTGGGAACGAAGCAACCGACTGAGACTTTTACCTGGACGGAGCGGCCGCGAATTCTCCGCCCGGCGGCGACGAGTTCCTCTGTGAGTTGGATCAACTGCTTGAGGTCTTCGTCACATTCGGTCGGGAGGCCGATCATGGCGTAGACCTTGATCAGGTTCCAACCCTTTGAAAACGCCGCTTCCGCCGCCTTGAGCATATCGGCGTTGGTGAAAGTCTTGTTGATGACCCTGCGAAGACGATCCGAGCCGGTCTCCGGGGCGAAGGTGAAGCCCGATTTTCGAACCCGTGATACGGCATCGGCGAGTCTGACCGAAAAGGCGTCGGCACGCAGACTGGGCAGGGACACCGAGACTCGTCGCTGGGCGAGGCGTTCGGCCAGGTCCGTCACCAGGGGTTCCACTTGAGAGTAATCGGCCGAAGACAGGGAGAGCAGTCCCACTTCTTCGAAGCCCGTCTCGATGACCTGTTTCTCAATGCGGTCAGCCACGACGGCAGGGTCGTGTTCGCGCACAGGTCGGTACCAGTAGCCGGCCTGGCAGAACCGGCATCCCTGGGTGCAGCCGCGCATGATCTCCATTCCCAACCGGTCCTGGACAACCTCCGCATAGGGGACGATCGGCGCCTCGGGCTGATCGGAGGCGTCGAGATCATCGACCCAGACCCGTTTCACGGGAAATGGCGCACTCGAGTCAAGCAACTCCCAACTGCCTCCCCGGCCGTCGGCCTGGGGCGTCCAGGAATAGAAACTCGGCACATAGACTCCGGGGATTGCCGCAAGAAGGAGGAGTTTCTGTTTCCTCGGGAGCTTCTGCCGTTTGGCATCGCGAACGGCGTCCAGGATGGCGTCGAGTTGAGCTTCAGCATCTCCAATGAGGAAGGCGTCGAAGAAATCGGCCACCGGCTCCGGATTGGCCGTACACGGCCCACCACCGAGGATGATCGGATCCTCGTCGGATCTCTCGGCCGCCATCAGAGGGATCTCGGCCAAGTCCAGCAAATAGGGGACATTGATGAAATTGAGTTCGGATTGGAGGCTGATTCCAACGATGTCGAAGGACCGAATAGGCCGATAGGATTCGTAGCTATAGAGGGGAATATCGGCCGAACGCATGGCCTCGGCCATATCAGGCCACGGGGCAAAACTGCGTTCGGCGAGTGTATCGTCACGTCGATTCACCAGGTGGTAAAGAATTCGTGAGCCCTGGTGTGACATCCCGATCTCATAGGCGTCGGGAAAGACGAGGGCAACCCGCACCGCCATCGCGGTCCAATCCTTGCGTACCAGATTTCGTTCGAGGCCCAGATAGCGCGCGGGCTTCTGGACCCCGGGGAGAATTGTGTCAAGCGCCGAACGAATGGTCTCCGGCGTAAATATTTCAGTCATGGGCACCTCCGCCCGGGCGGGTATTGTACGCGATTGGGGTTTTGGGGTTTGGCGGACTGAGTTGAAGCCCCGGCCTTCTGGCGTGGCTGCGCCACACCAGCGTCGCCCGAGCAGCGCGGTCGCGAGGGAGCGCGCAGGATTATTGACAGGCGCGCCGAGAGTGGGTTTGTTTGAAGCCTCGGCCTTCTGGTTCGCCTCGCGGCGACCCAGCGTCGCTATGAAGCGAAGCCACGAGAAAGCCAATTGCAGGGACTGCGGCTTCGCTTCACACGCGACGCTGGTGCACCGTTAGGTGCACCAGAAGGCCGGTGATTCGAACCGGGCCACACACCGGGAGGTCGCTCAAAATATCGGCGCGCTGATTACGCCCTCAACAGTCCGCCAGAGGAAGAAACAGTCTGATTTCAGGTACGAACAGTCTTTCAGTGGAACGAATCGGCAAGAATATATCAGATGTCCCTTTCAAATTATGACGGTACCGTCACCGACCAGGCCGATGTGTCACCGAATTCGAATCCGTCGAAAAAGAGTGGGGGATCGGCCACGGCCGGACAAGCGAACGGCACGCAGGACTGACAGATATCGCCCGCAGTCGGTGCACAATGATGGTTGGTTCCCGCACCGCCACTTGTGTCGTAGCAGCTATAGCCCTGTGGACAAGCCTCGGGTTCGCAGGCCGTCGCGCAAAAGGAGTTGCCTCCTGGAAACGCCAAACAGGCGGCGTCCCCTTCGCAATCGGCAGCCGTGGTACAGCCTTCACACAAAAGCGCACCGATACCGTTTTCGATGGCGCTGATTCCTGCGTTGACCAGACTCGTATGACTGTATGGTGTAGTTTCTTCCAGGCAATGTGGAATCGTCCGGACAAATCCCATTGGATCGGTTGGGTCGAGGGATTCGCGCCAACTCTCAAAGAAAGCCATGTCCGGCGCTCCGATCGCGCGAAGTGTCAGGTGAATTGTGTCCATGACGTTGCGGTAGTAATCCCCCGCGTCGTAGTCGGCTGTGTAGATAGGCCAACCGGTCTCAGGATTGAAGGTCCCGCTCAGTCCATCCCACGACAGGTCGGTGAAGACGACAGTGAAAGGAATCTCCCGAGCGGCGAAGAAATCCTGGAGATCCTGAAGGTCCGTTTCGTAGTCAGCAACAGGTAACCCGGAGTAGATCTGGCTCGCGATTCTTCCGGACTGGTGAATAGCTCAAGCATGTCGGGGCTGCCAACGTTGGGCATCAGTCCAGCCGTGAATGGCGGTGTTACCTTGAGCACCAGGTCGTCGCGGTCACCGTAGTATTCGCTGTATTCCCCGACACCCGCCACAAGCCCCGTCGTATCACACGACGTTTCCACTTCGAGACACGCTGGCGCCCGAAGCCCTGCATCATAAGAAGCATCCGCCGCCGACGCTCCAGGTGCGAGAAGGCCACAGCCGAATCCCATAGCCACAGAGAACCCGAGAATCCTTCGAAACATCACTTTCTCCGTTTTCTGGAACCGACAGGTTTCAACGCGACGGAAGCGCTCCACGAGCAACTCCAGATTGGCAAGAATATATCAGTGTCCCTTATAAATCGGAAACCGACCATCCGTGTGTTTTCGAAGGGCACCCCGAGCCGGTGATCGAAAACGCGAATCCTCCCTGCCACGATGCAATCACCTCCATCGGGACGCCGTCTCTGACGTTTTTCTCGGTATTGAGTTTCGCTGAACCTTCGCGCTACAGAAACAACGTCAGAGGGGGCACTTCTCGTGGGAGCGCGATCCAAATCAGTTCTCCCGGAAACGAGGCAGGCCGCCGAGGCAATTTTTCCAAGGGGACAGAAATACTGCTTCGTTTTTGAGGGCTTCCGTCCCCCTGGAAAAACGTCGAGCGGGAGCGCCTGCGCTCCCGAAGGCCGGTGTTGAGTACCCTTCGGCGAATCACCGATCTCGGCTTTCGGTCAACAAATCCGTGGCAAATCCGCTCCGGACAGGAGGTCCAGCGGCCTCGTGCCGCCTGAGCGCGCCTCCAGCACAACCGGCGCCATTCCGGGTCGCGCGTCCTCTATCCGGCCGATGACGGCGGCGTCTTCGCCGCCGGGGGCATTCCTCAGGGCTGCGACGGCGGCATCGGCATCACTTTGGGCGACCCATGCGAGAAAACGCCCCTCGCAGGCGAGACCAAAGGGATCAAGCCCGAGAAGTTCACACACCGTGGTTGCCTCCGGCCGAACGGGGATAGCATCTTCCTCGAGCACGAGGCGTACCTTGCCGCGAACGGCGACCTCGTTGGCGACGGATTTCAGTCCCCCGCGTGTGGGGTCATGCAGAGAATGAACGTCGATCGCGGCGTCGAAAAGGCTTTTGACGAGAGCGTTTACCGGGGCCGCGTCAGATCGCAGAGTGGCACTTTCGAGGGCGTGACGGGCGGCCATGATGGTTGCGCCGTGATCACCGAGAGTTCCGGAGGCGAGAATCGCATCTCCGGGCCGAATGCGGTGATCGCCGATATCCCGACCTGGAGGAACGACTCCCAGTCCGCTGGTGATGGCAAAAATCTTGTCTCCCGAACCTCTGGCTACGACCTTTGTGTCACCGGCCACAATCGTAACTCCGGCCTCTCGGGCTGCCTCGGCGGCACTCTCGGTACATTGCTCGACCAGGCCCATGTCCGTGCCTTCTTCGAGGATGAGCGCCCAGGTCAACCACAGGGGCGTCGCTCCGACCATGGCGAGGTCGTTGACGGTGCCGCAGACCGACAAGCGACCCACATCACCGCCGGCAAAGACGGGTGGATCCACGACAAAGGCGTCGGTCGTGAGGGCCGGTCGGCCTGGAGGGAGTTCCGGCAGCACTGCCGCATCGGAGAGAATTTCCAGGTGGGGATTGGCCAGAGCGGGAAGAAAGGTGTTTGCGATCAGTTCTCCGGTCAGTCGCCCTCCGGCGCCGTGAGCGAGCAGGATTTTGTCTCTGCGGCGGCTCATTGACGGCTTCCAATGACGAATCGCTCATGGCGGTACCAGGCGGCACAGGCGCCTTCCGAGGAGACCATGCACGCGCCGACGGCCGAGTCAGGCGTACAGCTCTTGGCGAAAAGTGGGCATTCGGGTGGTTCGATCTGTCCTCGCAACACGTCGCCGCACCGGCACCCGGACGGTTCGACAGGTTCGGGCAGTTCGACTTCGATGAGGGAGGCATCCCGGTGACGCCACTCGGGGCGAAGGCGGAGACCCGAACCGGGGATCGCTCCGAAACCGCGCCACACCACCGTTGTCGGCTCGAAGAAGCGATCAACGAAGACACGGGCCGTGATATTGCCCCGTGCGTCCACAACCCGGTTGTAGAGATTGACGACCTCGTGCCGTTCCTCGATGAGTTGGCGTAGAAGTTCTGCGATGCCGCGGAGAACGTCGGCGGGCGCGAATCCAACCACCGCGCCGCTCATACCGTGTTCGTCGGCGAGAAAGAGAAAAGTCTCCCAGCCGGTGATCACGGATACATGGCCGGGCAGGAGAAAACCCTCAACCCGAAGTTCGGGATCGCCTGCCAGGGCCTGCATCGGCGGCGGCATGACCTTGTTTCCGGGCAGGATGAGAAAGTTCTTGATTCCCAGCGTTTCCGCCTCCGCGAGCGCCGCCGCGATGGTCGGCACGGTGGTCTCGAAGCCGACGGCGAGGAATACGACCCGGCGATCCGGGTGTTTCTCAGCAAACTGAAGCGCGTCCCGAGGCGAGTAGACGATCTCAATCGAATGGCCGTCGGCACGCGCCTCTTCGAGAGTGGCGGAACTCGAGGGGACTCTCAGCATGTCACCGAAGGAACACACCGTGACGTCTGGGAGGGCGGCGAGGGCAATTGCTCGATCGAGGTATTCGATTGGTGTGACGCACACCGGACAGCCCGGCCCCGAGACCAAACGCACATTCTCGGGCAGGCGCCGTCGGAGACCTGCTGCGGCCACAGCGTGGGTGTGGGTGCCGCAGACTTCCATGAAAGCGGCTCGCCGACCCAGCTTCATCGACAGATTCTCGATCTCCACCAGCAGAGCCTTGATTGCCTTCGGATCGCTGTGCATGTCGGTATTACTGCTCAAGCCGGGACCTCCAGTCGCGATCATAGCGCGGCGGGCGTGATAGGCGTGGAAAGCCTCTCCGGGTCCAGAACCCGATGGAGGCATGACGCTGCCAGGACGGCCTGGCCGTAGGCGAGGCCGCCGTCTCCGGGAGGAATCTGCCGGGACAGCAACAGTTCCTTGAGACCTGCATCGACGAGGCCGCTGCGGAGATGACGGTTGGCCAGGCATCCGCCTCCTGCGACCATCGTGTTGATGCCAGATTCCTTCCCTTCAATCTGCCGAGTCAGCTCTGCGGCGAGTCGGCAGAATGTGGCGTGAAATCCAGCGGCCACACGGGAGACCGACTCGCCGTCGATGACGCGTCGGGCCGCGGCGGTGAGCAGAGCAGCACTCGGGAGTTCCCTCTTCTCGAGATCGATTTCGATCTCGGGCCATGAATCGGCCCTTCCCTTAACTGCGGCTTCGAGGCGGATGGCCGCCTCGCCTTCATAGGTGTTCCTCACCGAGAGGCCGAGCAGGGCGCCGCATGCCTCGAACAGGCGGCCGGCCCCGGAAGCTTGAGGCCATGAATCTCTGTGGACCAAATCGGAGACCTGAGCCAAGGTCTCGGCGTTCAGCATCTTTGCCATGGGGGTTTGGCGTATGAGGGCGCCGGCGTCGTTTTGCAGCAGGGCGGCCACAGCAACCCTCCAAGGCTCGCGTACCGCCATTTCTCTGCCGATCAGAGGAAGCGGCTGCAAGCGGGCGACCCGCCGCCACCCGAGGTCGCCGGCGAGCACGATCCACTCACCACCCCAGGAAGAACCGCCAGGACCCCATCCGGTTCCGTCGAGAGCAAGGATCAGGGCGTTCTCTCCCGGGAGTGGGAATCGTCCATGTTCACCGAGTACGGCCGCACCGTGAGCGAGATGGTGCTGCACGAGAACAAGTCGGCCGTCTCTCCTCTCGGCCAGTTCCTCAGCCAACCAACGACTGGGGTAGTCAGGGTGCGCGTCAGCGACGATGACCCGAGCCCGAACTTCGAGGAATTCCTCGAGGTGTTCGATGGCCTCGCGGTGGAAGAGCCGAGCCTCTTCGGTGTCGAGGTCTCCGACATGGGGTGTGAGAATCGCCTCATTCCCGCGGCCGATCGCGGCGGTGACTTGGAGATGGCCGCCGACGGCGAGAATAGGCTCCGAGTAGGCATGCGGCAAGCCAACCGGCTTGGGCACCCAGCCGCGCGCCCGCCGGATCACGAAGGGACCGTCCGGGGTGGATCTCACGACCGAGTCGTCGACCCTTCGCACCACATCTCGATCGTGCAGCAGGAATGCGTCGGCGATCGAGGCCAGGTGCGACAGGGCCTCGCGGTTGCCTTTGCAGATGGGCTCGTCCGAGGCGTTGCCCGAGGTCATGACGAGAGCGGGCGCCGCCACCGAACGCATCAGCATTTCGTGGAGGGGCGTGGTCGGCAACAAGATCCCGAGGTCTGTCATGCCGGGCGCCACTTCCGGCGCTACCGGAGCGCTTTCCCGCCACGCCGCCAACAATATTGGGCACCGCGGAGACGCCATCATTTCTTGGTCGGAAGAATCGAGGGAGACCATCTCTTTGGCCTTCTCCAGATCGGCCACCATCACGGCAAGAGGTTTGCTGGGTCTTTGTTTCCGATCCCGCAGGCGTTTGACCGCGGATGGATCGTCGGCCCGGCAGGCGAGTTGGAATCCGCCGAGCCCCTTCACGGCCAGAATCTCGCCTCGGTCGAGGCCGGCAGCGGCGGCGGAAATGCTCTCACCACCCTCGGCGAGAACGGCGCCGGAAGAGTCGGCAAGCCACAGGCGTGGGCCGCAGGCCGGACAGCACACCGGCTCGGCGTGAAATCGTCTATCACCTGGGTCGCTGTATTCCTCCAAACACTCGGGGCACAAGGGGAAGCAGGCCATCGAGGTGGAAGGCCGATCGTAGGGCAGAGACAGAACCAGCGAGTACCGAGGCCCACAGTCGGTGCAGGTCGTGAAGTAATAGGCAAAACGCCGGTCGCGGGGGTTCTCCATATCAGATCGGCAGGCCTGACAGAGTGCTGAATCGGGCGGGACGGCGGCCCCCGTGAGCCTTCCTCCCTCGGAAACGACAACTTTGAATTCTTCGTCCCCCGTGACGTCGATTTCGCAGATTTCCATGTCATCTAGACGGGCGAGCGGGGGGAGGGACTGCGGTAGATCCTCGGCGAAGGCACGAACCAGTTCGATCGGCCCCTCGATTTCGACGGTCGCACCACCCGGATCGTTCCACACCCGTCCCTTGAGATCGGCCGCAGTTGCCAGACGGTAAACGGTGGGCCTGAAGCCCACTCCCTGCACCGCGCCCCGACAACGAAGGCGAAGGCGTCGGCGGGTCAAGCGGTCTTGGCCCTCCTGCGCGCCAGAAGGAGTTCTATCCACTCGTCGATTCCTTCACCGGTGGTGGAGGAGGTCTGCACAACCTCGGCCGAAGGATTCAGCGTTTTCAGCTGATCCAGGACGGCTTCGAGGTCGAAAGGGAGGTGGGGAAGGAGGTCGATCTTGGTAATGACCGTGACCTCTGCACGAGCGAAGATAGCGGGATATTTGAATGGCTTGTCGTCGCCCTCGGTGGTGGAGAGTAATGCCACCTTGAAGTCTTCTCCAAGATCGTAGGTTGTTGGACAGATCAGGTTTCCGACGTTCTCGATAAAGAGAACATCGGTCGGCAGGAGGTTGGTGGTTTCGAGCGCGGTGATGATTTGGCGTGCGTCGAGGTGACAGGCGCCACCGGTGAGGACCTGGTGAGCCGGAACATTGAGGGCGCGGATCCGGTCGGCATCTCGTTCGGTCGCAACATCACCCTCAATCACCGCCGCGGTGAAGCGATTGTCGAGCCGGCGTATCGTGGCCTCCAGCAGCGTGGTCTTACCGGAACCCGGAGAGGAAATAAGGTTGACCACAAGGGCGCCCGCAGTTCGAAATCTCTCGCGCAAGGTCGCCGCCGCCTCGTCGTTTGCCGCAAGGGCCCTTCGTTTGATGTTAACGATGTGCTTCATCCGCCCTCCATGTCCATTTACGGACACCGGAGCACAGGATAACAGCCTAGCCGCAATGTGGCATACTGTGACGCTATTCGACTTCGGCCGCACGAAGCATCAATGTCGGCGAAGAGAAACCGAGGTGAAGATGCAGAAGAAAATGCTCGGAAAGCTGGCACGCCTGTTCGAGACCACGCCCTTTGTGGCTCACCTGGGAATGCGTTTTGCCTCGGTCGAAAGTGGTCTGGTGGTTTTGGAGGTTCCTTTCTGTCAGGAACTCATCGGAAACCCTGAACTTCCCGCCCTGCATGGAGGAGTGATCTCTGCTTTGCTTGACACCTGCGGCGGTGCTGCTGTGTGGTCCCAGCTGGGCAAGGGAGATCGCGTTTCAACCGTGGATCTCCGGGTGGACTACCTGCGTCCGGGAAGAGCCGAGACTCTGTTCGGGACCGGGCGGGTGATCCGTCTCGGGAACCGCGTCGGCGTTGCCGAACTCAGAGCATTTCATGAGGGTCAGGAAGACGGGCCGGTGGCCATGGGAACAGGTGTTTACAATATTCGGCGTGCCGGAGCCGCCGACAGCAAGGAACTGTGGGATCACGTCGAAGAGGATTCATAAGCGGGTATGAGGGCCCCTGCTGATAACTGAGGCGCTTGCAAGACTCCAGAAATGGCCACAAAAAGGCACGCTTGCTTTCCGAGCTGTTCGCCGACCTGACGGTGCGCCCGAAGGGTGCCTGCGGACGCCTGATGCCGCTAAAAGAAAAATCTTTGTGTCTCGGCTATTTGCTATTTCTCTACCACATCGCCGCCGGTGAGAATACTCTCGCCCTGGTCGGTGGTGATTCGAACATAGCCCTCGGGGCTGACTCCGGCAAAGATGCCGGATACTTTCTCCCCCGAAGAAAGCCGAACGCTCATCTGATCCCCCGAGCGGTGAACGAGGTGCTTTCGCCAATGATCGACTGCAGCTTGTGGATCGACCAGTGCCCGGTCAAAAACATCCAGGAAGCCGCCAATCAGGGAGACAGCCCATTCCGTGAGGTCTCCGGGCCCGAGAAGGTCAGTCAAGGAAATCGCTTCCGTCGGGTCCTTTTCGTCGAGCACGGGGGTTGGCCCGAGATTCACACCCAGGCCGACGGTTGCCATGATCTGGTCGCCATGACGCGCATGAACGAGGAGACCACCAATTTTCTTGCCTTCCACCAGCAGATCATTCGGCCACTTGATGGAGAGATTTTCGACACCGATATTTGTGATGGCCTGGTGGGCCGACGACGCGGCCAGGAGAGGCAGCAATTGAGTGACGGACGGATCGACGTCGCCGTGAACCCAGTTGAAATACAGTCCGCCCTCCGGTGAGATCCAGCTTCGGCCGTTGCGCCCCTGGCCCTGATCTTGACGGAGGGCCACGATCAGCGTTGAGAAAAGAGGAGTTCCTTCGGAATCGACCTGGTCGATCAGCCGTCGGGCCATGAGATGTGTCGAGTCGATATTCTCCACGAGAACCAGGTTGGAGACCCGGTTTTCGAGGGCATGCTCCAGTTGGTCAAGAGAGAGGTGCGTCACCCTTCACCCAACGAGTCAGTTTGCGTCCGCCGACCCATCAGATCCTTCGATCTCGGCCTCAATGTCTCGTACTCGCTCCCGAACCACAAGTTCCGCCATGTCCGGGATAACCTCCCAGGCGATCTGCTCAAGGCGGTCAGATGTCAATTCGACCACCCGCCGGGCGATACGGTCGATGTCCGTCTCGCTGAGATTCGATTCTCCGGGCTCACCGTGCAAATTGGGTGTTGCTTCGGGCAGGGGTCCTACCACCGGCGAAGTATCGGCGTCTGACGTCTCCGGTTCCGGTGCCTCGGCTTCAAAAAACGCGGTCTCGGGAATTGCCGCTTCGGGCTGGGCGACTTCATCATATTCCGGTGCGAGCGGGTTTGGAACAGGAGGGGCCTCTTCCTCCGGTTGGTCAACGGACGGATCACTCGGTTGATGTTCGTCGAAGGGTGAGGCTGCTACCTGTTCTGCCTCTTCCTCCGGTTGGTCAACGGACGGATCACTCGGTTGATGTTCGT
>JAIOSJ010000139.1 GCA_021107705.1 Thermoanaerobaculales bacterium | reverse complement strand
GGCGGGTCTCAGACTGATACTCCACGTGCGCCGTGTTGATTGTGATCCCTCGCGCCTTCTCCTCCGGCGCCTTGTCGATCGAATCAAACGGTGTGTAGTCAGCCAGACCCTTCGCTGCAAGGGTCTTCGTGATCGCCGCAGTCAACGTCGTCTTCCCATGGTCTACGTGACCGATGGTGCCGATGTTCACGTGCGGCTTCGTCCGCTCAAACTTCTCCTTGGCCATTCCTGCCTCCAGTTACGCCGTGACTCCGGTGACCCGGGCAACGATCTCGTCAGCCACTATCCGGGGCACCTCGTCGTAATGATCAAACTGCATTGTGTAGGTCGCTCGTCCTTGAGTCGCCGACCGAAGATCGGTTGCGTAACCGAACATTTCGGCCAGCGGCACACTGACGCTGACAACTTGGTAACCGGCGCGCTCTTCCATCAACTTGATCTTGCCGCGCCTACGGTTGAGATCTCCAATAACATCCCCGAGATAGCTTTCCGGTGTGACGGCTTCAACTCCCATGATCGGCTCGAGAAGAGTCGGTCCGGCGTCAACCACCGCGGCCTGGAAAGCCATGGAACCAGCAACCTTAAAAGCGATTTCCGAGGAGTCGATCTCATGGAAGGAACCATCATAAAGGGCGACACCGACACCCATCAGCGGGTAGCCGGCCAGTATGCCCCGTTCCATGGCCTCACGGATTCCCATTTCAACCGGACGGATAAATTCTCGCGGGATCACACCCTGCGAAATCTCATTGACAAATTCAAAATCCGAGCCATCCGTCAAAGGCCAAATTCGGATCCTCACATGACCATATTGCCCCCGACCGCCGGTCTGACGGATGAATCGACCTTCGCCCTGGGCTTCTTTGGTGATCGATTCCCGATATGCAACCTGCGGCCGACCCACATTGGCGCCGACCTTGAACTCCCGCATCAAACGATCGATGATGATCTCCAGATGGAGTTCCCCCATTCCGGAAATGATCGTCTGGCCGGTCTCGGGGTCGGTGTGAACTTTGAAGGTAGGATCTTCAGTCGTCAACTTCGTCAGGGCCTGACCCAGCTTATCCTGGTCCAGTTTTGTCTTGGGCTCAATTGCTACCGAAATCACCGGCTCGGGAAAATCCATGGCCTCGAGGATGATGGGGTTCTTTGCGTCGCAGATCGTGTCGCCGGTAGCGACATTGCGAAGACCCACAACGGCGCAGATGTCGCCGGCCCAGACCTCGTTGATCTCTTCGCGCTTGTTCGCGTGCATCTTCAACAGACGACCAATTCGCTGGCGCTTGCCCTTGATGGCATTCAAGACCGAGGTGCCGGTCTCGACATGACCTGAATAGACTCGGGCAAAGGCCAACTGCCCGACGAAGGAATCCGTCATGATTTTGAAGACCAGGGCTGAGAAAGACGCCTGATCGTCCGCGCTACGAGTATCAGCCTTCCCTCGCTTGTCCCGCCCCTCAATCGGCGGAACGTCAAGCGGAGAGGGCAGGTAATCGACGACTGCGTCAAGCATCGGTTGAATGCCCTTGTTTTTAAAGGCTGCACCACAGAGGACCGGGATGAACATGTTCTCGATCGTCCCTTGTCGCAGGCCCGATACGATCTGATCCTCTCGCAGGCTGCCCTCGGCAAGGTAGTGAGACAGCAGTTCTTCACTGACTTCAGCCACCGCCTCACAGAGCTTCTCCCGAAACTCTTCAGCTTCGGCTCGGTATTCCTCCGGGATTTCCTCGACGTGATGTTCGGCGCCGAGGGTTTCCTCGAGATATCGATAGGCCTTCATATGAACGAGGTCGATGATCCCGGCGAAGGACTCCTCCGAACCGAGAGGAATCTGAATCGGTACGGGATTGGCTTTCAACTTGTTGCGAATCTGATTCACCACACCCGCAAAATTGGCGCCGATTCGGTCCATCTTGTTGACCAGAGCGATGCGCGGGACACCGTAGCGGTCAGCCTGACGCCACACCGTTTCCGATTGGGGTTCGACTCCACCGACGGCGCAGAATACGACGACGGCGCCGTCAAGAACCCGCAAGCTCCGCTCCACTTCAGCGGTGAAGTCCACGTGGCCCGGTGTGTCGATAATGTTGATCTGATGATCCCGCCACGTACAAGTCGTAGCGGCTGAGGTAATGGTAATGCCCCTCTCCTGCTCCTGCTCCATCCAGTCCATGGTGGCCGTGCCTTCATGCACTTCACCCAACCGGTAGTTGATCCCCGTGTAATAGAGGATCCGCTCGGTGGTCGTCGTCTTACCGGCATCGATGTGAGCCATGATGCCGATATTTCGGACCTGAGCTAAAGGAACTCGTCGGGACATGTTGTCAAAGATCTCCAGAGGTTAAAGGTTAAAATTACCAGCGATAGTGCGCAAATGCCTTGTTGGCCTCAGCCATACGATGAGTGTCATCTCTCTTCTTCATCGCGGCGCCACGATTTGAGGCCGCATCAATGAACTCTCCCGCGAGCTTTTGCATCAGCGTCTTTTCATGACGGGAGCGCGAATAGCTGATAAGCCAACGAATGGCCAAAGCCCGTTGACGGTCTGGGCTGACTTCGATAGGCACTTGGTAGGTCGATCCGCCGACTCGACGACTCTTGACCTCGACCTGAGGTTTGACGTTATCCATCGCTCTCTTGAAGACCTTGACCGGGTCCTCACCGGTGCGTTCTTCGATGATTTCAAGAGCTCCATAGAAGCCACGCTCGGCAACGGTTTTCTTACCGGCCTTGGTGAGGTTGTTGATGAACTTGGTCACCAATCGGGACTTGAAAACCGGATCCGGCAGGATCTCGCGTTTGTCGACTGTTGCTCGGCGTGGCATTCTCCGCCCCCCTCAGTTCTTGGGTCGCTTGGCGCCGTACTTCGAGCGCTGCTGACGACGACCCTCAACACCCTGGCAGTCCATGGTGCCGCGGACAATGTGATAACGAACACCCGGCAGATCTTTGACACGACCTCCGCGAATCATTACTTGGGAGTGCTCCTGCAGATTGTGTCCCTCTCCCGGGATATAGGCCGTAACTTCGATTCCGTTGGTGAGACGCACACGGGCCACCTTGCGAAGGGCGGAGTTCGGCTTCTTCGGTGTGGTGGTAAAAACACGGGTACACACACCACGACGCTGCGGGCACGACTGCAGAGCCGGGCTCTTGGTCTTCTCGGTAATTTGCTTTCGTCCGTGACGGACCAACTGCGAGATTGTCGGCATCGTCTCTCCCTACTTTTCTGGTGAGAAAAGCCAAGCGGGCGGCCCACTTGGCGGTTCTCTGACATTGGCGACTCTGAATCAGTCAGAGCCGCGGAAGAATACTTGAGAAGGCTTTAGATGTCAACTCTTGGTTTCCGGCGCCCCCGTACGGGTTTCGAGAAGGTTCGCCGTGGCTTCGCTCATCTCCGAATAGAGATCGGGCTGGACCTCTTCGACCTCGATTTCGTCCTCCGGAACCTCGTCGATGATGGTCCGTCGATAACGCGGCGTTCCCGTCCCGGCCGGGATCAGGCGACCGACGATAACGTTCTCCTTGAGCCCGTGCAGGTAGTCCACCTTGCCCGAGACCGATGCCTCGGTGAGAACCCGCGTGGTTTCCTGGAAAGAAGCCGCCGATATAAAACTCTCGGTCGACAAAGAAGCCTTGGTGATTCCAAGCAACAGACTTGTAGCGGTCGCCGGTTCACCGCCGGCCTCCTCGACCCGCTTGTTCTCTGCCCTGAAAATGTAACGAGGAACTTGCTGGTCCAGAAGGAAATCGGTGTCTCCCGGGTCCACGACCTTCACAAACCGCATCATCTGGCGAACCATGACTTCGATGTGTTTGTCATTGATGGTCACACCTTGAGATCGGTAAACCTCCTGAATGCGGTCTACCAGATGTCGCTGCATCTCCTGTTCACCAAGGATCGAGAGGATGTCATGCGGATTGACCGCACCCTCGGTCAGGGGATCACCCGCCTGGGTAAATTCACCCTCCTGAACACCAACATGCGCGTAACGGGGGATGGAATACTCACGGTGTTCGCCATCTTCTCCTTCAACCACAATGCGGCGTTGGCCGCGAACCGGTTCGGTGATGCGAACGATGCCGTCGATTTCCGACACAACTGCCGGATCCTTCGGCTTACGCGCTTCGAACAGTTCGACGACCCGCGGGAGACCACCGGTAATATCCTTTGTTTTGGACATTTCCCGGGGAATCTTCGCCAAGACATCGCCTTCAGCCACCCGATCTTCTTGTTCCACCATGAGATGGGCGCCGATCGGCAACTGGTAGCGACGCTCCTCACCATCGTCTCCCTCAACAACGATTGTCGGGATCCTTTTCCCTGAACCGAGGGGTTCGATAACGATCTTGTGGGCGAGCCCAGTGAGTTTGTCGATCTCCTCGCGAACATTTTCTCCCTCGACCAGGTCGATGAAGGTCGCCTTTCCGCCAATCGCGGTGAGAATCGACGAGGTGAATGGATCCCACTCGACGAGAATCGTTCCGGGTTCAACCATGGCCCCATCCTCGACCAAGATGTTGGAACCGTAGGCGATTGAGTAGCGTTCCTTCTCCCGCTGACGTTCGTCCAAAATCACGAGTTTCCCACTGCGGGAAACGGCAATTCGCCGGCCTTCCTGGTTGACCACAGTCACCACGTTGAGAAACTTGACCTGACCTGCGTGGTTTGCCACATGCTGGGTCCTGTCGCCACCACGGGTCGCCGTTCCACCGTAGTGGAACGTCCGCATTGTGAGCTGGGTTCCCGGCTCACCGATGGATTGAGCCGCGATGATTCCCACGGCCTCGCCGATCTCGACCATACGACCCCGCGCAAGCATCCGGCCGTAGCAGAGCTGACAGATACCTCGTTCCATTTCGCAGGAAAGAGCTGAACGAATCCGTACCCTCTCGATTCCGGCCTCTTGAATCTTGGCGGCAAGCGCCTCGGAAACTAGAGTGTTCATGGGGCAGATAAGATTGCCCTCGATGGGATCGAATACATCTTCAGCGACCACACGACCAACGAGGCGATCGCGAAGCTGTTCGAGAATCTGCCCGCCTTCGGCAATGGCGCTGACTTCGATCCCATCTTCGGTGCCACAGTCGTGGTCGATGATGATCACATCTTGGGACACATCCACGAGACGCCGGGTCAGATACCCCGAATCCGCGGTCTTTAAAGCGGTGTCCGCCAATCCCTTCCGTGCCCCGTGAGTGGAAATAAAGTACTGCAGAACGGAAAGACCTTCGCGGAAGTTCGCCGTAATCGGCGTTTCCATAATCTCACCGGAGGGTTTGGCCATCAGGCCGCGCATTCCGGCCAGCTGACGAACCTGCTCCTTACTTCCACGAGCGCCCGAATCCGCCATCATGAAGATGGGGTTGAACGCACGCTCCTCGTCGTTTATGGAGGAGATCTCGGTGAGCATTTCCTGTGCCACATACTCGGTGACTCGATGCCAGATGTCGATGATCTTGTTGTGCCGCTCACCGGCGGTAATGAGTCCTGAGGTGCGCTGTTTTTCGACCTTGTCAACTTCGGCGTAGGCCTCATGGAGCAAGGCTTCCTTTGCCACCGGAATGACCATGTCGTTGCTCGACAACGACAATCCCGACCTGGTGGCGTTTATGAAACCAATTCTTTTGAGCGTGTCAAGAAGCGTGACCGTCTCATCATTGCCGAGGTGCATGAAGGAATAGGCCACCAGATTCTGCAGTGCTTTCTTCCTCATTTGTCCGTTGACGAACGGGAAATCTTCCGGCAATTGGAGGTTGAACAGCACCCGCCCGACCGTAGTCTCGAGGAGCATGTTCTCGACTTCGATCATGTCGGAGTGAAGAAGGTCCTGCGAATCACCCTGCGCGACAAGATCGATGAGCTTCCCGGTATAGCGCATTTGGATGGGCGCCTGTGTGGCGACCACCCCCTGGCTGTGAGCCAGGTAGACGTCGTCGGCGGTGGCGAAGGTTTTCCCCGCACCCTCCGCAAGAGGATTCTCGGTGGTCAGATAGTAACAACCGATAACGATGTCTTGGGAAGGTACCGCCAACGGGCGACCACTCGCCGGTGACAGAACATTTCGCGAAGACATCATCAACACGTGGCACTCGAGCTGAGCAGCCGGGGAAAGCGGCAAATGGACCGCCATCTGATCACCGTCAAAGTCAGCATTGTAGGCAGCGCAGACCAACGGATGAATCTTAATTGCTTTCCCTTCGACCAAGACCGGCTCGAAAGCCTGGATGCCGAGCCGGTGGAGCGTCGGTGCGCGGTTGAGCATCACCGGATGCTCCTTGATGACGTGTTCGAGAGCATCCCAGACTTCCGGGGTCTGATCCTCGACCAGCTCTTTGGCCATCTTGATCGTGGTTGCCAGTTCTCGTTGCTCGAGTTCGCGGTAGACAAAAGGCTTGAACAGCTCGAGAGCCATCTTCTTCGGCAGACCGCACTGGTGAATCTTGAGGTCCGGCCCGACGACGATCACCGAACGGCCTGAATAATCAACACGCTTTCCGAGAAGATTCTGCCGAAAGCGTCCCTGTTTCCCCTTGAGATTGTCGGACAGGGACTTCAAGGGCCGGTTGTTCGACCCTTTGATCACCCGGCCACGGCGTCCGTTGTCGAAGAGGGCATCGACCGCCTCCTGCAACATCCGTTTCTCGTTCCGAACGATCACTTCAGGCGCCCGTAGGTCGAGCAACTTCTTCAGGCGATTGTTGCGATTGATGACGCGCCGGTACAGATCGTTGAGATCCGACGTCGCGAAACGACCACCATCAAGAGGAACCAGAGGTCTCAACTCGGGCGGAAGGACCGGGATGACTTCGAGAATCATCCACTCCGGACGATTACCGGACCGCCGCAGAGCCTCAACCAACTTAAGTCTCTTGGCAGCCTTCTGCTTCCGCATGACTGAAGTTTCCGTGCGCATGAGCATGCGCAGTTCAGCGGCCATGTCATCCAGTTCGAGACGCTCGAGGAGCGTACGAATTGCCTCTGCGCCCATGAGAGCAACATATGCCTCACCAAATTCCTCCTTGGCTTCCCGGTATTCCTCCTCGGAGAGGACCTGCTTCAGCTCAAGAGAGGTGTCCCCGGGATCGACCACCACATAGGCCTCGAAATAGAGCACCCGCTCAAGCGACCGAATGGTCATGTCAAGCAGGAGACCGATGCGTGACGGCAGGCCCTTGAAGAACCAGACGTGAGAGACCGGTGCGGCCAGTTCAATATGCCCCATGCGCTCCCGGCGCACCTTGGACTTCGTAACTTCGACGCCGCATTTATCGCAGACGACGCCTCGATACTTCATGCGCTTGTACTTGCCGCACAGGCATTCCCAGTCCGTTGTCGGACCGAAAATCTTGGCGCAGAAAAGACCGTCCCTCTCGGGCTTGAAGGTTCGGTAGTTGATGGTCTCCGGCTTGGTAACCTCGCCGTGGGACCACGACCGAATTTTCTCCGGGCTGGCCAATCCAAGTCGAATCGCGTTGAAATCGTTCAACGGCTTGGCATCTTCAAAGAAAGTGCGAACTTCAGACAGGGATGAACGTTCCATGCTCCGACTCCCCTTCACTCGTTATCCTGCTGCAGCAGCTCAACGTCCAGCCCGAGAGCCTGCAGCTCACGGACCAGCACGTTGAACGACTCAGGCAAGCCTGGTTCCTCGGGCACCTGCCCCTTGACGATGGACTCGTAGACCTTCGCGCGTCCATCCACATCATCCGATTTCACCGTCAGCAATTCCTGCAAGGTATGGGCGGCGCCGTAGGCTTCCAGTGCCCACACTTCCATTTCACCAAGACGTTGGCCACCGAATTGGGCCTTTCCGCCGAGCGGTTGTTGGGTGATGAGGGAGTAGGGCCCGATCGAACGTGCGTGAATCTTGTCGTCCACCAAGTGGCTCAATTTGAGCATGTAAATATAGCCGACGGTCACCCTGTTCTCGAAGGGCTCGCCGGTCATACCGTCATACAGGAGACTCTTCCCATCCTCTGGAAGACCCGCCCGGTCGAGCATATCGTGGATCTCGTCTTCGGTAGCCCCCTCGAAGACCGGGGTCGCAAACTTCATTTCAAGTTCATTCCCGGCCCAACCGAGGTGGGTTTCCAGGATCTGCCCGACATTCATGCGGGACGGAACACCAAGAGGGTTGAGGATGATCTCAACCGGCGTTCCATCCGGGAGGAACGGCAGGTCTTCCTCGGGCAGACACTGGGAAATGACACCCTTGTTGCCGTGCCGCCCAGCCATTTTGTCGCCTACCTGAAGTTTGCGCTTCATGGCGATGAAGACTCTGACCTGCTTGATGACACCCGGCGCCAGCTCATCTCCCTGCCGTAACAACTCGATACGTTCTTCATTCAGCTGTTCGAGAACTTCGACCTGCGACTCGGCCTGACGCACGATGAGGCGTACCTTGTCGTGCAGGACCGGGTCCTTGAGCGGAAGTGAGAGGATCTGTGCGCGCTTGAACTGAACCACAAGCTCCTGGGTCAGGGCGGCGCCCTTTTTGATCAGGACCTTCTTGTCGGACCCCTTGACGTCTGCGGTGACCTTGGCCCCCTCGAGCAGGGTTTGAATCTTGGAATCGCGGACCTCGAGAATGATTCGTTTCTCATCCTCTGAGTTCTTCCGGATCCGGTCCGTCTCCTCCGTCTCAATCTCAAGCTGGCGGCTGTCCTTTTCAACACCCTTGCGGGCGAAGATATGCACATCGACGACAACGCCTTCAATGCCCGGCGGACACCGAAGAGAGGCATCTCGGACGTCGCCGGCCTTCTCTCCGAAGATCGCCCTCAGAAGCTTTTCTTCCGGCGTCAGCTGCGTCTCACCCTTGGGAGTCACCTTGCCGACCAGAATGGAACCCTGCTTGACCGGAGAACCGATCTGGATCACGCCGGCATCATCGAGGTGGCTGAGAGCCGACTCGGAGATATTTGGAATGTCACGAGTGATTTCCTCGGGTCCGAGCTTGGTGTCACGGGACGACGCCTCGAACTCCTCGATGTGAATCGAGGTGTACTTGTCGTGCTTGACCATCTGTTCGGACACCACGATGGCATCCTCAAAGTTGTAGCCGCGCCACGGCATGAAAGCCACCAGGATGTTGTGACCCAGTGCCAGCTCACCGTTCTCGGTGTTGGGACCATCCGCCAGCACCTGGCCCTTGACAACCGTCTGGCCTTCCTTGACGAGAGGCTTCTGATTGATCGAAGTATTTTGGTTCGAGCGGCGGAATTTGGTCAACTGATAAATGTCGGCGCCAAAATCACCCTCGCCTTCGCCTTCGATCCGCACAATGATTCGATGACCGTCAACCTTGTCCACGACACCTTGCCGGTGACAGATCACTACGGCGCCGGAATCGTGGGCAACTCGACTTTCCATTCCGGTTCCGACGATGGGCGATTCAGGACGCACCAGAGGCACCGCTTGACGCTGCATGTTCGATCCCATCAGAGCACGGTTTGCGTCGTCGTGCTCCAGAAAGGGAATCAGGGACGCTGCCACCGATACCACCTGACGCGGCGAAACATCGATGTAATTCACCTCATTTCGGTCGATGAGCAGGAATTCTCCGCCGGAACGGGAAATGACCTTCTCATCAATCAGCAAGCCGGTCTCGTCTACCGCCGCATTGGCCTGGGTGATATTGAGGTTCTCCTCTTCCCATGCCGGAAGATAAAAGGCGTAGGGCTCACCCCATGCCTCCATCTCCTTGCTCTTGGATCGGCGAATAGAGTCATTGACCTTGTCGAAATCATCGATCAACACGATTTGACCGATTTTGAATTTCGAATCGCCAACCTGAGTGATACGCACATGCTCAAGCACGCGTCCACCCTCGACCATTTTATAGGGCGACTCGATGAAGCCCATGGTGTTAAGCCTGGCGTAACAGGAAAGAGATGAAATGAGACCGATGTTTGGGCCTTCAGGTGTTTCAATCGGACAGATGCGGCCGTAGTGGGTGGAGTGAACATCCCGAACTTCAAAGCCGGCTCGCTCGCGAGAGAGCCCACCCGGTCCGAGGGCCGACAACCGGCGCTTGTGAGTCACCTCGGAAAGGGGATTGGTCTGATCCATGAACTGGGACAACTGCGAGGAACCGAAGAACTCATCCACCGACGCAGTTACCGGCTTCGAGTTGACAAGGTCCCGCGGCATTGCCGAGTCGATATCAGGATGGATCGACATCTTCTCTTTGATGGCTCGCTCCATGCGCACCAAACCAATTCGGAACTGGTTCTCCATCAACTCACCGACGGTGCGTACGCGCCGGTTGGCGAGGGAATCGATGTCGTCGACCCGACCGAGGTCACGATGCAGGCGCAGCAAATACGTCACCAACTGTTTAAAGTCGTCGACGTCCAAAATGCGTTGGTTGACATCCTTGTCCATGCCCAACTTGGCGTTGAACTTGAATCGCCCGACTGCCGACAAATTGTATTTCCGCTCGTCAAAGAAGAGTCCGTTAAAAAGAGTCGTCGCCGACTCTTCGGTCGGTGGATCACCGGGCCGTTGGCGCCGATAGATTTCCATCCGCGCTTCCATCTGGCCGGTGGAACTGTCCTTCTCCAGAGTCTGATGAAGGATCTCACCAATCGAGTCCCAGTCCGGGAAGGCAAGAACAAGGTCGCGCAGACCGGCCTCCTCGACGATGGCCAGCAATTCGTCGGTGACCCGGCTGTTGGCGAGAGCAATGACTTCACCGGTTTCCGGGTCGACCACATCTTCGAGGACGATGGCGCCAACCAATTCCGCCCGATCAACCTTGACCGAAGTCGCCTTTCCTTTAGCCGCAGCTTTCTCGATACGACCGCGCAGGGCGTCATCCAGAACCAGACCCGCAAAGAGGTGCGGGTCCTTCACCTGGCGATAACGCTGCGCTGCTTGGCGCTCTTCCTCGATCTTGAGAAGGCGAGCATCGAGCGCAACGGCCGCAGTTGTTTTCTTGGGGTCCAGCCGAACCCCAAAGCCGACATGGAAGCTCTTGAGGATCATCGAATTGGTTTCAAGCTCCGGGCTCAGGGCACGCAGGAAGACGGTCGCCGGCAGGCGACGTTTTCGGTCGATACGAACCCACAGGATCTGTTTGTTGTCGTACTCAAACTCGATCCATGACCCGCGATAGGGAACCACCTTGGCGAGATAGTGATTCGGCCCCTCAAGGGTGAAGAAAACACCGGGGGAACGGTGCAACTGGGACACAATCACGCGTTCGGTTCCGTTGATGATGAAGGTGCCCGTTCGGGTCATCAGAGGAAGGTCCCCAAAATAGAGATCCTCCTCCTTCACATCTCGGAGTTGACGGCTCCCGTCTTCTTCGGTGTCGAAGGTCACCATGCGGAAGGTCAGACGAATCGGAACGGCATAGCTCATTCCCCTTTCGCGACACTCTTCCTCTGAGAAGGTAAGCCGAAGGGCGACCGAGGTTCCGCAAACGCCGCACATTTTGATGCGGTTACGATTCGCCTTGCCGCAATCAGGACAGACCACTTGTTCCGCATGGGCCTCGCCGGCCTTATAGCGGACTCCACAGTGCTCGCAGACGAGCCGGAGATGCTCAAGGCCGCTCAATCGACCGCAACGACACGACCAATTGCCGATGTCATAACGAACGAACTGAAGCTCGCAGGTCTCCCTGAAATCGGTAAACGGAAATATCGTCGACAGTACCGACTGCAAACCGGTATTCGCACGCTCCTCCGGCAGAAGATCCATTTTCAGGAAATCCTCGTAGGAAGACCGCTGAACCTGGATCAGGTTCGGCAGCGGCACCGTTGATTCATTTTTCGAATAACTCGTTCGCCCTATGGGGCTCGTGGTCATGGAGACACCCTCCCGGCCGGTAAAGATTCGTGGGGACGCTGCCTCCACGCACCTTCTGATTCAACCAATATGAGCTGTTTATGACGAAGAAATGCACAAAAACGAAGGCTC
This sequence comes from Thermoanaerobaculales bacterium, assembly GCA_021107705.1. Lineage (GTDB taxonomy): Bacteria > Acidobacteriota > Thermoanaerobaculia > Thermoanaerobaculales > Sulfomarinibacteraceae > JAIOSJ01. The sequence continues at coordinate 1,926 of JAIOSJ010000139.1, read as the reverse complement.
GAGAAAGACTTGGGCGGGAGCTTCCCACCCAACCGACAATAATTATTTCCGGCGCCTTTCCTAAAAGACAAGAGCCTCTCCCCTCGCCATGAACCGCTCATTTTCGGTCCATCGAGATCAAAACTCCTCATCGGTGAGCCGCTTTCAGCCGCGATATACCAAGAGCCTCGGGCGGTGGCGAGATCCACAACGGGCTCGCCTCCTTCCTCAACCGAAAGGACATCAACAACCTTCCGCCTCCCAACCAGAGGAGCCTCCAATCTCGGGAGTCAAGCAAGACCAGGGGTGAACGATACGCCCACCCCTGACCGAAATAACCGGAACAAACCGAATTACTTGATCTCAACCTGGGCGCCGGCACCTTCGAATTTCTTCTTGGTCTCTTCGGCCTCGTCTTTGGACACGCCTTCTTTGATTTTGACCGGTGCACCTTCAACGAACTCCTTGGCCTCCTTGAGACCGAGAGAGGTCACTTCCCGCACAGCCTTGATCACATTGATCTTCTTGTCGCCGATGGAGTTCAACACGACGTCGAACTCGGTCTGCTCTTCGACGACCGCATCACCACCAGGTATGGCGCCCGCCATCATGACTGGGCCTGCGGCAGCAGCAGATACGTCAAATTCTTCTTCGAGGGCTTTCACGAACTCGTTGAGTTCGACTACGGTCATGCCCTTGATGGTCTCCATGAGTTTTTCGGTCTGGGCCATTTTCACGATCCTCCTTGGACTCTCAAGCTTCTTTCTGTTCGGCGACCTGCGACAGGACCGAGACAAATTTTTGGATAGGACTGTTCAGAGCCACAGCGAGACGCCGCATGGGCGACTGCAGCACAAACAGCATTTTCGAAATCAGCTCCTCGCGGGACGGCAGCTCAGCGATGAGTTCTGCAGCTTTCGCATCGAGGAGTTCACCCTCCATGTACGCCTCCTCAAAGGAAAGCGAAGGATGGTCCTTGATAAAGTTTCTGAGCACCTTGGCGAGAGCAACACCGTCGCCCGAGGTATAGGCCAACATTTTCGGACCCTGAAGATGGGGACCCAGGCCTTCCTTGTCGGTACCCTCAATGGCCAGTTTGACCACCGAGTGTTTCACGACTTTGAAGGCCCCTTCGACCTCTCGAACCTGGGTTCGGATGACGTTGACATCGTTCACGCCCAACCCTGCATTGTTAATCAGGAACAGCGTATTGACGTCGGAAAATACCTCGCGAAGGGCGTCGGACTGCACACGTTTTTGCTCTCTTGTCAGCATCTCGCCCCTCCTTACTTGATATCCAGGCTCATCAGGTCAACTTGCACGCCCGGCCCCATCGTCGAACTCAGGAACACGGTCTGCACGTATCGCCCTTTGGCGCTGGCTGGTTTTGCCTTCTTGATCGCGTCAAGCAGGCTGTGAGTATTTTCGACAAGGCTCTCCGGGGGGAAGGAGACCTTACCCACCGGCGCATGCACGATCGCCGTCTTGTCCACTCGGAATTCAACTCGACCGGCTTTGATCTCCGTCACCGCAGCCCCGATATCGGGCGTCACGGTTCCGGACTTGGGGTTCGGCATCAGGCCGCGGGGCCCCAAAACTCGGCCCACCTTGGAGAGATGCCTCATCATGTCCGGCGTCGCGACCATTGCGTCAAACTCGAGCCAGCCGCTCTGAATTTTCTGCACGGCATCTTCAGCGGAGAGGACCATGTCGGCGCCCGCTTCTTCAGCCGCCTTCTGGTTGGCGCCCTCACAGACAGCAAGTACAAATCGAGTCTTCCCCGTGCCGTGAGGCAGAACCACTGTCCCGCGGACCATCTGATCGGCATGGCGGGGGTTAACACCAAGTTTGAGGGCGATATCGACCGTTTCGTCGAACTTCGCAAAGGCCGCATCAAGCACCTTCGCAATGGCTTCGTCAATCGGGTAGGGGCGACGCTCAACCTTG
>JAIOSJ010000164.1 GCA_021107705.1 Thermoanaerobaculales bacterium | reverse complement strand
TATTGACGGCCTGCGCCTGGGTCGGCACCTTCGACGACGCCACCCACGGGTCCGGCGACGGTCTGCAACCCTTTTCCAGAGACACCGCCAACAGGCCGACGACCAACACCACGGCTGCGGCGAGAACGGTTGCGGCATCTGCAGAGCGTCGCTGATTCATCATGCCGGCTCGACTTTCCGCACTCCCCCCAGAAAAAGCAGGGGAGGCAAGGAACCCACGGCGACCAGGATGATGAGCACCAGGAGCGTGCCGCCGACGGCTGCCGGGGTACCTCGGCCGAAGAGTTCCTGCAGTAGGATCCTGACGAAAAATAGGGCATGAATGCCCAGCAGAAGACTGAATCCCGACAGGGCGATCTCGAGTCGCCGACCGAGAGCCACCGCAACCAACAATCCCGCCATCATCGGCACGAAGAAGGCGCCGACGACAACGAACTGCATCAGGTTTCCAATCCCTCCAGTGACACTCCAGAGGCCCTCGAGCAGCCTGTGGCGAATGATGAGCATCGCGACCGGGACGGTCCACAAGACCAGGCCGACGACGGCGCCGTGCAACCAGACCCGGCGCAAAACGGCAGCCGGACTCACCGGCAGCACCGACCACGCTCGCAGGAAATCGCCGCGCGAGACCTCATGTTTGCCGACCAGGCTCTCCGCCACGAGGTTCGAGTTGAAAGGGCGCAACAGGGGTTGAAGGATAATGACCAGGAATACCTCGAAGCCGGCGAAAAAAATCCACTTCCACGAGCTGCCGTGAACGTCGAGAATCATGCAGAGGGCATAGGCGATAACGGCCAGGAACACCCACGGTCCCCAGCTCTTGAGCAACGGCAGCCAGGCGTCTCGTGACAATTGACGGGTTGGCCGGATGGCCTCCCGACGGCGGCGGGATTTTGGTTGAGGCGCCCCCTTGGTCCGCCACTCCGGCACTTCGAGTCCGGCCGTTGAGAGAACGAGTGCGCTCAGAAGGAGGCCTGCGCCGACGATTCCCCACCAGGTATCGAAGAATCCACCGGCGACGTGTACCCCAGCCGCCAGGACCGCGACGGCAAGGGGCCGCAACATGAAGGTTGCAGGGTTGCGATTGGGCAAGGCCCAGGCGAGAAATACCGGTAGCAGAAAGAACCCACCGGCCAGGGTTTCGGCGCTCGCCCGCCATGACCATTGACCCTGATATATAGAGATGGCCACGTGGCGAATGATCCCGAGAACCACCAATGTGAACGCGGCCTCGGCGAGAGCGCGGGTCCGTGGTCCGACCGGTAATGTCGGGACACCGCCGACGCCGAGCAGTGCATTACCGCTTTTTTCGGTGGTTCGTCCGCGAGCATAGACCATCGGTGGCATCGGCCACAGCCAGAACCAGAGAAGCCACACCAAGAGGATGGGTAGACCCTCGCGAGTCTCCTCGAGCGGATTGACTGTCGCGCTCGGCCAGTAGAGCACGCCGATCAGGCCGAACGAAACGAGGGCGACCCACGCGGACGGGCTCCGAAAACACGCTTGGGCGCGCGCCTTCAGGTGAAGTCGGAACGACCGGAACAGCGAGGTGATCATCCTCCGGCCCCCCAATCCAGCAGGGCCTCTTCGAGAGTCCGCTTTTCGCCGACCAGACCGTCGGTTCGGCCTTCCTTGACGATCCGGCCGCCATCCAGGACCAGGAGGCGGTCTGCAACCCTTTCCACGTCGCCCAACATGTGGGACGAGATCACAACGCTGCGTTGGGGATCCCGGACCACGTTCAGAACGCTCTCCAGGAGGGCTCGCCGACCGCCGACATCCAGGCCGGTGGCGGGCTCGTCGAGCAAGAGCACCCGCGGCCGGAAGGCCATCGCGGTGATGAGGCGCAGACGCGTTCCCTGTCCCTTTGAAAGGCTATGAACCTTCTCTCGTGGGTCGAGTTTGAAGCGCTCCAAGAGCGTCTCCGCCAGAGTGGCGTCCCACGTCCGGTAATATCCGGAGAGCATGCGCAGCAGGGCGCCGATGCGCATCGTGAACAGGGGCATGTCATCCGACATGAATCCGAGTTCTTCTCGCACCGTCGAGTCACGCCACGGGTCCCGGCCGAAGACCGAGACACTGCCGCTGGAGTCACCGCGGAGACCGGCCAGGCGCTCGAGAAAGGTCGTCTTGCCGGCGCCGTTGGGTCCGACCAGGCCGACAACCTCACCTGGGGGCAGACGCCACTCCTGTACCGCAAGCGTGAATTTTCCGCGGCGGACCTCAAGTCCCTCCACCTGGATCAGTTCATTGCTGGTCATGCCGGCCTCCTTTGTGGATGAGCCCTGCGAAGAGGCCCTGTATTTCGTCATCCTCAAGCCCCATGCGTCGTGCGTCGCCCACGATCTGTTCCAATTGGTCCAGCGTCATTTCCATCGCTTGATCATGGGATGCCATCTCGATCTCCTCCGCCACAAAGGTCCCGTGGCCTTGTCTTCTCTTGATAAGCCCGGCCGCTTCGAGGTCCGCATAAGCCCGCCGCGTCGTGATGAGAGAGACCAGCAACTGTCCGGTGAGTTCCCGGACCGAGGGCAATTGATCCCCCTGAGCCAATTGGCCTGAGCGGATCAGCTGGCTCATTTGGTCCACGATCTGACGGTAGTAGGGGACCCCGCTGGCATCGCTGAGTTGAATTTGGAGCCTGTCCAAGCCGACCTCCCTCGCCCATTAACTGAGCTGATGTGTATAACCTAATACACACCAGCACAATTGTCAAGGGTGTCCTTTGCAAAAACCCAAAGGAAAAACACAGAGACACAGAGATCTTGAGTCAAAGAGTGTTCCGGTTGAGCCCGTCCACCGCGGACTGTGTCCGCTCTCGGCAAGAAGAGCAGATTCTTTGAGCGTCTTTCGTGAGCGGCCTGGTTCGGAACCCCGGCCTTCTGGTGTGGCTTCCGCCACCCCAGCGTCGCATTATCTGCGGGGCCGGGATGGAGGGGTGATACAAACAGAAATCAAGCCCCGCAGACAAGGCGAGCGACGGCCTACTCGCCTACCGGGAAGGCTGTTTTTGAGCGCGCTTCCCGGGGTGAGCCAGGTCGGACCTTTTGCACCCTCGTGAACCAAACGCCCTGCAGCAAAAGGTTGGACCATGGCACACTCGGTGGAAGCGATTGTTTTGTGGTATTATTTTATGGCAGAAAAGAGGTACAATTTATGGGCTTTACATCATACAAAAAATTTAACCTCCCCTTGCCTGAGGAAGTGCACCGGGCGTTGTTCGCAGAGTCCCGCCTCGCCGGTGTTCCGGCAACTCGACTTGCTCGCTCTGTCCTCGAACACTGGATTGAGCAACGAAGGCGGGAACATCGACGGGACGAGATCAGACAATTCGCGACGGAGTACGCCGGCAGTGCTCTTGATTTGGACTCGGATTTAGAGGTTGCGGCAACAGAAGAGCTGAGCCGGTTGTTTGAGGGTGAACGTGAAACGCGGTGACCTCTATTGGGCACAGCTGAAACCTCGATCGGGATCGGAGCAGCAAGGCCGTCGACCGGTTGTAATCGTCAGCAACGACGGGTTCAACGATGTTGCGAGCTGGCGCTCAATCATCGTCATTCCCGTGACGACATCGCCCCGGCAGGCAGGCCGCGGTCCGACGACCGTGTCTCTTGTGGTTGCCGGTACGGGCCTGAGTCAGGACTCCATCGCGATCTGTCATCAGATTACAACGCTTGACCGTTCGAAGATCCAAGATCCGATCGGGGTGTTGTCCGAGGAGGAGATGAGGAAGATCGAAAAAGGAATCTACGCTGCCTGCGATTTGGGATCTTGATCGGGGGGAGAATCATTTCAGTGCCAGATGGGGTGAGTAGGCCTCCCGGGCAATCCGTCGGACGGATTGCATGCGGCCTTTCAGGCCGGAGTTCAAGGACGGGCCTGATAACCTCCTCAGCTCAGGAGGGTTGAGCGTTTTTCCAGGGTCTCCGTCACGACGGCTTCAGGAGCCTTTCCGGCAGCACGGATTCCTCGTGCCCTCCAGTCGAGGCTCTTCACTTGATCAGCAAGAACGAATCCGTGAACGGGTTCACCCTCCGGAATATGGACCTCGAAAGGATAACCCTTACCCTGATTTGTTACCGGACAAACAACTGCAAGTCCGACGCGTTTGTTGTATGCAAAAGGAGTAAGGAAGACGTCTCGTCAAGGCTTTCGGTCTCAGCATCATTCTCAGGTTTCGCAGAGTTCTACCCCGGCCTCCTCAGTGAGGAGAAACAAAGCTAACAAAGTGGAAGCTGGTGGTCATCGGTTGGGAGTTCGCGGTGAAAGGAGACCG
>JAIOSJ010000224.1 GCA_021107705.1 Thermoanaerobaculales bacterium | reverse complement strand
GTCATGGGTGGGGATGTGGAGATCGAGTTCGCCATTCGGCTCGATCGACAGCACGGTCTTCCGGCTCAGATCGGTTTCCTCCAGGTCCGGCCGATGCGGGTCATGACTGAGGAGGTCGAGGTTGCCGAGTCCCTCCTCGAGGATGGCCGAACCGTTATCGCTTCGACCCATGTCCTCGGCAACGGTGTCCGGGAAGATATCCGGGACATCGTCTTTCTCGACCCGGATCTCTTTGACCAGGACAAGACGTTCGAGATCGCTGCCGAACTTGAAGGACTCAACCGCGAGTTGGTTGAGGAGGGCCGCCCCTACATCCTGATCGGCTTCGGCCGATGGGGCACTTCCGATGTTCGTCTCGGCATCCCCGTGACGTGGGGTCAGATTTCCGGCGCCAAAGTGATCGTCGAGGCTACACTCCCGGAGGTCAATACCGACCTCAGTCAGGGATCCCACTTCTTTCACAATGTGCTCGGCTTCCGGATTCTCTACCTTTCGGTAGAGCACGACGGCCGATGGCCCATCGACTGGTCTTGGCTGCGCAGCTGCCCTCGGGTGGGAGGTTCAGGCCGCGTCGTTCATGTTCGGACCGAGAAGCCCGTGCAGGTACGGGTGGATGGTCGCAATGGGCGGGGGGTTATTTTTCATGGCGACTGAATCGAATCGACCCGTCGAGAATCTGATCATCTCCCTGCAGGAGAGGGCGAAAGAGCTGAATTGCCTCTATGAAGTCGAGCAGGCCCTCAGTGAGCCGGATTTGCCTCTGGATCAGGCATTTCTTCGGGTGGTTGAGGCCATACCTCCCGGTTGGCAGTACCCCGATGTCTGTTCGGCGCGAATAGAGTACGCCGGTCGGAACATCTCCTGCGCCGATTTCAGGACCACCGAGTGGGAGCTGTGCGCCGATATCGTCGTCCAGGATGAGGCGGTGGGGCGAATCAGGGTCTGCTATCTCGAGGAGCGGCCGCGCGAAGACACGGGACCCTTTCTGAAGGAAGAGGAGCGTCTGGTTTCAACGATTGCCGATCGCCTCGGCCACTCTATTCTCTATCACCAGCTCCACGCCATGCGTCGCCGGTGGGAAGACGCCAGTCGCCGGGCCGCCTCCGAGACCGAAGCGGCGTGGCGCGAACCGATGCGCCTGTTGCGTCGGACCGATCGTGCGCTCTACCTTCGCATCGCCCGGAAAATGGTGAACCATCTGGGATGGATGGGTATCGAAGGGGCGCATGATCTCCTCCACACGACCATGGGCGCCCAAGAGGACCGGAAAAGCCATGACCACGAGGCGAACGTTCCCGGGCCGGCGCGGCCGATCGACGAAAGTCCACTTTTGTCGGGACGGTCCTTTGACCTCGCCTCGGGCGCCCTTCCCGATGAAGAGATTCTGACCCTGATCCAAAATTGGATCATTGAGGAAAAGGCCGCCTTCTTCCCGAAGCTGCTCAATAATTCAAGGGCCACGGTCGTCGACATCAATGAAGGATTGCGGCGGTACTGTCATCTCGTGGCCGACGGCGCCGAGCTGGGCGAAGCCAACCTGGACGATCTTCGAGTCACCCTGGTTCGTCGTTTCCTCACGACTCAGCTCGCTTTTCTCCGCATCGCGAAGAACGTCGTCGAGCCGTGTGACTTTGTCAAGTTGCTCGACGACATCATCCTCGAGAGTTCGAACCACAGTCGCCTCGGCGGAAAAACTGCGGGTCTTTTTCTCGCCGAGAAGGCCCTGCGACGCAAGGCGGTGGAGGATCCCGATCTGGACCGCTTCAAGGTTCCCCTCAGTCGCTATCTGCCGGCGGAGTGGATTTACGAATTCATCGAACACAACGACCTCGAAGAAGTCTTACAGCAGAAGTACCGCGACATCGATCAGATCCGCCACGAATATCCCAACATCGTCCAGCTCTTCAAGAATTCGCCATTCCCGCCGGAGATGGTGAACGCCCTGTCGAGGACCCTCGATGACCTGGGGGAAGTTCCGATCATCGTGCGCTCGTCCAGTCGTCTCGAAGATCGTCTCGGCAGCGCCTTTTCGGGCAAGTACAAGAGTCTCTTCCTGGCCAATCTCGGCCCCAAGGCACGGCGTCTGGAAGCCCTGCTCGACGCCATCGCCGAGGTCTACGCCTCGGTCTTCGGTCCAGACCCCATCACCTACAGGGAAGAAAAAGGACTGTTGGACTTTGACGAGGAGATGGGCATATTGATCCAACAGGTCGTAGGACGAAGAGTCGGCGACTACTTTCTACCGGCCTTCGCAGGGGTGGCCTTTAGCCACAACGAGTTGCGCTGGTCTGCGAGGATCCTCCGGGAGGATGGGCTCATTCGTATGGTTCCGGGACTCGGGACTCGGGCTGTGGACAGGGTGCCCGATGACTATCCGATTCTGGCTGTGCCCAATAAACCTCATCTGCGAGTCAACACGACGGTTGAGGAGATCATCCGCTATTCGCCCTCGAAGCTCGAGGTCATCAACCTCCGAAATGGGACATTGGAGACGTTGGAAGTGAAGGATCTCCTCGGGCGGATCGGCGCCGAGTACCCCGGATTCGCCCAGGTCTTCTCGGTCGTGAAAGAAGACACCCTGAAACGGCCGGTTGCGGTTCTCTCGAACACCGAAAAAGATACCTTTGTAGCGGATTTTGGAGGGGTCTTTGACAGTTCCAATCTGATTTCGCGTATGGCCAAGGTGCTCAGGACGCTTGAGGAAGGATTCGAGTCTCCGGTCGACATCGAGTTTGCCTTTGACGGACAGGATCTCTACCTGTTGCAGTGTCGCCCGCAAAGTTCGGGAGACGATGACGCACCGGCGCCGATTCCGGCGGACCTCCCCCCCAACGATATCGTGTTTTGCGCCGAAAAATTCGTCTCCAACGGGATGGTTCCGGATATCACCCACATTGTTTTTGTCGACCCGGAGGGCTACTTAAGGCTCGATAACAAGGATGATCTTCTGGCGGTGGGACAGGCTGTCGGCGAACTGAACAAGGTCCTGCCGAAGAGGCAGTTCATTCTGATGGGTCCTGGGCGTTGGGGAAGCCGGGGAGATCTCAAGCTCGGGGTGAAGATTTCTTATTCAGATATCAACAACACGGCGATGCTCATCGAAATGGCCCACCGCACCGGTTCGTACGTTCCCGACCTGAGTTTTGGAACTCACTTCTTCCAAGATCTGGTGGAGGCCCGTATCCGCTACCTGCCGCTGTATCCGGACGAGGTAGAAAACGGACTCAATCGCCGCTTTCTCATGGCATGTCCGAACCTTCTCGGCGAGATGGCGCCTCAATTCCGGGCTCTGGCCGACGTTGTGCGGGTTATCGAGGTTCCTGCGGCAACTCGGGGCCGGGTGTTGCGGGTGCTCATGAATGCCGACCTCAACCGGGCGGTCGGCGTTCTTGTTGACGCGAAGGTGTCTCGTGAGATCGGCCGGATTCCCGCACAACTCCAGGGAGAGAGCCGGACCGAGGACTTTTGGCAGTGGCGCCTGCGGATGGCCGAGCGCCTAGCCGCAGAAATGGACGGAGAGCGCTTCGGGGTCGCTGCGCTTTACCTGATCGGTTCGACCAAGAATGCCAACGCCGGTCCGAGTTCCGACATCGATCTCGTGATTCACTTCAAAGGGGACGACGCTCAGCGTCGGGATCTCCTGGGATGGTTGGACGGCTGGAGTCTCTGTCTTGGAGAGATCAATTATCTCAGAACGGGTTACACCACCGGAGGGCTGTTGGACATCCACCTGATCACCGACGAGGACATCGAAAAGCGGACGCCGTTCGCGGCGAAGATCGGCGCCGTCACCGATCCGGCCCGCCAACTGCCCCTGGGCTCTTCTGTCGGACTCTGATGAGAATGTGGGCTAAGGGACTGGAGGCAGCGCAGGGGGCGGGGCAGTGCCCGTGCGGGATGGTAGACTTGGGCCGTCGAGGATTTAACGTCGATGAGTGGAGGCCGGCACTGTGAGGACATCTACCCAAATTGAGCGATTCTCAGCGGCGATCTGCACCAAGTCCTTGCGCTCTGGACACTTTCAGAAAGCCTCGACATACCTCCGGGTATTCCTACGTTTTCTTCAAGCACCAGAACATCAAGGAGTTGACGCATCTCATCCGCCAGAATCGCTCAGTTTGGGATCTATTATGCGATTCCCTGGGCTCTCCTTTGAACCTTGGGCCAGAGGGTCTCGCGGACATCAACCGAACACACGCAATGCGACCTGAAAGCGGGCATCTCACCCCACTGGGGCGTTTCGTTCCGGGGAGAGTGACCACCGGCATCCAATGAAACTTCGGGCCATGGAGGATCGATGGAACAACATTCAGACGTTGAGACGACCAACCCCAGAGATCAGATTCAAAGCGATATCTGTCTGACCTGCAAGCACCTGCCGGGCTGTGTGCATCGTTCGAAGCAGACCACGTCGATCCTCTTCTGCGACCTCTACGAGGAGGGTGTGTGGAGCGCGGACCTGGTTGTTGCCATCATTGACAAGCACAGTAACGAGCGCGGTGGGCTCATCTCGATTCTTGAGGCCATCCAGGCCAAATACGGTTTTCTTCCCGAGAGCGCCTTGCGGGTTGTCGCTCAACGGACCGGGCGGTCGCTCGTGGACATTTACGGTGTTGCTACCTTTTACAGTGCCTTCACGCTCGAGCCGAGGGGAAGGCACCTGTGCTCGGTTTGCATGGGCACCGCCTGCCACGTGCGTAACGCACCGGCGGTGTCCGAGGAGTTCCAACGGCAGCTCGGGATCCATCCCGGCGAGACGACCGGGGACCGTGAGTTTTCCCTGGAGACAGTGAACTGCCTCGGGGCTTGCGCGCTTGGGCCGATCGTGGTGGTCGATGGCCACTATTTTCCACAAGTCAACACGCGCCAGGTCGGTGAGATCATCGACAAGACCCAGGTTGGTCTCGATTTCGTCGAGGTCGCCACTGATCAGCGGGTCTTCCCGGTCGAGGTCTTTTGCGCTCGTTGCAACCGTAGCCTGATGGATGCCGGGCACCCCATCGATGGCCATCCTTCGGTTCGGGTGACCATCTCGTTCGGGCGAAAGCACGGCTGGCTGCGACTCTCGTCCCTCTACGGCTCCTACACCATCGAGGCCGAGGACGAGATCCCCGAAGACACGGTGGCCCAGTTCTTCTGCCCAACCTGCCACGCCGAACTCGCCGGCGCCACCGACTGCCCGATCTGTGCCGCACCCATGGTCCCGCTCATCATCCGCGGTGGGGGCATGGTGCAGATCTGTTCGCGCCGTGGTTGCACCAGCCATTTGCTCGACGTGAGCGGATTGGGCGCCTAGGAGGCTGAATAATGAGACGACTGTTATCCCTCGATGAACTGGTTGATTTCCGCGAGCGCGTTTCCAGCGAGAAAAACATGAAGCCGGAGATACCCACCCTCGTGGTGAGCGCCGGTACCTGCGGACAGGCGAGTGGCGCCAACGACATCATGAGGATTGTCAAGCGCTGCATTCTTGAGCAGGGCCTCGGTGACAAAATCGAGTTGAGAGTTACCGGATGTCACGGTTTCTGCCAGGTAGAACCGTTCATCCTCGTCGAGCCTGGGCTCCACCTGTATCCGCAATTGAAGATGGAGGATGTCCCCAGGGTCATCGAGGCTGTCCTCGGTGGTTATGTCGAGGAGGATCTGATCTATTCGGAGCCTCAGGTCGGGACCAAGTTTCATAGCCAGAGTGATGTCCCGTTCTTCAAGAAGCAGACCCGCACGATCCTCGGCAGCAATCAGATGCTGGACCCGATTCGGATATACAACTACTTCGAGCACGATGGCTATTCCGCCCTGGAGAAAGTGCTCTCAAAGGCCGACCCCGAGTGGATCATTGAGGAGATCAAGGCATCGGGTCTACGTGGCCGGGGAGGGGCCGGTTTCCCGACCGGGAGGAAGTGGGGGCTCGCGCGGGCCTCCGGCGATGATCGCCGGCCCAAGTACGTGGTCTGCAACTGTGACGAAGGAGACCCCGGCGCCTACATGGATCGGAGCCTCCTTGAGGGCAATCCACACTCGATCCTTGAGGGGATGATGATTGCCGGGATCGCGATCGGCGCCAAGCATGGCATTATCTACGTTCGGGGTGAGTACCCTTTGGCGATCAAGCACACGATGATCGCCCTTCGCCAGGCACGGGAACTGGGTCTCCTCGGCGCCGACATTCTCGGCACAGGCATCGACTTCGACATCGAGATTGTTCGCGGTGCGGGCGCCTTCGTGTGCGGCGAGGAGACCGCTCTCATCCGGTCGGTGGAAGGGTTCATGGGGGAGCCGAGACAACGGCCCCCCTACCCCATCGAGCGGGGCATCGACGGTTATCCGACCTGCATCAACAACGTCGAAACCCTCGCCAACGTCCCGATCATCATCAATAACGGCGGCGCCGAGTACGCAAAGGTTGGTGTGCCCGGAAACACCGGTACCAAGATCTTCTCGCTGGTCGGCAAGATTCGGGACACCGGTCTCGTCGAGGTGCCGCTCGGGATGACCATCGGTGAGGTGGTCCACGACATCGGCGGCGGCCCCGCAGGCAAGGCCAGAATCAAGGCCGTGCAGACGGGCGGCCCTTCGGGTGGGTGCATCCCGGCCAAACTCTTCGACCTTTCAGTCGATTACGACAGTCTGAAGGGGGCCGGGTCGATCATGGGCTCGGGCGGCATGATCGTCATGGACGACGACACCTGTATGGTCGATGTCGCCAAGTACTTCATGGGCTTCCTCAAGGACGAGTCGTGCGGCAAATGCTTCACCTGCCGCAAAGGAACGCAACGGATGTACGAAATCCTGGAGGACATCACGGAGGGTCGTGGGACTCTCGACCAGCTGGACCTGCTCGAGGAGCTTGCCGTGGTGGTCAGGGACACCACCATGTGCGGTCTCGGTCAGTCGGCCGCCAACCCGGTCCTCAGCACTTTGCAGTACTTCCGCCACGAATACGAGCGGCATATCGTCGACAAACGGTGCGACGCGTTCGTTTGCAAGGACCTGGTGGGACCGCCGTGCCAGGCGGCATGTCCGGTGGGAACCGAGGCATGGCGTTACGTCGCGCATATCACCCGTGGCGAGTACGAAGACGCCTATCGGGTCATTCGCGAGGCCAACCCCTTCCCGTCCGTGTGCGCCCGTGCCTGCGACCATGCCTGTGAGCAGAGATGCCGCGCCGGAACCAGCGGTGGCGATCCGATCGCGATCAGGGCGCTCAAGCGTTTCATCACCGATCGCATCGAACCCTCCACCTACAAACCGATTCGACACAAATGGGGGGAAGGAAAACCACCCAAGGTCGCCGTAGTCGGCGCCGGGCCCGCCGGTCTCACGACCGCCCACTTCCTCTCGCTCAAGGGGTACTGGGTGACCGTCTTCGAGGCCGAACCCCAGCCCGGAGGGATGCTGTACTGCGCCATACCGGAGTACCGTTTGCCACGCGAAGTGATCAAGAAAGAGATCGACTCCCTGCTCGACGACAACATTACCGTCGTCTGCAACACTTCCCTCGGGGTCGACATCACCGTGGACGGACTCTTCGACGACGGTTTCAGCGCCGTCATGCTGGCCCTCGGGGCGCACAAGAGCCGACCCCTCGGGCTCGACAACGAAAATGTCCCCGGTGTCTACCCTTCCATCGATTTTCTCAAGGCGTTCAACCTTCGCGGTGAGCAACTCGCCAAAGGACGAGTCGGCGTCATCGGCGGCGGCAACTCGGCTATCGATGCAGCCAGGACGGCCCTCCGTCAACGCGATGTCGAGAGCGTCACGATTCTCTACCGCCGCACACAGGCCGAAATGCCGGCCTTCGAGGAGGAAATCGAAGCGGCCATTGAGGAGGGCGTCACTATCGAGACCCTCGTCAGCCCAACCGAGATCAAGACCACCAGCGGTCTTTTCTCTCACCTGGGATGCGTCCGGAATCGTCTCGGGGAGCCCGACTCCAGCGGCCGCCGACGACCCGTACGTATTGATGGAAGCGAGCATGTCATCGAGCTCGACACGCTGATCGTGGCGATCAGCGAGGACTCGGGGGTGGACAGCATCACTCCGGCCCGCTCGGGCGGCATCGAGGTCACCGACTGGAACACCGTCAAGGCCGACGCCAAGACCTTGCTCACGAGCCGACCCGGGGTCTTTGCCGCCGGCGACGTGGTCACGGGACCCAACACCATCATCGACGCCATAGCCGACGGCAAGAAGGCGGCGGTCATGATTGATCACTTCGTCAGGGGCGAGGAACTGGTACAGCCCGTGAAATCACTGATGCCCACGGTCCGTCTCGAGGCGGTCGAGGTTGAGCCCGAGGAATCGCGTGACGACCGTGTCGAGACGCCTCGAGCCTCGGTCGAGTGGCGCAAACGGAACTTCGCCGAGGTCGAGGTCGGACTGTCGATGCGGGAGGCGACACGGGAGGCCCGCCGCTGCCTGCGTTGCGATCTCGAATTCGTCGAAGCTGAGACGCAGAGCGATGAGGTCGTTGGAGGACATGCAGAATGATTGAGTTCACAATCAACGGCATCGACGTTTCGGTGGAGCCGGGCACCACTCTGCTTGAGGCCGCACAGTTCCTCGGCGTTCCCATACCGACCCTGTGCCACATGGAAGGTCTCACGCCCTACGGTGCGTGCCGCCTATGCGTCGTCGAGGTGGGCGACCCGCCGAACTCCAGGATGGTGACTTCATGCACCTACCCGGCCGAGGAGGGGCTCAAGGTGCGGACCGCGTCGGTGCGAGTGCTACGAGCGCGCAAGATGATCGTCGAGTTGTTGCTCGCTTCCTGCCCGCAGTCCAAGACGATCCAGGACATCGCAGCGGCCATGGAAGTGCGTCAGCAGCGGTTTCGCCAAGAGAACGAGGACTGTATCCTCTGCGGACGCTGCGTCCGCATGTGCTCCGAACAGATGATGGCCGGCGCTATCGGCTTCACCGGGCGCGGCCAGGAACGCAGCATCGGCACCCCCTTCGACGTGAGTTCCGAGGTCTGTCGGCTCTGCGGGGGTTGTATGTACGTGTGCCCGGTGTGCGAGCTTAGATGTACTTATAACGAGCCTGAAAAGGCCATTTGCGGGGGCTGCGCAAACCTGGCGCCACCGTGTGTCGAAAAACCGCAGTACGACGACATGATGTGTTACATGCAGCCCTGTGTTGCCTGCGAAATCAAGAAAGACTGAGGGAGGAGAGACAATGTCCCTGTCCAGAACCAACGCGACCGCCGCCACCTTAACCAAGAATCGAACGGAGGATTCGATCGTCCCCGCTTCGGGCATGTGTGTCACCTGCGTGGACGGTTGCATCGGCATGTGCGAAATCGGCAAATCGGCATACCGTGGCCACGAGGTGATCTACCCTCAGCCGTTCGGTGTGATTACCACCGCCGGAGAGAAGGTCTATCCGGTCGATTACTCGCACTTCAACATCATGGGCACCGCGGTGGGCGCCCACGGTATCGAGGCCGACAGTGACAAGGCGATCTTTCCGGCCGTCGATCTCGAAGTGCATTTCGGCCACGACGGTGGGCTGAAGTTTCGCTACCCATGGATCATTCCAGGCATCGGGTCCACCGACATCGCCAAGAACAACTGGGAGGGTTTGGCCATCGGCTCCGCGCTCTCCGGAACCGGCTTGACCATCGGCGAGAATGTCGTCGGCATGGACATGGAAGCGAAGATCGAGAACGGCCAGGTAATTGACACGGTCGATCTCAAGCGGCGTATCAAACTTTACAAAGACCACATGATCGACGGCTACGGCGCCATCATCGTCCAGGCCAATGTGGAGGACACGCGTCTGGGGACCCAGGAGTATGCAATCCAGGAGCTTGGTGTGGAGGTCGTGGAACTCAAATGGGGCCAAGGCGCCAAGAACATCGGTGGTGAGGTCAAGATCAAGGACCTGAAGAAGGCTCAGGAACTCTATCGGCGTGGCTATGTGGTCTTGCCCGACCCAACCGACGAGACCGTGATCAACGCCTTCAAGCGCGGCACCTTCCGCGAGTTCGAGCGTCACTCTCGGATCGGCATGGTCGAGGAAGAGGCTTTTGCCAAGAAGGCCGAGGAACTGCGCGCGGCTGGTGCGAAGTACGTCTTCCTCAAGACCGGCGCCTACCGACCGGCCGACCTTGCACGGGCCATCGCCTGGTCCTCCAAGTACGGAATCGACTTGCTGACGGTCGACGGCGCGGGTGGGGGCACCGGAATGAGCCCCTGGCACATGATGAACGAGTGGGGAATGCCACCGGTCGAACTGCACTCGCTTCTCTATTCCTATACGAAACAATTGGCGGACGCCGGGCGGCCGGTGCCGGCTCTGGCGCTCGCGGGCGGTTTCGTGTTTGAGGACCAGATTTTCAAGGGCTTGGCACTCGGGGCGCCGTTCGTCAAGCTGATCGGGATGGCTCGCTCGCCGATCGCAGCTGCCATGGTCGGAAAGACTATTGGAAAGACCATCGACGAGAATCAGGTACCGGTGTACGTGGAGCGTTTCGGCAGAACCCGGGACGAGATCTTCGTCACCGCCGCCGATCTGCGGGAACTGGTGGGGGACGAGGGATTCGAGAAGCTGCCGACCGGTGCGATCGGGCTCTATACTTACTACGAGCGTTTGGCCCAGGGCTTGCGCCAGCTGATGTGCGGATCGAGGAAGTTCGCCATGGAGCACATCGCGCGAGACGACCTCGCCAGCCTCACGCGTGAGGCCGCCGAGATCAGCGGAATCCGGTACACGCTCGACATCGACCGGGAGGAGGTCGAGACGATCCTCAACGGCAAGTAGTGAGATGTCGCTGAGCAGGCGCTGCCGAATCGGGATTGTCGTTCACTAAAGAACGGCGTTTGTCAGGAATTTCCGGGCCTGAAAGATCTGTGTGCGAATTTCAGACACAGCAATGTCTTCCGGAAATTATTGAACGACAGGTTCTATTGGACTTCCGGTCAATCCTTTCAATTTTTCGCCGAAAAGGTGAAGTGTTTTCGGACACCAAAACCGAGGTCGTTGGAGCGACGCAGCCCGGAAGGGCCTATCGGAAGGTGATTTTGAGCACTTGGCGGGGTTGGTATCGATATTGCTGATGACTTTGGGGAGAGTCCTGAAGGGAGTTTCGACATGCCTGAAATTCTCAACCAGATCACTTTTTTGCTTTCCGCCCTCGTGATCATCGCCAGCCTTTTTCGCATTGCTCAGGTTTGCAATCTTTCTGACCTGGGTCGCAACTGGTTGCGAAACTGCGAGTATGAGCTGAGGCTCAACCGGCTCTACGGGAAATTGCCGGCCGACTAATCCAAAACCGAAAAGGAATGGTGGACTCAATGAGAAATGTTGATTTCCGACGAGATACGGCACGGGCGCCACTCGATCCACAGGTCACCGTTTTCTTCAATGACACGGCTGATCTTGAGTGTGGAGGCGTTCGTGATATTTCCCTCGGCGGCATGTTCATCGCCACGGCAACGCCCTATAGGCCCGGAAGTACGTTCGATTTCGAAATCAACCTCGCAGACGAGGTCATTCTGATACGGGGGAGGGCTGAGGTCGTTTGGGCGCGCGAGGGCGACGACTCGTCTCCTCTGCCGTCGGGTATGGGGGTCCGCTTTGTGGAACTCGACACAATCAGCAAGGGCATCATTTTTCGCCTGGTGGATCGATATATTCAGACCACGGGCGCCGAGCCCTTCAACCTCAATGCCCCACACCAAGGTATTGCGATGATTACGGACGGCGCCTGAGCTTTTGGTCCGCCTCTCTCTCGTTCCAAATGTGGGTCGTCCGTCCGGCGCCTTGCCCAAATTCGCGGTTCGCGCTAGGGTGCTGCCCATGAAAATCGTATATTTTTCTGTTGTTTTCGCCTTTATCTTTTTGTCCATTGTGAGCGTTGCTCACGCCGAAGAGGTTGTCGCCCCGCCGGATGTTGCCGCGGCGCCGGAAGACGCCGTCTGTACCGAGAGCGGTCTCTGCTCCAAGATTCTGACCGCGGGCTCCGGTGAGGTCCATCCCGATACTTGGGACAAGGTCACGGTCCACTACAGCGGTTGGACCACCGACGGCAAACTCTTCGATTCGTCGGTTGAGCGTGGCAAGCCGGCAACCTTCCCCCTCAACCGGGTGATCCCCGGTTGGACCGAAGGTCTCCAGCTGATGGTGACGGGTGAGAAGCGCCGCCTGTGGATTCCTGTGGAACTGGCCTACAACAATCGACCGAACCGGCCCGCGGGCATGTTGGTCTTCGACGTGAAACTCCTGGAGATCGAAGATTTGCCGGAACCTCCACCGCCACCAACGGTTCCTGAAGACGTTGCGGCGGTACCGGCGGAGGCCGAGAAGACCGAGAGCGGACTCGCCTTCAAGGTTCTGAAGGCGGGCACCGGCGATCAGCACCCGAAAAACACTTCAGAGGTCACGGTGCACTACAGCGGTTGGACAACCGATGGAAAGATGTTTGATTCGTCGGTGATGCGCGGTCAACCTGCAACCTTTCCCCTCAACCGCGTCATCCCGGGCTGGACCGAGGGCGTTCAGCTGATGGTGGTTGGAGAGAAATGCCGTTTTTGGATTCCGGAAGAGTTGGCCTATCAGGGCAGTCAAGGCGCTCCCCAGGGAATGCTGGTCTTTGACGTCGAGCTGCTCGGCATCAAGTAGTACTTGCTGTACTTCGAGCGAGCGAATCGAGAAAGCGTCGAAGGTTGCTGCGTATTGCGCGTTGCAGCCGGAAACTGGTGAGAGATCGGGTTAATCCCGATGGTATGCTCCTGCGGTTGTGAGTAGTGCTTTTGTCAGACCCCGGCGATCCGATCTGCAGGCGATGATCCGCCTTGCGGGCCCGGTTGTGGTAGTCCAGGTGGGTCTGATGCTCATGGGCGTGGTCGACACCATGGTTGTGGGGCGGCTGTCGGCCCAGGCGCTGGCCGCCGTCGCCCTTGGGAATCTGATTGTCCTGTCGGTGGCGGCCTTCGGGATGGGACTGTTGATGGCCCTCGATCCGCTGGTAGCCCAGGCCGTGGGTGCGCGAGACACCGAGGCGATTCGCCGGGCGGTCCAGCGCGGCATGGTCCTGGCCGCGGCGATCACCATTCCGTCAGCCCTGGTGCTTATGCCGGGAGAATACGTTCTTCCCCTTCTCCGACAGCCCGCAGAGATCATCCCCGTGGCCTCCGGCTATGCCCGCATCTGCATCGCCGGCCTGCTGCCGTTCTTTATGTTTGTCGTCTTACGTCAGACCCTCCAGGCTCTCGAAAAGGTCCGCCCGATCGTCTTGACCATCATTGTCGCCAACATTTTCAATCTTGGGGCTGATTATGTTCTCGTCTTTGGTTGGGGCCCGGTACCGGCGATGGGAGCACTGGGATCAGCTTGGGCCACAACCGCGAGTCGTTGGTTGTTGCTGTTCGTCTTGATCTTCATGGCGCGCGCCAAAATCGTCCCGCTGATGTGGCCGTTCAGAGCTGACAGCCTGGGGCGGGGACCGCTTTGGCAGACCTTTAAGCTCGGCGCTCCGATCGGGATTCAGATTCAGCTCGAGTTTGCCGTCTTTGGTGTTGTCGCCCTGTTGATGGGTGGTTTCGGCACGATCGAGATGGCGGCCCACCAGGTAGCGGTCAATCTGGCCTCTTTGACCTTCATGGTGCCCTTGGGTGTTTCGGCTGCCGCTGCGGTTCGCGTTGGGCACGCGGTCGGCGCCCAGGATCCGGAGGGAATTCAACGGGCGACCTCCGCGGCTCTTGTGTGTGGCGCCGGCTTTATGACTATGACCGCAGCTCTCTTCCTCTTCGCACCGATGCCACTCGCGGCAGCCTATACCCCGGTGGCCGAAGTATTGGCTCTGGCGGTCGTCTTCATTCCGATTGCCGGCTTCTTTCAGGTCTTTGACGGCCTTCAGGTGGTTTCGGCCGGTATTCTCCGTGGTCTGGGCGACACCCGCGCCCCGGTTGTCGTCAACCTGCTCGGTTTTTGGCTCGTGGGAATGCCCGTGAGTTTGGCCCTGGCCTTCCCTCTCGGGTTCGGGCCTGCCGGATTGTGGTGGGGGTTGGTGGCC
The DNA here is from genome assembly GCA_021107705.1 of Thermoanaerobaculales bacterium. GTDB lineage: Bacteria > Acidobacteriota > Thermoanaerobaculia > Thermoanaerobaculales > Sulfomarinibacteraceae > JAIOSJ01. The sequence continues at coordinate 14,699 of JAIOSJ010000224.1, read as the reverse complement.
GGTCTCGGGGCGGTGGCGGTCTTTCTGCTGCTGCGCATCAGGCGGCAATTGAGGCGGGACCAGAAGCGGGTTGAGGTGGAGTGATGGAGACCGATCGAAGGGGGCCGGCCATTCTCGCTCTGTTTCTGCTGGCGCCGGCGCCGGTCCTGGGTATTGCCTCGGCGTTGATCTGGTGGCCGGGTCCCGTGGGTCAGACTATTTTTGGTGTGGCTAAGATCTGGTTGCTTCTGATGCCCATCACCTGGTACATGGTTTTCGACAAGGGGCGCCTGAGTTGGTCGCCCGTGCGGCACGGTGGCCTCGGTCTCGGTCTCCTGGTCGGTCTCATCATGGGCGCGAGCGTCGGCGCGGGTTATTTCATGCTCGCCTTGGGTCAAATCGATCCTGCGGCGCTCCGGTCTGAGGTGGCGGAAATGGGCATTGCCTCTCCTCAGCTTTACATTCTGGGCGCCGCCTATTGGATCTTCGTCAATTCCGTCGCCGAGGAATACGTCTTCCGTTGGTTCGTGCTCGGCAAGTGCGAGGAACTCTTTGGGTCCAGTGTGGCGATTGTTATTTCAGCTGCCGTTTTCACGATTCACCATGTGGTTGCTGTCGCCACCTACCTCGATCCGGTCTTCACGGCTCTCGCTTCCGCCGGTGTTTTCATCGCCGGGATTACCTGGGCGTGGATGTATACGCGCTATCGCTCGATTTGGCCCGGCTGGGTCGCCCACGCTCTCGCCGACCTGGCGGTCTTTGCCTGCGGGTGGCATCTGCTCTTCGAGTAAGCCAGTCCTGTCTTCCCTGGTAAAATTGCAGGGGTTGGAATGTAGATGACCGGCCATGGAACTGCGGTCTTTCGGGACGCCTTACGGCGCCCCTGTCGGAGCGCACCTCCCGATCTTTTTGTGGGTAAATCTTTACGTAGAGGGTAGGATCAGCTCATGGGAAAAGTCGTACCGTTTCGGAAAATGAAGAAAAAGAGCAAAAAGAAGAGAATTCAGGCACCCCACGGTGGGTCGCCGGGCACTCGAATTGTTTGGCAGGCGGCGCTGGTGCGTCTGCCGACCTGGGTGCAGGAAGAGGATGATGAGACGCCTCAGCGCGCGTGGAGTGCGATGGCCCTGAGTTTGACGCGGGACCTCATCGCCGGTCCGACGGCAGTCCGTCTGGATGAGCGCAGTCCGTCGCAGGTAGTCGATGCACTCCGCCGGCTCGCCGAGACCTGCGGAGAATGGCCGGACGTGGTCGACCTCTTGATCGGGCTCATTCCCCTCCCTCCCGAGCCGCCGCCCTATTTCAAGCCCGGAGAAATAACAGAGGCCGTGGCCGCGGCATTTGAGATCCGTCAGATGTGGACGACCTCTGAGGGGGCTATGGCCTGGATCGAGCAACGGTGGAACCGGTATAATCGGCTCTGGCCGCCTTTGCCGGTGTATGAGTCACTTTCGTGAGGAGGGAGTGAGGGGATGAGTAACAGGATTGTTGTTGGAGCGTGTTTCGCGAAATTTTCGGGATTGGCCAAACAGGACGTGATCTTATCGCCCGCGATCATTATCAGGTTTTGATGAAATTGGGGGATGGCGAATTTGCGATGCTGGAGGCGCCGGAAGATGGTTTCGGCGATCCGACGATCGGTCTTCGTCACCGGATTCCATTCTTGGGCGAGGGTTGGTTGGCTGCGGTCGAGTGGGCGATCAAGCCTTCCTCCGAGTCAAGCGTAATCCCTCGGAAGAGTGTTTTCCCGGAAGCCTGGACCGCGGCCCGAGATGCCGGGTCTTCCAGGATCATCATAGTGGTCAGACCGACCAATTCTCCAAGCAGTGTTTGATCATGGTGTGTCCTTGTCTTGAGCCTCAGTTTCTATTTCGACGTTCAACCCCGCGTCCCGCCATTCGATGACGCCGTCGGCGAACCGTGTGGCTTCAAATCCGGAGTTCTCCAACACATCGACGGCGATCTCCGCCAAGAGGCAGTAGCGTCCTCGGCAATAGGCGACGACCGGTCGATCTCTGGGGAATTCTTCCATCTGCTCCTTGAGCGACTCCAACGGGACCGATCGGGCGCCGGGCAAATGTCCGGACGAATACTCCTCCGGCGGCCGAACGTCGATTACCGTGACCTTGTCATCTCCCAGGAGTTGGTTGAGGACCTCCGGGTTGAGATCGATGCCGTGGATCGAAGGGGTTTCTCCCCCGGCTCGAGAAATCAACCCGGACAGTCGTTCTTCGGCGAAATGCCGGGTCTGGGACCAGAAGGTGGCGACGGTTGGCTCGGCCAGGAAGTAAATGACCGTGCGGCCCTCCGACCTCCGTTCGACCATGCCGGCCGAATGCAGCTTCTGCAGGTGATGCGAGACATTCTTCAGGGGCTGGTTGCACTTTCCGGCCAGCGCATCGACCGATCGTTCGCACTGAGCCAGGAGTTCGACGATCTCCAGTCGGACGGGGTTTGCCAGGGCGTTGAGGATCATCGCCACCCGACCGTAGGCCTCACGGTCCTTCAGTTTCGGTTGGTGTTCCGAAGCCTCGACGCTCACGAGGTTTCCCTTCTGTTTACGGCGGTGGTCGCTGCCTCGACGATCACGTTCTTGGCCGGGAAGAAAGTTTGCCAGGGTTGGGCCGAATAGCTCAGCCGGCTGAGGTCGGCAGCCGTCAAGGACTGCTGGATCGCCAGGGTTAAAAGGTCAATTCTTTCGGCAACGGCGTCGGTGCCCACCATCTGGGCCCCGACAAGGCGGAGACTCCCCTCCTCGAAGACCAGGCGAACCCTGATAAAGCCCTTTTCGGGCATCATCGGGAAACGGGTGGGCAGTTCGGCAGTCGTCGAGAAGACCTTGAGTCCTCGCGAACGGGCGAAGCTCTCGGTGAAGCCGGTGCCGCCGATGCGGAGGTGGCCCATCACCGTCACGGCGCCGTTGAAGAATCCCGGGTAATGGGCTTCGATGCCCATCATGTCCTGGGCGGCCACCTTGGCCATAGGAACGGCGTTGGTCGCCAGTTTTCCGCCGAGCGGTTTCCCGTCGATCCCGGAGTAGAAGGATGTGCAGTCACCCGCCGCCCAAACGTCCGGGACATTGGTGCGCATATGCTTGTCGATCACCAGGCCGTCGGGCCGGTGCTCGAAGAGGTCGAGGTCAAGGAAATCGGTCTCGGGTTTCATTCCCGCAGCCAGCACGACGAAATCTCTGCACGGGTCGAGGTCGATGCGTGTTCCGTCGGAGAGAACGACAGCCTCGCAGCCTCCGTCTCCGATCATCTCCTTGAGAGAAACGCCGACGTGGAAATGAATGCCGGTTTCGAGGATCTCTTTGGTGATCATCTCCGAACACATCTCTCCGTCCAACATCAGCGGCAAGGGCCGGTCCTGCATCTCGACCAGGTGGACCTCGGCGCCTCTTGCCCTGAATGCGGTTGCCTGTTCCAGACCGATGGCGCCGGCGCCGACGACGACGGCCTTCATGCCCTCCGGAACTCCGGCCGTTGAATCGGAAACGCAGAAGTCCTGGCCTCCGTTCAAGCATCCCATCAGACGGATCATGTCCTCGCCGGTTTTGACTGTGTAGACATTCGGAAGGTCAGCGCCGGGAACCGGCAGGCGCACCGGGGTTGCCCCGACGCAAATGAACAACTTTCCGTAGGTGATGGAGCTCCCGTCTTCGAGATCGACGGTGTGATCCTCGGCATTGACTCGGACGGCCTTCAGCCGGAGCAATTTGACGCCGACCTCTGTCAGGAGATCGTCCTTCTTGAAAGTGGTGTCGGCGGAAATCAACCCTTCGAGGGCGTAGGGGATTGCGCAATAGACCATCGAATAGGGCTCTGGCCGGAGAACGGTCACGTTCCACTCGGGGTGTCCGATCTTGAGCATCCGGGATGCCTGGATGCCGGCGGGACCGCCGCCGATGATCAGGACATCGGTCTTTCTTTGGAAGGTATTTATCGTATCGGTCATGTGTGTCTCCTTGGATTCAACGACGTCGAATGACTGACTCCATCATTCCAACGATCGTTGGACTATAAACGATGATTTTGAAATGTGCAAGGGGGTCCCTGCAATTCTTGCCTCAACGGTCTGCCTGTTTTGGTTCAAGTTCTGCCGGGTTGGTCAATACCTTCGTCCTCGATCAAATTGTTGTCCTCAGAGGCCAATACGGTACACGCTCCTATCGGACGATCAACACCGAACACTGGGCCCGGTGGATCAAGGCACTTGAAACGCTTCCCAGGTACAGCTCCGTGGCGGGAGTTTGTCCCCGGGTGCCGGCGATGATCATGGACGCGTTCAAATTCATCGCGAACTCGACGATCTCCTTGGCCGGGTTGCCGAGAAGCGTGACTTGGTGAACCCAACCTTCTCACCCGGATGGCGTCAGGAGAGGTGCCTCATATTTTTGAAATCTGAGGAATCACGCGGTTGCGGCTGTGTTCCGCAATATACGTTTTCTGATCTGACCTGCCGCCATGTACATGGTAACCCAGGTCGTTTCGTTACCTTTCGATGCCGTCACGGGCCAGGATTCCGTTTGCAAAATAGTGTATGACCTCAGCCATCTCGGTGACAAGGTCGGCCCGCTCCAGGATCGCCTCGGGAGCATATCTTCCGGTCAGGATAAGCTCGACGTTGACCGGGCGTCGGTCGAGAAAATCCAACACCTCGTCAATGTCGAGGATCCCGAACCAGAGGGTGACGTTGATCTCGTCCAGGATGACGATGTCGAACACCCCATTGGCCATCTTTTCTTCGGCTCGCTTGAGGCCCTGACGGGCCTGTCGGGTGTGCTCGGACGTGACCTCTTCTTTTCGAAGGCAACGTGCATCCCCGTACTGTTCGATCTCGATCAGGGGGTGATTCTCGAGGGCCAGCAACTCTCCGTATACCTGGCCCTTCATGAACTGGCCGATGTAGGTGTGCATACCGTGTCCAGCGGCCCGGATGGCTTGGCCGATGGCGGCTGTGGTCTTGCCCTTGCCGTTGCCGGTATAGACCTGGATGTATCCTCGTTCCATCGGCTTTCCACCCCCGCTTCTGATCACTGGCCCTTTGCAGAGGAAGAGCCTATCATCAATGCATGGTTGAAGGCGCCTGTGAGGCTTCTCTTTTGCTGGAACAGCCTGAAGATCATTCGATGATGACCTTCGGGCCGATTCCGTCGCGACGGCTGGGACGAAGCCTCGGGATCAACAATATCCCCCCGAAGATCTGTTCCTACGCCTGCGTCTACTGCCAGTTGGGCCGGACACCGCACATGTCGATCAAGAGGCAGCACTTTTACCGTCCGGAGATCCTGGCCGACCGGGTTCGGATCCGAGTCGAGGAGGTCAGGGCTGCGGGTGAGACCATCGACTACCTCTGCTTCGTACCGGACGGCGAACCGACCCTGGACAGTAATCTGGGACACGAGATCGAACTCCTGCGGCCTCTGGGGGTCGATATCGGTGTCATCACCAATGCTTCGTTGATCTGGCGTGAGGACGTCCGGGCTGATCTCATGGGCGCCGACTGGGTCTCCCTCAAGATCGACGCGGTCAATGAGGCCGTGTGGCGGCGGATCGACCGCCCCCACGGGAAACTCGAGCCGGCATCGATCCTCGAAGGAATCCTGATATTTGCCGAGTCTTTTCGAGGTCGTCTGGTGACCGAGACGATGCTGGTCGAGGGTCTCAACGATGGGGCTCAGCTCTTGGAGGATCTTGCGCATTTTCTCATGAAAGTCCAACCGGAGATCGCCTACCTTTCAGTTCCGACTCGGCCACCTGCTGAACACGGGGTCAAAGCGCCGGACGAGGCGGGCATCACCCGTGCGTGGAGCATCCTGTCCGAAAGGCTGGAAACGGTGGAATGCCTGACCGGTTCCGAAGGCGATGCCTTCTTCTCAACCGGACGCATCGAGGAGGATTTGCTCAGCATCACTTCGGTGCATCCCATGCGACTGGAGGCCGTGCGAGTCCTCCTGGCTCGTTCCGGCGCGGACTGGTCGGTCGTTCAGAATCTGGTGGACGAGGGCCACTTGGTTCAGACCGAGTACGGTGGGGAGTCCTTCTTCGTCAGACGCTTGGCGCCGAGGACATCTAGTTCGGCGGAATAGATACAACGACCGGTTAACCGGACTTCGAGGCGCCTCCTTGACAAAAATAAATCTGAACATATGATCAGAAAGAAAACTACCATCGGATTGGCGGTACGAGAGGTGGCCTATGCGGGAAACTACGAAGATCGGGATCATTATCTGCGACAGGTATCGACGCTGTGCGGGAGGCAAGTGTTTTCGTTCTGTTCGGGAGCGTGAAGGGGCGTTCGCCCGGTATCACGACGTCGAGGTCGAAGTTGTTGGATATACATCGTGCGATGGATGCCCGGGCGGCAACGTCGAGTACGCGGTTGATGAAATGAAAAACAACGGGGCAGAAGTGATTCACCTGGCGACAGGCTTGATCGTCGGCTATCCACCGTGCCCCTATATTGAGGATTTTCAACAGTTCATCGAGGCCAGGTACGGCCTGGAGGTCGTCTACGGCACCCATCCCATTCCGGAGAAATACCTCAAGGTCCACACGAAAATGGGGACCTGGGATGGCCCACCCTGGGATGCGATTACCAAGCCGACGATGGCTGACGAAAAGACCAGACTGGCATATGACTAGAGGTCCGCTGCGCGCACAGACTCGTGTTTTAGCGCACAGTCTGGTCTTGAGGCGCTCCGGGTAGATACCGAGTCCCACATCAGCAGGTGCGTAATTGCAACACTTTACGGCAACAAAACGCTCGCCCCGGTAGTTTGCCGAGCCTCAAGAGCGCGGTGCGCGTCGGCGGCGTCTTCGAGCGGGAAGACCTGGTTGACGGAAGCCTTGAGCGTCCCGGATCTCATAATCGCGAAGAGTTCGTCTGCCGCAGCGAGCAGGGTTTCGCGGGTCGCGATGTGGGAGAAAAGGGTCGGTCGGGTGAGGAAGAGGGAGCCCTTGAGCGCCAACAATGCGGGTTCGAAGGCCGGCACGGGCCCGGAGGCATTGCCGTAGCTGACCATCATGCCGAGGGGCCTCAGACAGTCGAGACTTCCGTCCCAGGTGTCCTTGCCCACCGAATCGTAGACCACCGGAACGCCCTCACCTGCGGTGATCTCCTTCACCCGTTCGACGAAATTCTCGCGGGTGTAGACGATGGTGTGGTGGCACCCGTGTTCCCGAGCCAACTCAGCCTTCCGATCGTTGCCCACGGTGCCGATGACGGTAGCGCCCAGCTCTGATGCCCACCGGCAGGTCAGAAGGCCGACCCCACCGGCGGCGGCGTGCACGAGGATAGTGTCACCCGGCTCGACCCGGTAGGTGCGGCGAAGCAGGTACTGCGCCGTGAGACCCTTGATCATCACCGCAGCGGCCGCCTGGTCGTCGATCTCGGCCGGCAGAGGCACCAGGAGGTGAGCGGGGATGATTCGCGTTTGGGAATAGGCGCCCGGCGGTCCGCCGGCATAGGCCACGCGATCGCCCAATTGGATGTCGGTGACTCCCGGCCCAACGGCTTCCACCACCGCGGCCGCCTCGATCCCGAGGCTGGTCGGCAACTCGAGGGGATACAGTCCGGTGCGGTGGTAGGTGTCGATGAAATTGAGCCCGATGGCGGTGTGGCGGAGCAATGCCTGGCCGGGTCCGGGTCGGCCGGGATCCTTCTCTTCCCAGCGCAGGACTTCGGGGCCGCCGTGTTCGTGAATTATGATGGTTTTGTTCATGGAGTGATTCTATCCCGGCACCCCGTCTACGTCAGTTTTTTGACACCGGGTCTCCTTGATGCTACAAGGGCGCGCCCTTTCCCATCCGAAAACTCCGGATGGAGGCGGTCTGGAGAACTCATGACCAAAAATAGATTTCGAAATATCGCGATCATCGCCCATGTCGATCACGGCAAGACCACGCTCGTGGATGCCATGCTGTGGCAATCGGGCACGTTCGGCGCCCACGAAAAGGTTGCCGAACGCATCATGGATTCGGGCGACATCGAACGTGAGCGCGGCATCACGATTCTTGCCAAGAACACAGCGGTTCGTTACCGAGACGTCAAGATCAACATCGTCGATACTCCGGGCCACGCCGATTTCGGCGGCGAAGTCGAACGCACGTTGCAGATGGTCGACGGCGTCCTCCTGCTGGTGGATGCTGCGGAAGGACCGCTGCCGCAGACCCGCTTCGTGCTCGCGAAGGCTCTGCAACTCGGTCTTCCGCCGATTGTCGTGATCAACAAGATCGACCGATCCGACGCCCGAGCCGAAGAGGTCCTCGACGAGGTGTACGACCTCTTCATCGATCTCGATGCGAGCGAGGATCAACTCGATTTTCCAGTCTTCTGCACTGATGCCCGCAAGGGACTTTGCCGCGAGGGTCTCGAGGGCGAGTATGGAGATCTGACCCCCTTGTTCGAGGAAATCCTCACGAAAATTCCCGGGCCCGAGGGCGATCCCGGGGCCTCCCTGCAGATGCTGATCACAAACCTGGATTGGTCGGATTACCTCGGCCGGCTCGCTGTCGGCCGGATCGTCAATGGGACCTTGCGCCCAAACACCCCGGTTGGACTCGCCCGTGAGGCCGGTGTCATCAGAGCCAAAACCGGAACTGTCTTTTCTCAGGAAGCCCTTGAACGCAAGGAAGTCGAAGAGGCTATTGCCGGCGACATCGTTGCCATCTCGGGCCTCGAAGAAATCTCGATCGGCGATTCTCTGGTGGATCTGGATGACCCACAGCCCCTCAAACGAATTGCCGTTGACGAACCGACGATGTCGATGGTGTTCTCGGCCAACACCTCGCCTTTCGGTGGTCGGGACGGAACGAAGGTCACCGCGCGGCAGATCCGGGCACGGCTCGAGAAAGAGATGCTGCACAATGTCGCCCTGCGGCTCGAAATATTGGCCAACGACGCCTTCAAGGTGATGGGGCGCGGAGAGCTTCAGCTGGCCATTCTCATCGAAACCATGCGGCGTGAGGGATTCGAACTGTCGGTTGCCAAGCCACAGATCGTGATCCGGGAGATCGACGGCGCCAAACACGAACCGATGGAGTTGGTGCAGATTGATTGTCCCGACGAATATGTCGGTACCGTCACCCAGAAGCTGGGTTCCCGCAAAGGGGTCATGACGGAGATGCACAACCCCGGCCATGGACGGGTGCGCATCGAGTTCCGAGTACCTTCACGCGCCCTGATCGGCTTCCGTTCGGAGTTCCTGACGGATACCCGAGGCACCGGAATTCTCAACCATCTCTTTGACGGTTGGGCGTCGTGGCAGGGGCCGATCGGCGGGCGCCCCACCGGAACCCTGATCTCTGACCGATTGGGCAAGACCACGCCCTACGCTCTCTACCATCTCGAACCCAGAGGGACCCTCTTCGTGGCTGCCGGGACGGAGGTCTATGAGGGCATGATCGTCGGTGAAAATGTGCGTTCGGCGGACATGGATGTCAACGCCACGCGCGAGAAGAAGCTCACGAATATGCGTTCTTCCGGCGCCGACGAAGCCCTGCGTCTGGCTCCGCCGCGGCGCATGACGCTGGATCTTGCCTTGGAGTGGATCGACAACGACGAATTGGTCGAGGTCACGCCGTCATCAATCCGAATCCGCAAGCGAGTACTGAAGGCGAATCAGCGACCCAAGAAGAAAGAAAAGAATCCGTAGTGTGATTCTCCGGTCCGAACTCCTCCCCGAGCGGTGATCGGTCCGATAACGCGACAGCGCAGCCAAAGGTCAAGAAAACCTTGGAGGTCCCATGGTTTTGCGGTACAACTGTGGTGATGACCATCGGTGATCACTTATTGGCTCTCGACCACGGTACCCAGAGTGTGCGTGCTCTGCTGTTTGATCCTCGCGGCAATCTGGTTGCCAAGTCGCGCATCGAAATCGAGCCCTACGTCTCGCCGAAGCCCGGGTGGGCGGAGCGGGATGCGGAGGATTCCTGGCAGACGGTGTGTGCGGCGTGTCGCCGGCTCTGGGAGATTTCGTCCATTGGACCGGAAGCCGTTGCCGGCATGGCCGTCACGACCCAACGTGCCACCATGATTAATGTGGACGAGGCCGGACATCCCCTGCGTCCGGCGATCATCTGGCTCGACCAGCGGCGGACTGAGGGCCTCTCGCCGGTGGGCGGATTGACGGGGCTGGCCTTCCGCGCAGTCCGCATGGACGAAACGGTGAAGTATTTTCTCGCCGAGGCCGAGAGCAACTGGCTGCGCACTCACCAGCAGGAGATCTGGCAGGCAACCCATAAGTTTCTCTTTCTCTCCGGCTTCCTCAACTACCGCCTGACCGGGCGCTTTGTGGATTCGGTGGGTTCTCAAGTGGGTTATGTGCCCTTTGACTACAAGAAGCTGCGCTGGGCCTCACGGCGGGATTGGAAATGGCAGGGTCTCGGTATCGAGCCTGCGGTCTTGCCCGAAATCGTTGCCCCGGGCGAGGTTTTGGGAGAACTCACGACCCAGGCCGCTGCGGCGACCGGTCTTCCGGCCGGCCTGCCGGTGGTGGCCGCCGCCGCCGACAAGGCCTGTGAGGTGCTGGGTTCGGGCTGTCTCGAGCCCAACATCGGGTGCCTCAGCTACGGCACGACGGCTACCGTGAATACGACCCACGATCGCTACATTGAACCTCTGCCCTTTCTCCCAGCCTATCCCGCCGCGGTTCCGAAGAGACACACCATGGAAGTGCAGATTTTCCGTGGTTACTGGATGGTCTCGTGGTTCAAACGCGAGTTCGGCCTGCGTGAACAAAGGCTCGCTGCGGACCGTGGTCTCCAAGCTGAAGATCTTTTCGATGATCTGGTCGAGGGGGTTCCTCCGGGCTCCATGGGCCTGATGCTGCAGCCCTACTGGTCACCCGGCGTCAAAGTTCCCGGGCCTGAGGCCAAAGGAGCCGTCATCGGTTTCGGCGATGTCCACACCCGGGGTCACCTTTATCGGTCGATCCTCGAAGGTTTGGCCTACGCCCTGCGTGAGGGCGCCGAGCGTACCCAGAGGCGCTCCAAGGTCACCATGACAAGCCTGCGGGTCGCCGGCGGCGGCTCCCAGAGCAATGCCGCCATGCAGCTTACGGCGGACATCTTCGGAATGCCGGCGGCGCGCCCCCACCTCTACGAAGCCTCGGGGCTCGGCGCCGCGATCGACGCCGCAGTAGGTGTCGGCATCCACGACGATTTTCCGGCGGCGGTCGCCGAAATGACGCGGGTCGGGAGGGTCTTTGAACCCGATCCGGAACGCCGGGAACTCTATGACGCCCTCTATCACGAGGTCTACCGAAAGATGTACCGTCGGCTCAGACCGCTGTATCAGAAGATCCGCGACATCACCGGCTATCCGCCGTAGTCCGACCTTCTCACCGGGTTTCGTCGCGAGGGCTGCGAAGGGTCGTAAGATATTGGGTTTTTCGAAAATTGGGCGACGCAGTCGTAGTTGCACTCCGTCGAGGAGAACGATTTGCGAAAAGCACGACAGATGACTGCCATGCGCAGTCCGCAGCAGATAGCCGGTGAGAAGACCGGGGTAGTCCGGACGGCCGACCTTTTCAACACAGAGACACAGAGGACACAGAGCCGCACAGACAGGGGCGCGGATCACTCATCCGTTTTCTTCGCCTTCTGGCGTTCGAGGAAGGCCCTGTGATGCTCTCCACCTTCGCGTAGGAGAGGGACATTGCACTCGGGGCAACGTTCACGTTTGCAAGGGCGCCCCGGTTGGTGGGGTTGGCGAAGGCCGCAGCGAGGGCAGATGCACGCGCCGTCACTGCCGAATCCAAGGCCACCGTTGGCGCGGCTTTCTCCGCCGCCACGGCCTCGACCTTGTCCTCTCCCCCTGGGTCTGAGATCACTCATGTCAATATCACCTCCACCGATGACGAGGGTCGCGCCCTGCCACAGGGCGAGAGCGACCTTGTGGCGTGCCGACTCCAAAACCCGACCATAGGTCGAACGGGAAACTCCCATGGCCATGGCTGCCTCTTCCTGGTAGATGGCTTCCAGATCGGCGAGGCGTAGCGCTTCTATCTCGTCGAGGGTCAGCCCCACGATCGGTGTGTCTCCACGGGTCAGATCCACCGGTTCAAATCGTGTTACCGGTGGAACATTCTGGACCCTGCGACGGGTCTTCGGCCGACCGCGGCCGCGGTTGCGTCCATCTCTCATCATGGACCAGGTTATGGTCATTAGCTCAAAATTGTCAAGATCTCTTGCCCGCCGGGTAGAGGTTCCAGGTTACAGGTACCAGGTTTCAGGAAACACGACGTGCTCCTCGAACTGAGGTCTGATGCCTGAGACCCGACGCATGGGCCGGTAGTTCGACCTTCCGAGTTGTTGGGGCTGGAGTGTCTAACCCGCGCTTCTCACCAGAAGTAGTAGGCCGAGGATAACGAGGCCGATGTTCACCCATCGGCGAAAAATCGTCTCCGACAGGGCCAGATGAATGTGATGACCCAGAACCGCCCCGACGAGCACAGCGGGCAGAACGGCTGCCGAGGCTATAACACGCGGTGTGGTCACAAGGCCCATCGCGCAATAGGAAGGGAATCGGGTCAGGTTCATCAAGAGAAAAAGGGCCATGAGGTTCCCGCGAAAAGCGGTCTTCGCGAGGCCCTGTAAGCGGTAGTGCAACACAACAGGAGGGCCGCCGGTACCGAAAAGGCCTGCCAACAACCCCGATGTGAGGCCGACGAATGGACTTGACCATGCCGGGATTGACGCGCGTGTCTCGTTTTTCAAGATCAGAAAGGTTGTTCCGACCAGGACCAGAACGGCACCCAGAAGACCGAGCAAAAGCGTCGGCTCACTGAAAGTCAGCATCCAGGCGCCGATTGGAATTCCGACAGCAATACCGACTGACAGGACGGCGACACCTCGCCAACGAATGTGTTGCCGCGAAGCCCATACGACATAGAGTTCCGCGGGCAGATTGACCAAGAGGATCAGCACGATGACGTCGCGGACCTCCGGCAGAAGGAAGGCCAGTGTCCCCACAGAGATGAGCCCTGCGCCGAAGCCCAACAGCACATACACCATCTCGGCCACCAACAGGGCGAGGCAGGCCACGAGGAAATGCCACGGTGTCGGAAAAACGACTGCAAGAATCTCCGGCCAGACCATGGCGGGGAGTATAGCCGGGCGTGCAGCTCGGCTTCTGTCGTGTAGACTTGCCGATGAGTTTGGCAGACACGTCTTCCCGGCAACCACAGCCCACGAGGTGAGCCATGGAGTACATGGAGTACTTTCTCCAGATCTACGGAACTCTTCCGCGAGCCGGTCCAGGCGCCAACGCCCTGACTCGCAAAGCGGTCGAGTTGATGACAGAGCTTCCGGATTCTCCGCGAATCCTCGATGTCGGCTGCGGTCCTGGCATGCAAACGATTGAGCTTTTGAGAGTCACTTCCGGCACCGTCTTGGCGTTGGACCTCATTCCGGACATGCTCGCCCGCGTTGGAGCCAGAGCTGAACGTGCTGGTGTCTCTGGCCGCCTTGAAACTTTGCAGCAGGATATGAATGAGATGTCCTTTCCGCCATCGAGTTTCGACGTGGTCTGGTCCGAAGGTGCGATCTATTTCCTCGGATTCGAGGCTGGCCTCAGGAAGGTTAGGCCCTTCGTCAGACCGGGTGGCTACGTTGCTGTGAGTGAGGCCGTGTGGTTGAAACCCGATCCCCCGCCCGAGGTCGTCGATTTTTGGGCGGAGTACCCCCAGATCGACACCGTGCCAGAGAAACTTGCTGTTATCGGCCGTGTGGGATACGAGCAGGTGGGCCACTTCGTCATGCCGCCCACGGCATGGACTGAGAACTACTACGGTCCCATGGAAAAACGCATAGCTGAGAAGGAGCCCGACTGGAGGGGCATCCCGACGGCCGAAGCGGTGTTGAGAGAAGCGAGAAACGAAATCTCCGTCTTTCGCCAGTACTCCGACTATTTCAGTTACGCCTTCTTTGTAATGCAGAAGCAATGCTGAGCGCCGAACCGTCACCTTCGCCTCTGTGTGCCTAACTACTACTCATACCTCCGAAATGACGGGTTACGTTGCAGCTGGATCTTATGCGTCATTTCGTGGTGGGCCTCCAACCGCCATGATATCACCACGATAGGGTGCCATCGATGCTGATGATGGAGGATAAGCCAAATGGACAAATGGGTCAGCGGGGAGGATTGAACGGCTTCGTTGAGTGGCCCGATTCGGAACACCGGTCTTCGGAAGCGCAAGCGCTCCCGCTTCGACTTTTCTGGGGGGACGAGGCATTTCGAAACCAGGACAGTTGTCCTGTCCCCCCAGAAAAAGCCTTCAGACGCCCTGCCACCCCGGCGAACCGCCTGGTGCGAACGGTCCTCCCGCGGGTTGCCAAGCTTGGCTTTTCCCTGGAGGAGAAACGTCCCCGACACGTCCACTGGGGAAAAACCAGAGCATGGCACGCCCCGTCGGAGGTGCCGTTTCGTGGTGTGGAAGGGCCACGATCTCGATCAAGGGATTTGTAGGGCGTTCGCAGAAACGCGGACAGCGCACCCCGATGGGACATCCGTCTCTGACGTTCTTTTGACAGACGCCGCGCCCATCCTTCACGCAGCAGAAGAACGTCAGAGGGAGGCAACCCGCCGGGGTGGGTGGTGGTTGGGAGCGGAGGGGGCGGCGGGTCTGTGATGGGTGGGTTGGGGGAAAATCCACGGGTAAGACGCTGCGCCACAGGCCGTTGGATGGCGAGAAAAGAAAGGCCGCCGAGGCGAGT
>JAIOSJ010000235.1 GCA_021107705.1 Thermoanaerobaculales bacterium | reverse complement strand
TGCGCGAGGTCGATTCAGGCGACAAACTCACATGGATTGACCGATGACGACCGACTGATGACGGAAGATGACAATACCGCCGCCATCCATCAAATAACGGCGGGTTTCCGCCGTCGGCGACACTCTCCGGCGGGGGGGGATATCGGTTGAGCCTCAATACTGTGCTGCCGCCCCGCTTTCCGAGGATGAGCTTCAGGAGTTCTTCGAGACTGACGAACCAACTGCCGAGATGGTCGAAGAGAACGAAGGGTTTTGGAAGAGCATTGAAAGAGGAATGGCGCGGTACGTTGTGATTTACGAGAGCGGTAAGCCGACAAAGGTGTTCTTCGCTGGATATTCCTTCGATTGAAAATTAGGTGTCACGTACAACGAAGTTCACACCTGTCCTCCGCAAAAACACCATCCGCGGTGTTGGGTGAGGGAGAATCCGGGTTTCGCGGAGTCGTGTCGGCTCGTGGCGACGGCTTCGGGGGTGGAGCATCGACGAATCGGTGGGCGGTTGCTAAAAATCTAAGGGACATTGTCTTACTCTGTGGTCTACTGGTTATGGCTGTGTTATTATGGCTATGGAGGACTAATGAACCGAACCACCATCATGCTGCCCGAAGAACTCAAGCGCCAGGTTCAAGAGCGAGCGATGGCGGCCGGCATTTCGTTCGGTGAGCTGGTTCGAAGGTCGCTGACAACCACAGTATCAACTCCCCCACCCGAGCGTGCGGAAGACCCGCTGTTTGCCGACTCCGGCACTTACCTGGGAGAAGCGCCTTCCGACCTTTCTGAGGAACACGATCAATACCTCTATGAGGAAGTTCAGGCGGACGGATGATCTTCATCGACACCGGGGCCTTTGTCGCTCGGTATGTGGCCCGCGACCAGTACCACTCAACGGCTGTCAACGCATGGCAAGAACTTGCCGCCGGCAGCCAGCGGTGCTTCACGACGAATCACGTCCTCGACGAAACCTTGACCCTGCTCGGCCGCCGAGGCGGAAATCAGTTTGCCGCCGAACGGGCACGTGCACTCTTCGCTTCGCACGAACTGACGATCATCCGAACCGACCGAGACGACGAGTTGCGTGCTGTCGGTCTGTTCGAACAGTTCGCAGACCAGCCTTTCAGCTTCACCGATTGCCTCTCGTTTTCGGTAATGAAACATTCAGGTATCTCGAGGGCCTTTACCTTCGACAACCACTTCAGAGTCGCGGGGTTCGAGGTCTGGCCTGGGTAGCAGACGGTCGGTGCCACAACTCATCCCACCGGAGCAACCCCTCGGCACGACCATCCCCCACCACTTCAACGCAAACAATTCTGTGGCAATTTTCACAAACTTTTGCCATAATCCGCGTTCCTAGGAGCCGGATCCAACCGGCGGAAGGGACGGCCTATGAGCCTGTCGTTGATTGCCCAATCCATCGGCGAGTCCGCCACCCTCAAACTGAACGAAATTGCCTCGATTCTGCGCGCCAAGGGAGATCCCGTCATCCACCTCGGGGGCGGAGAGCCCAAGGGCAAGGCGCCCATGGACGCCATCCTGGCAGCGTCGGCGATGCTCAACTCCGGGGAAGTCAGATACACGCCCCCCGACGGCACTCCGGCATTGAAAAAGGCGATCATTCGCTACACCGAAGAGTTCTACGGTTGGCGGCCGGCGCCCGAAAACGTCATGGCCTCCGGCGGCGCCAAGCAGGCGATCATGTCGGCCCTGCACGCCATCATCAATCCCCAGGAAGAGGTCATCTTTCCCGCTCCCTACTGGGTCAGCTATCCGGAGATGGTCCGATTGGTCGGGGGCGTTCCGGTCCCGGTCCACCCGGAGGACGGGAGCTTCATCCCGCGCATTCAAGACATCGAGCAGGTGACCGGATCCTACACACGGGCGGTGATCATCAACAGTCCCAACAACCCCTCGGGCGCTGTCTACCCGGCGGAGTTCATCGCCGACGTCGTCGACTTCTGCGAGAGGCGCAATCTGTGGCTGATCATGGACGACATCTACCATCGTCTGATCTTCGACGGACGCGAGCCGATCAACTGCTGGCAGTACACCAAAGACCGGTCGGACAACTCCAAGCTGATCATCATCAACGGCGTATCCAAGCAGTACGCAATGACGGGGTTCCGGATCGGCTGGGCGGTCGGCAACACCAAGGTCATCGAGGCAATGACCAACATCCAGGGCCACGAGACCTCGGGACCCTCGGCCCTGCTGCAACACGCGGCGGTCGGGGCGATCAACGGCATACAATCAATCGTCAAGAACATGCGCCTGACGCTTGAGAACAACCGCAACGTGTTGATGGAACAAATCCGCTCCTTTGACGGCGTGATCATCGACGAACCCGGCGGGACCTTCTACTCCTTCCCGGATTTCAGCCACTACAACAAGGATTCGGTGGCCCTGTCGCAATTCCTTCTGGAAAAGGTCCAGGTGGTCACCGTACCTGGCGTGGAATTCGGCATGGAGGGTCATCTCCGCGTCTCCTACTGCGGTTCTATCAAGGACATCACCGAAGGCATCGAGCGCATGAAGTGGGCGCTCGATCCCAACTCACCCAACGAGCTTTACATCGGCGAACGCAAGCTGGTGAGGGACTGGACATGAGCAAATATCTCAAATTCGACACGCCCGCCACCGCCCAGGCCAAAGACCTCAAGAGCCGCTTTGGACTCAGCAATCACGGCCTGGTTCACCTCGATCGCGTCTTCTGGAATCTGCCCGAGGCCGCCCTCTACGAGGAGGCGACGATCCGCAAGGAGGGCAACGTCACCGCCGGCGGACCCTTTGTGGTCAACACCGGCAAATGGTCGGCTCGCGCCGCACAGGATAAATACGTCGTCCGCGAGGCATCGACCGAAGACAAGATCTGGTGGGGCGAGTACAACCGGCCTTACGACCCCGAGAAGTTCGACGCCCTGTTTTCCCGAGTGCAGGCCTATCTGCAGGACGAAGAACTTTTCGTGCAGGATTGCTACGCTGGGGCCGACCCGGAATACCGCATGCCGATACGAGTGATCACCGAGGACGCCTGGCAGGCTTTGTTCTCGCGCAACATGTTCATCATCCCCGAAACCCAGGACGAGTACCAGAACCACGTTCCTGAGTTCACTCTCATTGCCGTACCCTCGTTCAAGGTCGATCCTCGCATCGACGGTACCCGGACCGACACCGCGATCATCATCAATTTCTCCAAGCGGCTGGTCCTGGTCTGCAATTCCTCCTACGGCGGCGAGATCAAGAAAAGCATCTTCACCGTCATGAATTTCCTGCTGCCCATGCGAGAAGTCCTGGCCATGCACTGCTCGGCAAACGTCGGTGACGAAGGCGATGCCGCCCTCTTCTTCGGACTCTCGGGGACCGGTAAGACGACCTTGTCGGCCGACCCTTCCAGACGCCTGATCGGCGACGACGAACATGGATGGTCAACGAGCGGTGTCTTCAACTTTGAAGGCGGCTGCTACGCCAAGGTCATTCGCCTGTCGGCTGAACACGAACCGGAAATCTACGCAACCACCCGACGCTTCGGCACGATTTTGGAGAACGTCGTCTACGACAAGACCTCCCGGAAGCTCGACCTCGACGACGACCGCTACACCGAAAACACCCGCGCGGCCTATCCCCTGAATTTCATCCCCAACGTCGTTCCCGAAGGAATGGTCAACAGCCACCCCAAGAACGTCATCCTTCTGACCTGTGACGCTCAGGGCGTCCTGCCGCCGATCGCACGCCTGGATTCCGAACACGCGGTCTACCACTTCATCTCGGGTTACACCTCGAAGATCGCCGGTACCGAGATCGGCTTGGGGATCGAACCGGAAATCGCCTTTTCGGCCTGCTTCGGCGCCCCCTTCATGGTCCACCACCCCTTCAAGTACGCCGACATGCTGCGCGCCCGCATGAAGCAACACGGGGCCACCTGTTGGCTGGTCAACACCGGCTGGGTCGGCGGTGGCTTTAACGTCGGCAAACGCATTTCGATCCGTCACACCCGCAACCTACTCAACGCCGCATTGGACGGCCAACTGAACGAGGTCGAGTACCGCAAGGACAAGCTGTTCGGCTTCGAGGTTCCCTTGAGCTGTCCCGACGTTCCGGTAGACGTGCTTGACCCCTCGACCTCATGGGGGAACGCGGACGATTACTGGCGCCGATACGACGCCTTGGTCGCGCGCTACATCGAGAACTTCAAGCTCTTCGCGGACGGCTGCCCGGCAGCGATCGCCGCGGCGGGGCCGAAGAGGCTGAAGGACGTGAAGTAGGAGCTGTCAGCTTAGCCCGCATTTCTCATCAGGCGCCCCTCGGAGGTTTGGTCTAGACCCAGTTTTCCAGCTTGAGACCCGATACCCGTTCAAACTCACGGCAGTTGTTGCTCACAAGGGTCATCCCGGCACTCAAGGCGTGGACCGCAATCCAGAGATCATTGGCACCAATCGGTTGGCCGCGTTTCTCCAAAGCCGCCCGCACTGCACCATAAGAAAGGGCTGCCTGCTCGGGTACCAATAATACCGGTATCAACTCAATGAGCCGCCCGAGGACTTCGAAGGCCCTTTGAGAATTCCGGCATTTCTCGGCGCCAAAACAGAGTTCTCCATGGGTAATGATCGACATGCCTATATCACCGACCTGCAAATCACAAAAACGATCCATCACAGTCACCGGGCGCTGTTTGGCAATGTAGATGCAGATATTCGTATCAAGGAGATATCGAGCTGCTTTCATAATGATTCACGAGTTTCAGGCGGTGGGTCTTGCCTGTCGTCATCGAAGAAATCTTCCGGCATCTCGGTCAACAATTCAAAAGCCTGCTTCAGGTTTTGCCTTTTTTTGCGCAATACCAACTCGTCTCCACGTCGCAGGATTTCCACTTCGTCGGTATCAAACCGAAAGTCCTTGGGCAGCCTCACGGCCTGGGAATTACCGTTCATAAAAATTCTTGCGGTTGCCATGACGACTCTCCTTACATAATGTACACACTCTCAGTATATACTTTCTTGGCATTGTGCGCCACCGGTCACAACCGCGCGCTCGGGTGATCTTCGTCGATGGTTTCGAGACAGGGGTAAACCAACCCGGAGCAGGAACCAAAAATGAAACGACACGCTCGCTTGGTGCGTCGGGGGACAGAACAATAAGGAAGCCAGGAGGCCAGGAAGGGAGAAGAACCAACCCAGCCCTCTCCGGGACGGTAGGTTGTGCCGCCGACGCTGCAGGTTACTTGTACCTCGCCCTCGGCCGTCGGGATACGAATGGCGGCGGCGCGCTCGGGCAGGCGCCGCCGGAGAGGGACGCTCGTGGATTCTGGGGTTAGAGAACAGCGTCCGGGACAGTGGACTGCTTCAACAAACAGGATCAGCGACAGAGATAGGTTCAGATGGCAGCGACCGCGACAGTCACCAGTATCGGCGTCCGGGGCAGCGCCAGGTCCAGAGGTGGCCGGCTGCTACCGCTCATCGTCTCCAAATCGGAACACGAATCCACTGATGGGCGCAAAGGCCGCGAACAATGCCACCAGGA
>JAIOSJ010000374.1 GCA_021107705.1 Thermoanaerobaculales bacterium | reverse complement strand
CCATCCACAGCACGGGCGGGATCTTCCGGGACGGTTTTGAGTTAGGCAACACGTCGGCGTGGACAACGGCGGTAGGTCAGTAAGCCTATAATCGTGCAAGATGCACGTTGTCAGTTATTCTCCTCCCATGAAAGAGACGCTCTGCAAGGTTCGTCGGAAACGTCCGAAGCGCCGATGTCGCTGGAGGTCATTGGCAATGATCATGGTTCTGCCGGCGGCGGCATCGGTTTGGGCGTGGAGCCCGGCTGATGCGGCGTCTCGGACGGTTGCGGTCGAACGGTCGGCGGGGACGATTCCCGGTCCGGGGTGTGAGGATGGTCTCGTCATCGACGACGGAACGGCCGAAACGGCGTACGGCTGGGTACCCAGCGCCGTATGGGGCGAATATCTGCAAACCTTTCCGGTCGCCAAGCTAAGTTCTTCCCGGCTGGATTCGGTCTGCGTCTGCTGGACCCGGACCCGTGCGGACGACACCCTGGATTTCGAGGTCGTGGTCTACTCGGGCTCACAGTGGCTCCCCGGTCGAGCGGAGGTCTATTCGTTCCCGGCTTCCGCTACCGCTATTCCGGAGTGGCCCGACGGTGTCTTCGTTGAGGTCACAGCGCCGCTCGACGCACCGGATTTCAATATAGGTTTCCATCACATCGGCGTTCGCTGGAATCCCTCGATCGACCAGATGTTCTTCCTGTGTGCTGATCAGAGTCCGACCGATACCCCGGTTGGTGGGTTTTTCAGGGACGATCGTGCCGAAGGTGAATGGGGATCGGTTCTCGATACGAGCGATCCGATGTTTGCCGACCATAGAGCCATGATGGTCAGGGTCCGTGCCCATCGTGTGCCCTGGATCCCGACGGTGGGGCCGGTGGGCCTTGTGGCCTTGGCGTTGCTGGTGGGGATTTCAGGCTGGGTTGCTCTCCGGTCTCGTTGAGGGGGCGCCGGAGTTCCTGGGGTGTCTCTCTGTGGATCTCCGATTCTACGATATTGGGTATTGCCATCGTGTTGATGGTATTTTTAAGAGGTCCGGTCTCAAGGTTTTCATGATTTTCGACTTCCGAAAAAAGGGGGATGCGATGCGGTATTCATTCAACTCGGTGGTTCGTTTGATGATTCTTCCGTTCGGAATATTGGTTGCCGGTTGTTCCTCCGTGACGACGGACCAACCTCTTCCGAGGATGTCGGGCACGTTCGAACAGGGGCTCTTTGAAGGCGTCTGGATGGCGAATGATCAGATCCTGATGGTGCAATTTTCGAGTGACGGTATTGCTCGGGTCGCTGGTCTGGAGTGGAAGGACGACGAGTTTCAGCTCGAGAGGGCAGAATTGATTCTCAGCGGTGGGGATGATTTGAAGGTCGCCTCGGTCAGGGCGCAAGAAGACGGCGAGTGGCTGGATCAGTACTTCTTCGTGCAGTACGAGTTCACGCAACAGGGTGATCTTGTACTGAGGCTTCCCAATGTGGACTTTTTTGACGAGGCTGTCTCAGATGGCCGGCTGGAAGGCTTTGTCGATCGAGGTGAGTACGGCAGGGACATCAGGGTCGGCGCGTCGCCCGAAGTCTTTCTTGAATTTTTGAAAGGCCAAGACCCCTCTGTGATATTTGGGGTCGGAGATCCTGTTGTCCTCAAGAGGGTGTGTGGCGGAGATTCATAGAGTTCGGGCGCGCCTCTTGCGTCGCGAGCCGCTCGGGTGTAGAATCCACCGTCCTCGGCCTCTGTTGGCCGAGTGGAGGTATGCCATGAAGAGCGGAATCCATCCTGACTACCACGAGGTCGAAGTTCGCTGCGCTTGCGGAAACAAGTTCACGACTCATTCCACGCGCAAGGAAATGCGCCTGGAGATTTGTAGTGCCTGCCATCCCTTCTACACCGGCAAGCAAAAGCTTGTTGATACCGCGGGAATGGTGGAGCGTTTCGAGCGTCGATACGGCAAGCAGGGCAAATAAATAGTGCCGGCCGCCCCGGGGCGGCCACGGACACCCGCGCAAGACGAAATTCGTCGGCGCGGGTTTTTCTTTTGAGGTGGAGGTGTCATGCTCGAACGGCTCGAGGGCATTGTTGAGCGGTTGGAGGAGTTACAGGCGCTTCAGGCCGACCCTGAAATCGCTGTTGACCTGAAGCGCAGCCGTGAAGTTGCCCAGGAATTGGCTGAGTTAGGGCCGACTGCCGACGTCTATCGCTCGTTTTTGAAGATTGAAGCCGACCTCGCCGGGGCGAACGAGATTCTGGCCGAAAGTGACGACGCTGAAATGCGGGAGATGGCTCAGGCGGAGGTCGATGACCTAATAATCCGCCGAGAAAAACTCGAGCAAGAGCTGAAGGTTCTTCTCCTCCCCGAAGACCCCGACGATCGCCGTGGGGTGATCCTGGAAATCCGTGCCGGAACAGGTGGCGACGAAGCCGCACTGTTTGCCGGGGAACTCCTACGCATGTATGGTCGCTACGCTGAGCTTCGCGGCTGGAAAATGTCCGTCACCGATGCCTCCGACACCGGTCTTGGGGGAGTCAAGGAAGCGGTGGCGATGATTGAGGGCGACCGGGTTTTCTCCCGCTTGAAGTTCGAGTCCGGCGTTCATCGTGTGCAAAGGGTTCCCGCGACTGAGTCCTCCGGTCGTATCCACACGTCCGCGGCCACGGTCGCGGTCCTGGCGGAGGCCGAGGAGGTTGAGGTCCATGTAGAGGAGAAGGACCTCCGAATTGACCGCTTTTGCTCGTCCGGACCTGGCGGTCAGAGTGTGAACACGACCTATTCGGCGGTGCGGATCACTCATTTGCCGACCGGTTTGGTCGTTTCCTGCCAGGACGAAAAATCACAGATCCAAAATCGCGCCAAGGCCCTGAGGGTCCTCAAGACGCGGTTGAGAGAAGTCGAAGAGGCTGAAAGGAATGCCGAACGGGCGGCTGACCGGCGATCCAAGATCGGTTCCGGTGATCGATCGGAAAAGATTCGGACCTACAATTTCCCGCAGAGCCGGATCACCGACCACCGAATCGGGCTGACGGTCCACCGCCTTCAGGATGTCTTGGACGGCAGCCTGGATCTTCTCTTGGATTCCCTTTTTGAGCACGTCCAGGCGAAGATGCTCAAGGAGGGTCAGGGCTGATATCCCACGAGGGATACTGGACAAGGCATTTGAAAGTTCATGAACTCATCGCCGAGGGTGCGGCTTCCATGGAGAGACGACGGGGTCTGCCCGATCCTCGGCGGGAGGCCTCGTGGCTCCTTGCCGCCGCTCTGGGACTGGCGGAGATCCGTCTGCGCATGGACCCGGAGGCAGAAGTCCCGGAGCAGTTTCGGAGACAATTTCTCGGGTGGGTCGAGCGGCGGGCGGCGGGCGAGCCGGCCGAGCACCTCGTCGGCCGCTGCGAATTCTGGGGTCGATTTTTTCGGGTCACTCCCGATGTGTTGATTCCTCGTCCCGAGACTGAGCTTCTGCTTAAGGCAGCGCTGGATCTCCCCGTACCGGAGACGGCCTCGGTGTTGGATGTGGGAACCGGGTCGGGATGTCTCGCGACGACCATGGCCCTGGAGCGCCCGGGATGGAGAGTGACGGCCGTTGATCGATCGGCCGCCGCCATTGCTGTGGCGCGACGAAATGGGGAGGACCTTGGAGGCACAGTGGGGTGGGTCCTCGGTGACCTCGTGTCGGCGGTGGCCGGCCCCTTTGATCTGGTTGTGGCCAACCTGCCTTACCTGCCGACGGCGTGGCTGAGTGAGCTTCCGTTAGAAGTTCAGAAGGAGCCGACCTCGGCTCTGGACGGTGGTGTGGACGGCCTCGACCTGGTCCGAACGCTGTTGGATAGGCTCGAAAGAGTGCTGAAGCCCGGTGGACTGTGCCTGCTCGAACTGGCCGAGGATCAGGCGTCGGCGGTCGAGTGTGCCGCCGCGGACCGGGGATTGGCTCTTCAGGGAAGACATCGGGATTTCGGGGGCTGTGACCGAATTGTCGTTTTAACCCGACCTTCTCACCAGTGATCTGCTGCGACGCGAAATACACAGCGATCTACAGCAATTTCTTGATTTCTCTCAATCCAGCCCACGCTGGCCACTTCGTGACCGCCACGGCTTCGCCGTGATTGCCCTCCGGGCAATGCGCGATGTCCTACGTACTGTCAAGTACGCCTCATTCGCTCAATCTGCGAAAACGCAGAATCTCACCACGTCTTCCGCGCCTCGCAACGAAAACTGGTGAGAAGCTTCCCACGAGCCGTCCTCGGCTCGACCCATCGGAAAGAAGCTTGGTATCGTCACTACATGAAGCCCGCTACCACAATGGGCGCTCATCACATTGCTCAAACTGCTGAAGTTTCTTAGGAGCTCCCCACCCGGGCTGCGCTACCGGGACACATCTGGAAGAAACTTTCTGGAATCAACGGTATATGG
>JAIOSJ010000418.1 GCA_021107705.1 Thermoanaerobaculales bacterium | reverse complement strand
CTGAATACCTTCATCCTCCACGCGGCGTCGCTGGGTACTGGTTTCCCCCATTGCCCAAAATTACCCACTGCTGCCTCCCGTAGGCGTCTGGGCCGTGTCTCAGTCCCAATGTCGCCGATCACCCTCTCAGGCCGGCTACCGATCGAAGACTTGGTGAGACATTACCTCACCAACAAGCTAATCGGACGCGGGCTCATCCAGAAGCGACAGGTCCGAAGATCCCCATCTTTCACTCAGTCGATTCGCATCAACTGAGTCTCATGCGGTATTACCTCCGGTTTCCCGAAGCTATCCCCCACTTCTAGGTAGATTACCCACGCGTTACTCACCCGTTCGCCGCTCGTGTACCCCCGAAGGGGCCTTACCGCTCGACTTGCATGTGTTAGGCACGCCGCCAGCGTTCATTCTGAGCCAGGATCAAACTCTCCAGTTTGAACCTTACACTGTTCCGAAGAACAGCATTTTTCAAAAATTATCGCTAACTTATTTTTCCATCACTGATTTACATCATTGACGGTGGTCCGTCTATCGTCTCGATTCAGTTTTCAAAGAGCCCCGTCCCGTGTCGGGCCTATCAACATAAGGCGTTCGGTTCCGACTGTCAAGCCCTTTATGGAACTTTCCTTCGGCACCCTGGCCCCCCTTGCTGTATCCGCAAGGGAGCGCAAAGATACGGAAGCCGTCGGCGAGTGTCAAGCCTCTTCTTGGAAATATTTGGAAAAAGATTTTGGCACCATGTTACCGGCGGTGTTAAGAGCCAAAAACACGTGATTTAGTCAGACCATGCTGAATTCAGCCGATGAAACACAAGCGAGGAATTTCATCGAGAGACGGCGCCAACGGCCTTTACTCGATCTTTTCAGCCTTAAAAACAAGACGGCGACCATCCAATCGCCACCGGTTTGACAGCAGACGGCGAAGTGCCGAAACGTACGTCCTATGTTCGATCTTGATGAGCCGGCTTTCGAGATCTCCGACTCGATCACCATTTTCAACACTTACCACAGCCTGTTCGACGATCGGCCCGTGATCCAACTCCTTGTCTACGATATGCACCGTGCATCCGGTCACCCGAACCCCGTACTTTAACGCCTGGGCCTGGGCATTCAAACCTGGAAAGGCCGGGAGAAGAGACGGGTGGATATTGAGGATTCGGCTTTCATACGCCGCGACGAAATAGGGAGACAACAGGCGCATGTAGCCAGCAAGGCAGACCCAGTCGACCCCGGCAGCCCTGAGTTCTGCCACGATCGCCTGGTCGTGAGCTTCGCGGTCCGCGAAGTCTCTATGGGGCAAGATCCGGCAAGACAAACACTGTTCCTGCGCCCATTCGACTCCCGCCGCATCCACCTTGTTACTTACGACCAAAGCGACTTCGGCCGGAATCTCCCCGGTCGCGCAGGCCTTCGCAATCGCCTTCATATTGGACCCTCGCCCGGAAATCAGGATGCCAAGTTTTGCCTTTGCCTTTGTCATAGAGGAATTGTAGCGGGGAGAGGCTCGCGGCGCATCCCGCCGAGACGGAATATCTTCCCAAAGTCGGCTTGATTTGAATCGCCGGCCTCCTGGCCCGCTGCGCGGCCCAGCGTCGCATTGTCTGCAGGACCGGGATGGCGTTCCTGGAAGTTGCTTGGGTCGGGGCACCGGCCTTCGGGAGCGCAGGCGCCCCCGCTCGGCATTTTCCCAGGGGGACGGTGAGTAAACCAGGCGATAGGGCAGCCGCGTCCCCCTGGAAAAATTGCCTCGGCGGCCTCCAAAGCCATTGGGGCCGATGCTCTGGATCGCGCCTCCCGGGAGTTGCCCCTCATAGCTTTTCCCGGAGAGAGGTTCATTTGTCGGAGCACCCTCCAAAAAAGGCTATGAAAAGCACACTCCGATGGAGGCGCCGTTTCGTGGTATCGAAGTCCCGCGGCAGCGAGCCCCTCATCAGAATACCGTCCGGCATTCAAACAAAAAATAGGGCCGCGCAAAAGCGCGGCCCTATTGTTTTGTAATGGTGCCCAGGCGCGGAATTGAACCACGGACACGCGGATTTTCAGTCCACTGCTCTACCGACTGAGCTACCTGGGCACTCCAGGTCCAGGTTTTATAGCTCACGGCCCATCGCCTGTCAACCATTCGGCCGAGCCGGACTGCCGACCATTGGAGAACCTGACGTCTCGAGCGCGTCGCCTCAACCTCTGCTGATAGCGACCCGGCGGAGCCGGCTCCGCCGGGTTGGGTACAATGACCCCGTGGAAATACTGAGATTTTTTGCCCAGACCGGCTGGACCGCCAAGGTCATCTTGATCATTCTGGTCATCTTCTCGCTCGGATCGTGGTCCGTCATCCTTGCAAAATGGAGGGAACTGGCCAAGGCACGACGGGTTTCGACCCGCTTCCTGAAGGAGTTCCGCTCTGCCGCTCGCCTCAACGATGTCGCCAAGGTTGTCAAGAAGTACCGAGACTCTCCCTTGGCCTCAATGTTCCATGCGGGTTATACCGAGCTGGAGACCCAGATCAAATTCGCTCGGCGAGCGGCCGGATCCGACGGCGCCTACCGAATTCGCAGCCTCGCCAATGTTTCCCGTTCCCTCGAACGGGCGGTCGGATCCGAGCGGGAGCGCCTCCAACGCGCCCTACCGATATTGGCGACCACCGCGAGCGCAACACCCTTTATCGGCCTGTTCGGAACCGTCTGGGGCATCATGAACACCTTCAGGGCAATCGGAATCACCGGCTCAACCTCTCTCTTGACGGTCGCACCCGGAATCGCGGAGGCCCTGGTCAATACGGCGGCCGGGTTGCTCGCGGCCATTCCGGCGGTTGTCGCCTACAACCACCTTCTCGCCAGGACGCGGAAGCTCGACCGCATGATGGACGATTTCATGCTCGAGTTTCTCAACCTGGTCGAACGTAATTTCACCTGAAGCCTCTGACGGGGAGAAAAGAACACATGGCAGGTCGCCCATCTTCTGATCTCAGCGAAATGGCCGAAATCAATGTCACCCCTCTGGTCGATGTGATGTTGGTGCTCCTGATCATCTTCATCATCACCGCGCCGATGCTCGCTCAGGGTCTGAAGGTGAACCTCCCCAAGCAAAACGCACCTTCCCTTGCCAGCAAGGGCCCCGAGCCGTTGGTTCTCACCGTAACTCGCGACCGAGTCGTCATTTTGGAAGATGAACCGGTTCATCTCCAACTCCTGCCGGACCGCATCGGCGCCCTTTTGGGAGGGGAACCACGGCCGGTGTATCTCAAGGCCGACAAGAGCCTGCCTTACGGCGAGATCGTCCGGGTGATGGCGGTTTTGCATTCGGTGGGGGTCGAGCAGGTGGGCCTTGTCACTCAACCAGAGGGGGACTGAATGGACCCCGTTTCTCGGTCGCTGGCCGAGATAGAACGACACCGGCCCCGCCTCCTGCCCTTCGTTTTTCTGGCGACCGGTCTCCACGTTGCCCTGGTGGGGGCCGTATTTATCACCGGGAAACACAAGCCCAGACCACGGGTGGCCCACCTCCCGACGGTGTCGGTCAGACTGATTCGCGAGAGGCCGACCCAACCAAAGGCCGCTTCCTCACAAGCCTCGAGCCGCCCCATGGTTGCAACGCCCCTTCCCCAACCTACGACTGCGCCACCCACGCCCGTCCCTCAGCCCACCTCGGTCCCCAAATCACGCGCCGAAAGAAGCGAAATACCGAAGGCTAGCGCCGACGCGATGCCGGAACTCGGCGCCCGCTCAAAACCGGCGCCGACCACCCCTCCGGAGACTGACGCCGTCGTTTCCCGAGGCGGGGGTCTCAGCCTCGGTGGGGGTGGGGAAAGCGCCGATTCAGCCGTTCCATCAGATTTTCAGTTCACCTATTACCTTCAACGAATGTTGACTCTGATCGAATCCCGCTGGTACAAACCGCCGGTTCCAATGGGAACCGCCGCCCGCGCCCGCTTCACGATCATGAAAGGCGGCCGAGTCGTCGGCATCGCCCTCGAAGAGAGTTCGGGAAATTCATCCTTTGACCGCGCCGTGTTGCGTGCTCTTTATGCCGCCAATCCTCTGCCCCCGCTGCCGCCGGCTTATCTGAAACCGAACCTGACGGTGCACCTCAGGTTCGCGAATACCGAGTGATGTGACAGACTCTTTCAGGGACACGAACTGATCCAGGGAGCTTTATTTATGAATCGATCATATTTTTACCTTCTTCTGATCGCAACCGCCCTGCTCGTGACAGGCTCAGCCGCCTCCCAGAGCGACGAGATATACCTCGAGATCACGCGTCCCGGACTGAGTCGGGTTGCGGTCGCAGCGCCCCCTTTCCTCATTCTGCCCGGCACCCCAATCGATGTGACTGGCCCCTTCCAGGACACCTTGACCAACGATCTCTTGGCTGCTGCTCCAATTGCGGTTGTCGAGCCTCGCCTCTACTCGTTGGTGGAAGATGACCCCAGGCCGGAGGTCCTCCACCAGCGCTGGCGGGCCATCGGGGCTCAGTTCCTGCTCAGTGGGACTCTTGTGCGAGCCGGAGGTCAGATTGTGATCGAGGCTCGCCTGGTCGATCTGGTATCAGGTGAATTGGCCTACGCAAAACGATATCGGGCCGGCATCTCAGCCGCCCCGGTCGCGGCCCACACACTTGCCAACGACCTCGTCCAAGTTTTCACCGGTCGGCCCGGCCCCTTCCTTTCACGGATCGCCTTCGTCTCGAATCGGTCGGGTCATCCCGAACTGTGGATGATGGACTGGGACGGCTCCAACCCGACACAACTCACCAAACACCGTTCGATTGCACTGGCGCCGGCATGGTCACCGGACGGGCGTCACCTCGTCTTTACTTCCTATCTCAGGGGGGCCCCGGCGATCTACCTGCTGACTCCCTCCGAAGGATATTTGAAATTACTGTGGGACAAAGGCGGCGTGAACTCCTCGGCGGCCTTCTCGCCGGACGGCAAAAGGATCGCATTTGCCTCGAGCATCGAAGGCAATGTGGACATCTGGATAATACCCACCAAAGGCGGTGAGGCCCAACGTCTGACGACGGCCCGGGCCATCGACACTCAACCCGCATGGGCTTCGAATGGACGTCAAATCGCCTTCACCTCCGCTCGCTCCGGCTCGCCCCAGATCTATCTCATGGGGGCTGACGGCACCAACGTGAGGCGCCTCACCTTCGAAGGAGCTTTCCATGACGAAGCAACCTTCGCCGAGGACGGAACCCGAATCGTTTGCACGACCCGGATCATCGACCGCTTCCAGTTAGCGACAATCGATATTGTCGATGGCAAGAGAACGGTGATTCCGGGACCGGGCAGTAATGAAAGTCCACACTTCTCTCCCGACGGTTCCATGATCGCCTTCGAGAGCGGGCGCACCGGAACACCGCAGATCTTCATTACCGACGCCAACGGAACGCCACATCAACTCACCAGTGAGGGATCAAACCACTCGCCAGCCTGGACCCGCGCACCGGAGCAATCATGAGTGACAGAAAATATCGACACCGAGGCTATCAGGACGATGACGACCGACACGATCAACCTCAGAAACCGAGTCGGTCGAGGAGCGGGCCGCGGGACTACAGTGAGGGACCTCGTGGACGCGGCGTCGGTATGCCCACCGAAATCGCCTTCAAGTGCGCCCGCTGCGGGACCGAAATCAAGATGGTGGAGATCGCCCCCGATCTGAACTGTCCCTCATGCAACTCGGCCCTCCACAGCTGCACGAATTGCCGCTACTTCAGCACCGGAGCTCTCTTTGAATGCCGCAAACCCATTGAGGCCCGAATCGAAAGCAAGACGAAGGCCAATAAATGCACCTTCTTCGAACCCAAGGTCATCCGAGATCTGAAGTCGAAGAGGGCTGCGATGGAGCCCGACGTGGGCAGTCCATCCGACGCGCGGTCGGCCTTCGACGCGCTTTTTAAGAAGTAGCGATCAGCTGTCAGCTTCTTAAAGAGCAGGGACAGTGGGCAGCATGCAGAATCAGGGGCAGAGACAGGTTCAGTTGGCAGTATCAGAAGACAGCAACAGTCACGAGCGTCGGCGTTTGGGGGCGGCGTCGGCATCCTCACAGGCGCTCCAGCCCCAAAAACGCGGGGCAAGTCCGGCTATCATCGGTCATCCTCAATTTACAGAGCGCGACCCCGGTCAACCAACAGAGCTTTCCCGAATTGACATCTGATGCGAAAATATATATCATCAGATGCATGAGAACGACGGTCGATATTGAGGACCCAATCCTGAATGAGGTCAAAAGGAGTGCCGCCGCTGAAGGCCTTTCTTTGGGCAAAGCCGTATCGCGGCTGCTTGCCGAGGCCCTTGCAAGCCATCGTGGTACGAAGAATGGCGCCTCTTCCTTCAGATGGCGCACCGCTGC
The DNA here is from genome assembly GCA_021107705.1 of Thermoanaerobaculales bacterium. Taxonomy (GTDB): domain Bacteria; phylum Acidobacteriota; class Thermoanaerobaculia; order Thermoanaerobaculales; family Sulfomarinibacteraceae; genus JAIOSJ01. The sequence goes on along the minus strand of JAIOSJ010000418.1, from coordinate 1,874 downwards.
GATGGGCGCCCGGGTCGATCTTGCCGACAAGGAGGCCCTCTATTCTGCGCTTGACGAGGGTAGGCGACCGTGAGCATTGCCGTTGACACAAACATCCTTCTCTATGCTTCGGACAGCGAAAGCCCATTCCACAAGTCAGCGCTGGCATTCCTCGAGGAACGGTCCACCGGAAGAGAACTTCTCTACCTCCCCTGGCCCGTCATCATGGGTTACCTCCGAATTGCAACCCATGGCGCGATATTCAAATCTCCCATGACTCCGGAGGCCGCACACAGCAATATTGCCGAGTTGCTCAGCATGCCACATTGCCGACCACTTGGCGAAGGCCCGAATTTCTGGCCCTGTTACGAGGAAATCAGTCGAACCGTCGTCATTCGGGGAAACCTGGTTCCCGATGCGCACATCGCCGCCATTCTCCTCGAACACGGCGTTCGCGATATTGCCACCAACGACTCCGACTTCAAGAAATTCGAGTCTCTTCGAGTCCACAATCCCCTAACCCGCACTTCTCACCAGTGATCTACTGCGGCGGTGGAAGATGGCAGGGACAGGTTCAGCGTCAGACGACAGGGGCCGGGACGGTGATCCAAGTCAGTGATCCGCGACGGGGACCGCGTCCGTGATCCGCGACGGCGTCCGTCACCGTGTCCGTGATCCGCGTCGGCGGCGGAAGTCCGCGTCCGGGACCGCGACGGCGTCCGGGACCGCGTCCGTGATCCGCGACGGCGGCGGAAGTCCGCGTCCGTGGACCGCTGCGTGGCCGGTGGTGAGCCGCGTACATGATTTCCTCCGTGTTGTTCATTTGGTGAGGGTGGATAGCTGGTAGGACAACCGTGGTCAAGGGCAAGCCGGCCATGAGCCGGTCGCTGCGCGACCCTTGACAACGATTGTCTCCACCAGCTTTGGGAGACGCATGAACAACACGGAGAAAATCATGTCTCACGCGCTCCCAGGCAACACACTCGACGTCCACTCGGTTGCTCTCGAAGCCGCCGGACTCTCAATCGTACTCGTAACCAGGGTGCCGGCACCCCTCAAGAGTCTTGCGGATCAGGTCATTCGGTCGGCGTCATCTGTTCCTGCAAACCTCTCCGAAGGTCATGGCAGGACCGGCCGAGACCGGATGTATCATTGGCGAATTGCTTACGGCTCAGCCAAAGAGGTCGATAGCCACCTGAGGCTTCTCATCCATGCCGGCGCTATCGACAAGACCCGAGCACATACGGCGCTCGAACTCTTCGACCGTGTTCGAGCGATGACCTGGCGGTTGCTCAATCCGAAAGGGTGATCATGACCCATCGTGCCGGAGTGGCCGGCATCTGCCGCTGTCGCGGCCATCTGTCGCGGTTTGCGACGCTGGAAGCCGGCCGCCGTTTGTCGATGCGGCCGCCGGACATGGATCACGGCCCCGATCAACGGCCAGCCGTCCCGGCCCCAGGACCAGCCCACACTGGGTTCCTTTGGAATCCTCGCGGCTTCGCAGGCCACCGGCAAACCAACGCACGCTCGTTGACCCGTGAGATCCTGCGACCCGTTTCGGCAATCCACGCTACCGGCATTTCGCTTGCCCACAGTCGCCGGCGAAGGGCCTCAACCCACCGATAGGGCATGCGATACGACCGCTCACCGAGATTCTCTGGTGGAACAACCTCGACAAAGCCACCGAGCCGTATTACCAGCACATGCCCGGGCAGGTGCCGGGCGAAATGTTCCACCTGTTCCAAATACCGCAAAGCTCCAGTCGGCGTTGGGCACACAAAGGCCACCTTCGATCCATGCCGGCGAAAGTACTCCTCCAACCACGGAAATCGTCTTTTCAAGCTCTCGACCAACCGCCACGACGACGCCTTGTCGAGGTGCGCAAGATAGGCGCT
>JAIOSJ010000028.1 GCA_021107705.1 Thermoanaerobaculales bacterium | reverse complement strand
CGGGGCCCATCGCGCCAAACTGATGAGAGACCTACTCGGCACGGAACGCCGCGTCTTCAGCAGTCGACCCGCGGTGTGAACAGATGGCGACGATTGACCGTAGATCCTTCTGATGGGTCCTGGACCACTCCTCCAACTCGCTCATCGTATGTATCTCGTAGCCCTCGCGCCCGAGCATCCATTCGGTATGATGCCATAGCTTTTCTTCATATAATACGTTGGCGTCTTTCAACCCATACTCAGCACGAATCCCTTCGAGGACACGAATCACGGGAGAGCTTTCTGATCGCCTCAGAGCCAGACCCGGAAAAACCCAGGCCACGGAGCCAATCATAAAGAGGGCGGTGGCGCCGGCCATCAACCGTCCACGCCAACGGGATCCACCAGTCCCTCCAGCGATGAGGAAACTGAAAAAAACCAGTGATGGGAGGATATACCGAGAACCATTCCGCAGATCGAGACTGAACATCGTCAAAAGAAGCGAAACCGAACCTACCCCGAGGCAATAGAGTACGATGCGACGCCGTCCCGAACGCCAAAGGATGATTGCGCCCGCAGTGGCGGAAAGCCAGAAAAACGCTGCCAGCCATGCGGTTCCGAACGGACGGATGAACCAGCCCTGCTCGATCCAGGCCCACTTTGCATAGGGGAGAGCAAGCCCGTTGATCCGTTCCTGTCGTACCCACTGCAACTGCCACAAAAAGGCTGCCCACCACCGGGATGGCCCCGTGAGAAGGATCGCCGGGAGCCAAATCGCGACCGAAGTCAGAAATGCTGCGCCGGCAGCGGTCACCAGTCGGAGAGGAGTCTTGGTTCTCCATTCGATCAGGGCAACCACGCTCAACGGTGCCAGAACGTAGATCGCTTGTGAACGAATGCCGACCGCAAGGGCTGCCAAAACCCCAGTGAGAACGGTCCACCGCAACGACCTTCCCCCGTGAAGGACGGCCCAGAAAACCGCACAACAACTCAGGGCCCCCGCCGCGTCGGAGAGACCGGTACCGCTAAACCAGAGGAAACACGGGCAGAGTGCGACGACGGCAGAAGCAAGACATGCCCGAAAAAATTCCAATCCAAGCTTTCTCGCTGTAATAAAGACCAGGATGAGAGCCAGGACGGCAGCGATCAGGCTGGTGATCTGCACCGCTTTGACAGCATCGTGGACCGCGAGTGCCACGATCCGTGTCGCCAGGACGAAAGCCGGGTAGCCCGGCATGTGGGGAGAATTCGTGGCGGCATCATAGTGTTCCACCGCCCTGGCGAAAAGGATCTCATCCCACTCGAAAGGTGATTTGATGCCGGCGGCGTAGAGAAGGATGGATATTACAAAGGCGCCGAAGAGAACCATCGCAAGGCGAGGAATCAGCAGGGACAGGTAAGTCTCAGATTTTTCCACGGCTCGTTCGGGTGCCCCTTTCGAGGGTATGATCATAGGTTAACCGCGCGGGGGAAACATTTCCATTGTTGAACCCCGGCCTTCTGGTGTGGCTGTCGCCACCCCAGCGTCGCCCGAGCAGCGCGGTCGCGAGGGAAGAAGGTCGAGGCGGCTGCAACCACGCTGCTCAGACGAGCGGCGGCCTACTTCGTCACCGGGAGGACCGAGGTCGAATCGGTTTTCCCGAGGATTGCCACCGCCGACGTTCGTCTTCAGCGCGATGGGTAATCGTAACGACAAACAGAAGAACGTCGGCAGAGGCACGTCCCGTCGGGGCGCGCCGTCACGTTGTTTGGAAGGTTCGGCCAACCCGGTGATCGAGGTCGCGGGTCCTCGAATTCACGAAATATTCGGCCACACTACATATCGGCACTTATGTAGCGCGCTACATAAGTGTGGTTCATAGCTTCTTCCTAGCCCGTACTTCTCACCAGTGATCTACTACGACACCCGATACACTGTACCCTGCCGTGCTTTTCGCAACTCGCCCTCCTCAATGGACTGTCAAGCACGTCTACGTCGGTCAAGTCACGAAAAACCCAGCATGGCACACCGTCTCGGGCGTCTCGCTACGAAAACTGGTGAGAAGTGCGGGCTAGGGGTGCCTCTCACAAACCTGGGATTCTGAGCAGTGGCTTCTTTAGTCCGCCATTACCTGAGCAACGGCGCTACCGAGATTTCCGCTGCCTTCGCCTTCGCCGTAGACGTAGAGCATATTGTCTCCGTCCAGGAGACCCGTCCATGGAATCATGAAGTCCGTTCCGGAGGTTGGGTAGGCGTAGATGTTGGCGCGAGTCAGAGACCAGCCACCATCGATGAAGATTTGGTTATCGGATAGGGAATTGGCTGCGGCAAAAACCGCGCAATAGGCGAACGATGGGGTCTGTCCCGCAGGGTCTTCTCCCAGAACGACCATCAGATCCAGACCTTGGGACAGCTCGTCGGCCATACCTGACAGGATCGACCCGATGAGGGCTGTCCCGGCTGGATCCCAACCGGCCACATGTACGACCAGGACGCCTTTTGCGACAGAGCAGCGACTGTGCAGAGAAACGCTAGTGCCAGAGCAATTGCTCAGGGAGAAATCCGCGATGTTGTCTCCTTCGTAGATTCCGGTTCCCTCGGCCACGCAAACCGGCGCCTGGTAACCAACCACGGAACTCCAGTTGAGCGGATCCCCGCCCTCGAAGTCATCGGCGAAGATGAGGTCTGGCAGGGCGCCGGATGGGATCGCAAAGAATAGGGTGAGCATGATCGCGAGCGCAGTCGCCTTCATGGGAGAACTCCGTTCCCGCGCATCGGGTGCGCGATGCAGGCGTTCGAGAATCAGATGGACAGGTCCTATGCGGTTTGCTGCATTCACGGAAAAAGCAGTGCCACCTTCGGTCCCGTGCCTGGTTCTGGATCGCCCTGGTTTAAGCCACCTCCGAAACATGAGCCTCCCCGGCCCACATCGTGACGTGATTGACACTCGTTCCCTGACTTCAAACCTGAGTTGCCCCGGTATATCCTGGGGCCAACATGATGGATAGTGATTTCCTTTTTCCATCTACCTCTACTTTACCAAAGAAAGGTTCCAGGTATGCGCTTCATGCGCATTTCACTGACGGG
>JAIOSJ010000344.1 GCA_021107705.1 Thermoanaerobaculales bacterium | reverse complement strand
TCCTGGTTCGTTGTGGACAGTACCTCTCCGGAGATTGTGGTTCATGAGAATGGAGATGCCTGGGCGATCGTGGTGCAGGACAATTCTGCCTTGGCCAAGGTTGAGGCCTCATGGGATGGAGAGCGTTGGATCAGCCTCGAGCCGGAGGATGGGCTTCTCGACGGCGCTGAGGAGCATTTCAGTCTCCCAAGGAAAGCCGGAGGTCATTTCGTGGTTGTCCGCGCGTTTGACCGCCACAATAATCGATCGGTCAAGGGCGTTGAGGAGGGATTATGACTATTTCTCGCGAACCGCATCCTCCGGTTGCCGTGTACCCCGGTTCATTCGACCCGATCCATCTGGGGCACGTGGCGATTGTGGAGAGGGCCGCCAAGATCTTTCCGAAGGTCATCGTTGCGGTGCTGGACAATTCGGCGAAGGGCAGCCTATTTTCGCCCGCGGAGCGGTTGGAGATGATGAAGGAGATATGGGCGGGCGACCCTTCGATTGAGGTCTGCTCATTCAACGGGCTGCTGGTGAATTTTCTCCATGAAGTCGGGGCCTCAATTGTCATTCGTGGAATCCGAGCGGTGTCGGATTTTGAGTACGAATTTATGATGGCATTGATGAACCGACATCTCTATCCCGATGCGGAAACGGTGTTCCTGACTCCAAGGGAGGAATTTACCTACCTGTCATCGCGGGTCGTCAAAGAAGTCGTAGCCCTCGGTGGCGACGTCACCGGATTGGTTCCGGACCCGGTTCGTATGCGCCTCGAAGCGAGGTTGGGCAAGGCGACCCACCCGCCGACCCGTTGACCGTGCGTCTGACGATCTTTGGCCCCGGGAATCCCTTTCGCGGCGGTATTGCCTCGACGACAACCTCATTGGTCCAAGCCTTGGGAGCCGGGGGCCATCAGGTACAGTTTGTCACCCCCACGCGCCAATATCCACAATGGCTCTACCCAGGGGGAGGCGATCAGGACCCGGAAGCGTGTCCTCGCTTGGAATGGGCTGAGGCCCTGTTCTCGCCCTTGGAACCATGGACGTGGCCCCGTGCGCGCCGCCGGGCACTGGAGTGGGCGGGTGATTATTGGATCTTCCCTTATTGGACCTGGGTCTGGGCGCCTTGGTGGATGTATCTTCTGAAGGCGAAAAACCGCCCGCCCGCTATAGGGGTGGTTCACAACCCGGTCGATCATGAATCGAGTTCGTTCCGCCGAAGGGCTGCGGAACAGGTCCTTAGCCGGTGCGACGGGCTGTTCACTCATGCTCAGGTGTTGGCCCAGGAACTTGCGGCATCTTTCCCTGATCAGCCTATTGGACATCATGTGTTGCCGCCGCCGGTGCAGCGGGGCGAGGCCTGTAGCCGAAAACCTGCAAGAGAAAGGCTGGGTGTTTCACCAGACGAGTTCCTGGCTCTTTTCTTTGGCCTCATTCGACCCTACAAGGGGGTTGACGTTCTTCTGGACGCCATGGCCGAGTTGGGTGGCCAATCGTCGTGGCGCCTGATCGTTGCCGGTGAGCCGTGGGGAGATCTCGGAAAGGATCTCCCGGCGCAGGTTCAGAGGCTGGACCTCGGGAACCGAGTTGAGCTTCGCCTCAAGTGGATCTCCGAGAGGGAGGTGGAGGAGTTTCTGGCTGCGGCAGATTTGGTTATCCTACCCTATCGCAGTGGGACGCAATCTGCCGTTGCGCCATTGGCTCTCAGCCGCGGGGTTCCGGTCTTGAGCACTCGGGTCGGGGGTCTCGGGGAAATGGTCGAACACGGCGTGAACGGTCTGTTGGTCGGTCCGGGCTCCGCCGATGAGCTGTCGAAAGGCTTGGAAAATCTTCTCGGTGAAGGGCGGCTTTCCGCGCTTGCCTCCGGCGCCCGTGCGTCGATGAAGAAGTGGACCTGGGACGGTTATGCCGAGGCGCTTGGAGAACTTATTGGAACGACAGGCAGGATCGAATAGGAGGCGCCTCGGCCGAGCACCATCCCCTCACACCACCTTTTGTACGGTTCAGTATACGACGGTTCGAAATTGATATTGCAGTCGGCGATGCTGTTCGAGCGAAACGAGCCGGACCGTTGGGCCCGGCTCGTTCGGATTCAGGATTCTCTAGCTTTAGAATACAGCGATCGACCGGCGTCGTTTGCTCGCATCGATGGTTACAACCTCAGAATACGGGCCGTAACCGTCCGCCATAATCACCAATGAATATTCGCCCGTCTGGACGCTGGGGAAATATGCTTCCCCGTCTTCATCTGTCACCTCCTCATACGTGAGAAATCCAGGAGGTTTTTCCAAAAACACAGTACCAATCAAATACACATCAGCGTCTTCAATTGGATTTTCCGTGTTTCCGTCGATGACTTCCACGGTGTAAGAAACACTCATGGCGTAGGCCAATCCGCAGCCGAGGATGACGATGACTGTTGCCAAGAAAAAGGCCCACCGTCGCGGTGGGCCTTTTGTTAATCTGTTCGATAACTCAGCGGGCCAGCTCCCTCAAGAGTTCAACCGCTTGTTCGTGATTGATGTCGGCGTCGAGAGTCAGGCTCTTGACGTCCGTCCAACCTGCGTCGCCGGACAGAATCCATTCGACCGCTTCGTTGCCGTCCCAATAGATCAGGACGGAGTCAGCGCGTCCAAGGAACATCTTGGAAGCTTCGAGGTTGACGTCCTGTGGAATGGCCATCATGACGTCGCCGGAGCGGAAAATAACGACCTGCCTTCGGCGTTTCAGTCCGGTGTAGGGGTCCAATTGCTCTTCGACCTCGTAGTCGATGCCCAACAGGTGGAAGACGCAGTCGCCAAAATCCGGGGTGAACAGTTGGGGGAGGCCGCCGGCGCCGACGAAGAATCGGGCGGAGGCCAGGCCGGCAACATCGGGATTGTTGTCGCATGCGACGCCGAAGGGGAGGAGGTTCTCCAGGTCGTGGGCCTCCGCCTCATTCAGTAGAGGAATGCCGTTGGAGTCCAGCGGGATGGGGAGGTAGACCGCGTGTCCCAGAGCCGTTACGTTGTCGTGACGCCACCAGACGGTATGCAGGAAGGTCGTTTCGAGAATCTCGGATTCCGACCCGTCGTCGCCTTCGATGACGGTGCGAACTTTGTGGATCAAGGCGTGCGGGTTGGTCAGCACTGTGCCGTCCTCGCCCCCGAGAACGGCCGGTCCGAACCAGGTTCCATCGACAAGCGCGGCCAGTCTGACGGACGAGAGGCCGTCCAAAGAATCGGTCCAGATGATGAAGGGCGTCGCCGTCGCTTCATCGACAACGAGAACGACCCTATCCAGGTCCATGCCTACGGTCTGAGGCACGACTGCCTCCTGGGAATCGATGTCGGAGCCGCTATGAGTGAGGACCAGGCCCTCATCGGCAACCCACACCTTGTAGAGGTGGCCTTGGGACGTCAGCACCATCGCGTTTGCCTGGGCGAAACCGACGCCGCCGACGAGGGCCACCAGAGTTAGAGCGAAAATCAGTCGTCGCATGATCAACCCCTCAGGTTCACAACGTT
>JAIOSJ010000252.1 GCA_021107705.1 Thermoanaerobaculales bacterium | reverse complement strand
AGTGGACGTATCCGAGGGCCCGGAGCTGATCGCGCTCTTCGTCGGTCAGTTCGACTTCGACCGCTGAGCGCCCCCCACCTGCGAGAATTCTGTCGAGTTGGGCAGAGAGTTCCGCAACGAGGTCCGGCCGCTCCTGTGCCAGGTTCACCAGTTCATCCGGATCGGCCGAAATATCGTAGAGTTCGACTTCCCCACCACCGCCGGACCAGCGAATCAGCTTGTGACCGTGCCACAACAATCCCTCGAGATCTCTAGACGCTTCCGGACGATGAGTCTCGATGACGACAGGGATGTCTTCGGCTTCTCGCTCCCAAGAAACCACCAGACTCCGACCGACCGCCCCTTTCGGTGGGCGGACACCGGCGAGTTCGGCCAGGGTGGGTGCCAGGTCGATGAGCGAAACACTTTCCTGAATTCGAAGGCCCTCCGGAACCCTCCCCGGTGACCATATGATCAGGGGAACCCTTACCAGGCTGTCATACAACTGCTCAATGTGGCCGATAAGTCCATGATCTCCAATGCCTTCGCCATGATCCGACACAATGACGATTATGGCGTTCTCAGTGTGTCCCCGAGCCTTGAGTTGATCCAACAGGTGGCCGATGGCCGCGTCCACAGCTTCGACTTCGAGGCGGTACCGTTTGCGGACCTCGTTCAAAGAGAGTATTTCGGCACAATGGATTTTAATGATCCCGCCACGTTTCCTCCCCGAATTGTCGATCGTCCACTCCGCCGGAAAACGAGTTTTCACAATGTTCCTGGCGTTATCATCAGAGACGATCGGCCCCAGCAGTCCCGTACTGGGCTCAAGTTTGAAGGTCCGTCCGAGGAGCCGTACTGAGGGGAGCCGGAACATCCGTTCTTCTTTTGCGTCAACCAACTCGAGGCGAAGCCGGCTCCTGCCCGCCGGTATCATGAGATGGATCGGCTCACCGTTCCCGTCGGCAGTGATCTGGTGGATTTCAACGCCGTCATGCAGCACCCGAAGCCGAGGATATTCGAGACCCGGCGGAGAATACGGCTCATGGGGATCCGAAAGGTGCACCCACAGAAAGAACGGGTCCAGAAACGAATGGTCAAGCCAGGTCATGACCTCTGACAGCACCTCGTCGGCGCTTTTCATCCAATCCCAACTGAAGCTGTCACCGTAGTGATCGAAGCCCTGATCGAAACCGAAGTCGTGGTGAAGAACTCCGAGGCTTACGAAGCCGGCTGTCCGACGACCGGATTCGCGGAAGACTTCTGCCACAGTCTCAAAATCATGGCTGAGGGTTCTGGCGTTGTTCAGCACCCCATGCTGAAAGGGGAGACGCGACGTGAACATCGAAGAATGACTCGGTCCGGTTATCGGAATATGCGATGTTGCCCGATCGAAGACAACCCCCTCACGAGCAAGTTGATCAATTCGGGGAGTCCTCGCCGATCCACCGTAAACTCCCAACGCATCCGCACGCAGGGTATCGACGACGATCAACACGACATTCACCGGGAGGTTGGGAGCTTCCGCCTGACCATGAAGCCGCGGCCTCGTCCACAGGACTTCGCCGCCGCCACCGGATACCGCGAAGACCAAGTCGAATCTCCGTCCCGCCATGTCTCCCAGATCGGCCGCCTTGGCCTGCCCCGCCGGGCCACCGGGTTCGAACCGCATCAACCTCTTTGCTACGCCTTCCTCCGGGCGGAGCCACACCTCCGCTGTGCCGGAGAAACCGCCGTCAAAATCGGCCTCAACCGACAAAAGGCCGTTTCGGGGGCCGATCAGATCGTAAACCACCGCAGTGGCCGGACCCTGAAGAATCTGTTCAGATCCAACGACCACCACCCTCTCAACGGCCGTTTCCAGCGCCGCCTCAGTTGGATGAACACTGAGTTCCTCGAAGCCCGCAGCAAGGCGACGGCGGTCATTTGAACCCGGTTTAAAGGTCTTTGGAGAACCTGCATAACCGTATTCGAATCGCAGCAAATTTCTGCCCGGCAGCAGGACACCCTCCGGGATGTCAAAGTAAATTCTCCTTCGCGATGGTCTGATTGTGGCGATACCGGCCCTGCCGCCGTTGACGATCAGAGTGACGGTCTGGTCGGGTGACCCTGGGAAACGGAACGGCCAACAGCGCATTTCGAGCCGCCGGGCCTCGGCTGAAGTGAGATCGATAACCAGTTCCGACGCCTCGGCATTCGCCCAGGTGAAGGTCCTGCCATTCCCCATCTGAATCTCAGAGCGGTCCCAACCGGAAATCAGACGTGCCGAGTCGGCAGAGTCGCCGAACGTGATCTTCGAGTGCTCAGACAGGACCCTCGCCGCCGGAAATCGATCGACCAGATCGATGGCCACCGGGCCGCGGATTTCCGGCGCCCCACCCTCGCCAACCGGGTCGACGGGGTCTCGTCGACAACCCACCATCGCAACCGCGGCAAGGACAACGACCAATGAGAAGGCCGGTCTGTTCAGAGTTCTCAAACATCTGCGTACGGAGTTCTCCCCCGCAGGGACAGAGCAAGGGTCACCGCACGCCTCGGTCAATCTAGCCCACATATCTCACCAGGTATCTACTTCGGGCAGCGCCTGGCAGCCATCTGTCGTGCTTTTCGCAAATCGTTCTCCTCGACGGAGCGCAACTACGACTGCGTCGCCCAACCTTGAAAACAGACGACGGAAGGTACACACGTGTCACACCCCAAGTCGAACCCACCCGCGAGGCCAGCTTTATCTTCTCGTCCTGGGTCCAGACAAACTCACCCCAGTTTTCCAATATGACTTTGACTTCCCAGACTTCACCTGGGTCGAGCACGGACGGAAGATCTCTGTATTGGCTGAACAGTGCCTGGTTACCGCACCAATTCACAACCGGATTTTTGTCAATGCCGCAGATATTCTTGCCGTGGAAGAAAAATGGTTCCGGAACTACCTCTTCCTGAAGGCAGGCATCGGCTGTATGAACAACCGTGTAGCGTGCCGCGTACGGATCCTGGAAGCAAGTGCCACAGGCTGGGTCCAACAGAGGGTCCAAGAAGTGCGTCGCAGGCGCCCCAATCGAGTTGTTTTTGATGATACCACCAACGTGTCCGTCGATCATTAAGTTGATGACAGCGCCGGAGATGGCGTTGTCAAAAACCTCGGCGTAATACGTTTCTCGGTTGATATCCCACCTGTGTTTTGCAACGTGCAGACCGATATCAAGAGTTGCGGGGGACCCCACCCAAATATCATTGCCATAGAACTTGGACCCGGCATGGCATCCCTCCGGACCACGTCTCAATTTGTTGTCGTTGGGGGTTGATATTTTCACTATTGGCGGATATTTTCACTATTGGCGAGTGATGTCAAGCTGAGTCGCCTGATAGGCGCGTCGGGGCTCCCTGCCGCAGCGTTGTTCAAACCGGAAAGCCCATGCTAGCCTTCAATTGCTTGGCCATTCGAAACGCAGTGAGTGAAGCATTCGCTTCTCATGTTGGAGGTTGCGGAACCATGGACAAAGACAGGTGCCACAGGGGTACAGGAACACCAGTGGGTAGAGTGAGACCATGAAGAAAGGGATCCTGCCGATCCTGGCCACGTTGTTGATAGCCGCCTTGGTGGCCGGTGTTTTCGGCCTCCGGTACAGTCGCCGTCAATTGAGCTTTAAGTTTCGATCACCCGCCTCTGCATGTCTTCCCGGCATCACCTGGCTTGACGCGGTACCCGCGGATGAAAAGGGGTTTTTGCTGTTCGATCTCCACCGGGTTGACGACTATCCCGTCGAAGTAGGTTTCCCGGCTTTCACGACGACCGCAGGGTGGTCCAATCGTGGAGAGACAGGCACCTGGGCAATCGGTCCGAAGGCCGTCCTGGATTTTCGAATGGATACGGTGAGACCTCGATCTTTGATCCTCAACACCAACCCCACCAAGGGCCTGTTCGAACGAACCCAACATGCAACCGTTTTACTCAACGGTCACAGGCTGGGGCGGGTGAGGTTCTCAGACGCCAACCCGCTGTCAACACTTCGGATGCCTGCCGAAACTCAGATGGAAGGGCTCAACCGGCTGGTCTTCAACTTCGATTACACCGTCAGGCCGGTGGACCGCGGACGCGGAGACGACGAACGCCCCCTGGCGGCCTGGTTTCGGAACATTACGATCCTGGACGGCAGTTTTGGCAACATCGTCGCCTCGGTCCGAACAGTCAGAATATTCCGAGATCTCATCGAGAGGGAAAAGAGATCTTTGGTCTTCATCGACAGCAAACAACGCTTGGTCATTCGGAAAAGCGGTACCATCGTCACTGCGGTCAATCCGGAAGGCCGAAAACAGCTGAACCTCGAGATTTATCCAGCCACCTCGGCAGGTTCGCTGAACGTCACCGCACACGGTTTAGCGGGTCAGGCGGTCCCAGCGAACCTGGTGATCGAGCCTGTCGGTGGGGCGGCCAACGCAACGATCCGGCTGCCGGATCATTTCGACACTGCCTTTCTTGAAATCGAGGTCCAGGCCGACACCGACTCAACTCTTCGCCTTGCCGCCCCGTGGCTGACCTCCCTGAACCCGCCATCTATGGACGAACGGGAGCTTACCGATACCGCTGAGACCCGACCGGTCAATCTGGTCGTCCTGATTCTGGACGCAGCTCGGCCGGATCGGTTCGGGTGCTACGGCGGTGACCGACCGACAACCCCTTACATCGACGCCCTGGCCGCCGAGTCAGTCGTCTTCCCCGATGTCGTCGCCCTGGCGCCCTACACCCTGTGTTCGGTACCGATCATGGCGACAGGGCTTTCTTTTTTGGATCACGGCGTAGTCAAACGAGAGCAGAGGCTTTCAGTCGCCTCGACGACCCTTGCCGAGGTGTTGACGGAGGCCGGTTACCGAACAGCCGCCTTCTCGGCCACACCCAATAATTCCAAGAAGCTCGGGTTAGCACAGGGCTATCAGATCTTCGGAGAAGCGTGGAAAGGGGTT
>JAIOSJ010000361.1 GCA_021107705.1 Thermoanaerobaculales bacterium | reverse complement strand
TCAACGGCGACGGCTTTGCCGACGTCGTCGTCGGGATTCCCTACCAGACAAACACCGAATCAGCCGAGGGGCTTGCCGTGGTATTCCCGGGCTCGGCGGCGGGTCTGAGCACGACGCCGTCGTGGTTCGCCGAGTCCAACCAGGCGGATGCACACTTCGGGATGTCGGTCGGTACGGCCGGTGACGTCAACGGCGACGGATTCGCCGACGTCGTTGTCGGCGCGCCGGACTACGACGCCGGCCAGAGCAACGAGGGACGGGCGTTTGTCTATCACGGCGCCTCGTCGTGGCCGTCCACCAGCCCGGACTGGACTGCCGAGAGCAACCAGGCGGCGGCGATCTTCGCGACCACGGTCGCGACGGCCGGCGATGTCAATGGCGATGGCTACAGCGATGTCATCGTCGGTGCACCCGAATGGGACGCCGGAATCAACAACGAAGGTCTGGTCGCGCTCTACCACGGTTCGGCGACCGGACTCAGCGCAAGCGCGGACTGGAGTTTCGTGTCCGACATGGCCGGGGCCTACCTCGGCGAGGGCGCGGCAAGTGCCGGCGATGTCAACGGCGACGGCTACAGCGATGTCATCGTCGGGGCGCGATCGTATGACCCGGGCATCTGGGGTGGTGAGGCGTGGGTTTTCCACGGTTCGGCAGGCGGTCTCGCTTCGACCCCTGCCTGGACCGGCGACAATGATCAGGCGTCGGCCGGTTACGGTCACGCCGTGGCGACCGCGGGCGATGTCAATGGCGACGGTTACGCCGATGTCGTGGTCGGCGCCCACATGTACGACAACCCCGAGACCAACGAAGGCCGTGTGTCGGTCTATCTGGGCTCGGCGTCGGGGCTCGGGTCGAGCGCCGCGTGGACCGCCGAGAGTGACCAGGATCAATCGGGATACGGTTGGGCGCTCGGTAGTGCGGGCGACGTCAACGGTGACGGCTACGCCGATCTTTTGGTTGGCGCCTATCGTTACGACAACGGCAACACCGACGAGGGCCGGGCGCTGCTCTATTACGGCAACGAGGGACCCGGCATGAGTCTGCGCCCCCGGCAGCGCCAGGCCGACGATTCGGCGCCGATCGCTCACCTCGGCGCGTCGAACGACGATGGGGTCAGGATCGCGATCATCGGCCGAGGTCCCTTCGGCCGCACTCGTAGTCGTCTCGAGGTCGAGGTCAAACCGCTCGGTACGCTCTTTGACGGCGCCGGCACGGTGCTCGGAGCGAGTTTCTCGGACACCGGCATCGCCGGCGTTGCGCTCAGCGAGACGGTCAGCGGTTTGGCCGCAGGAACGGTCCACCACTGGCGATCGCGGCTCCATTACGACCCCACGACGAGTCCCTTCCTGCAGTACGGCCCGTGGTTGACGATGCCGTGGGACGGTCGGCAGGAGAGTGATTTCCGGACACCTTCGTGTACCACTTCGACGCCGCCGACGATCACCGGGTCAAGCTCGATCTGTGAGGGAGAGTCGATCGTGCTCAATGCAGGCGCGGGCTACACATCCTATCTGTGGAGCCCGGGCGGCCAGACGACGCAGCAGATCACCGTCAGCCCGAGCGACACCACCGTGTTCACGGTGTGGATCAAGGATGGCGACGGCTGCGACGGAACGGACGACCACACGGTTACGGTTTACGACAACCCGTCACCGACCATTATCGGGCCCACATCCACCTGTGGTATCGAGTCGATCGAGCTTGACGCCGGCGTCGGCTACGAGTCCTACAAATGGGGGCCTGGCGGCGAAGAGACGCGGACCATAACCGTCAGTCCGTCAACGACGAGTGAATACTTGGTCGAGGTCGTGACCAGCCACGGCTGTTCTGGATTGGACTACCATACCGTGACGGTGTATCCGGCGTCCGAGCCGGTGATCGACGCCCCTGAGGGCATCTGCCTCGGTGATACCGCCGAACTCAATTGTGGCGAGGGGTTCAAGGAGTACAAATGGAGCCCCGGTGGGGAGACGACACGCGTCATCGAGGTCAACCCGACTATAACGACTCTCTACACCTGCACCGCGACGACCTGGGATGGTTGCGAGGGCTCGGATACCCACAACCTGCTGGTCTTCGCGCAGCCGTCGCCGACGATTGACGGGCCGAGCGACGCTTGTAGCGGCGAGCCGTTCGATCTCGATGCCGGCGCCGGGTACTCGAGTTATCTCTGGACGCCGAAGGGAGAAACCACCCAGCAGATCAATGCGACGCTCAACGGATCGACCACCTTTGGGGTCACGGTGACCAACAGCTACGGCTGCGAAGGTGTGGACGAACACATGGTGACCGTGCACTCGAACCCCTCACCGACCATCACCGGCCCGGATGAGATCCCCCAGGGGGAAAACGCCCTGCTCGACGCCGGCGCCGGCTACTCTTCGTACCTGTGGAGCCCGGGCTCCAAAACCACTCAGCAGATCCTGGTCAGCCCGGCGGTAACGACCGTGTACTCGGTGATCGTGACCAACAGCTCCGGCTGTGACGGATCGGACGATCACACACTGACGGTCATCGAGGACAGCGAGATCTTCTCAGACGGCTTCGAAAACGGTAACACCTTGGATTGGTCAGCGACCGCGTTATAGCCGCCGAAGGGAATTCTTGATACTGCACAGGTTTAACCAGGACCCTGGTGCGCTTTCAAAGGGGATTGGTTGCTTCGTAGGCAGTTAGTTCCTGCGTGCTCACGCGATGTGCACCTTTATTATGATGCATGTAGATTGATGGAGGAAGCAACTCCCGTTCAGCGCCTTTAGTAATGCCTCGACACACAACTCGCGCTAGTCATTGGTTGTCGTAGATACCAGGGTCCTGGCGCCAATCTCCAAATTAAGAAATCCATGATATCGTTTCACTGTGGGGTTCTTGCGATAGCCGCCCGGCTCAAGGGAGATTCTCATGAAAGTCGCCGTTGCAGCATCGACACATTCCAACGCTGAACAGGCTGCCACGGAGGGCTACGAAGCTCTGTTGGAGGAGTTGGGGGATACCCCGCAACTCCTGCTGGTACACAGCTCGTGTGACTACGACAACGAGGCTCTGGTCAACCGCCTACGTGCGCTGGCGCCGGACGTTCCTCTTCAAGGAGGTACCTCGTGTCTCGGTGTGGCGACACAAGCGGGTTTTCACTCTCAAGATGGACTGGGCCTCGGCATCCTGGGGGTGCTCGACCCGGAGGGTCGCTATGGTGTGGGGATCGCCGAAGCAGGGGACGATCCGGAGGCCGCGACACACGCTGCCCTGGAACAGGCTCTGGCCGAGGCGGGCCGCACAGGCGAGGCGCCCGCGGCCGTGATCACGACCGTCTACCCCGGAGATGAAGAGGTCATGATTCGGGCCGTCGAGCAACATCTCGGGCGTGATGTGCCGATTATCGGGGGAAGCTCGGCCGACAACGACATGCGCGGGCAATGGCGCCAGTTCGCCAACGACAGCGTCTATCGCCAGGCGGTCTCGATCGCGACCCTCTTCCCGTCCGGTGGCCTCGGTTTCGCCTTTCACAGCGGGTACGAGCCCACCGCCCACCGCGGACGGGTCACGCGAGCCACCAGAAGAACCCTGTACGAGATCGACGGCCGCCCCGCGGCTCAGGTCTACAACGAGTGGACCGGTGGTCTCATCGCGGATTTCTTGTCCGATGGCGGAGGTCTCGTGCCGATTACGGCATTCTCGCCGCTTGGCGTCCGGTTCGGCAGGGTCGCCGGGGTTTCCTATTTCCGGCTGTCTTATCCTGTCGAAGCCCTTGAGGACGGAGGGCTCCAGCTCTTTGCGGAGATCCCGGAGGGCCGCGAAATCGTCTTGATGAAGGGCACGGCCGACAGCCTCGCCACGCGCGCGGGGAGAGTTGCCACGCAGGCATTGAAAGCGGCGCCTTTCAGCGCGAACGCGGTCGAAGGCGCTCTCGTTCTCTACTGCGCCGGGTGCATGCTCTCGATCCAAGATCGCATACCCGAGATCGTTTCGGGTCTCGATACCGCTTTCGACCAGGCGCCTTTCCTGTGCGCCTTCACACTTGGTGAGCAAGGATGCTTCATCGAGGGTGAGAACAGGCACGGCAATCTCATGATCGCCGCGCTCGTTTTCGGCCCCGCCGACAAGGAGTAGCAATGGACCGGTCGGAGGAGATGCGCGAAGCCCTGCTGGATCTCGAGGAATCCAGAAAACGCGAACGACAGCTGCGCAAAACGTCCGAAGCGCTTCTGGCGGGCCTTCAAGCCATCGTCCTGGCCAGGGATCCCGATGAGATCTTCCGCGAGCTCAGCGACGTCTTGCGAGAGCCGCTCGATTTCGAGGCAGCTTTTGTATTGAGGGAGAACAGCGACACAACCCTGACGGCAATCGCAAGCTCGGACCCCTCCTTCGCCGACACGGTCTGGCGCCCGCAGGCCATGTTCGAACGCGCCTTCGCGGGTCAACCCGTTGCGGTGTACGACACGGAACTCGTCGATGAATGGCGCTCACAGCCCGACCCGGTCAAGCAGGGCGCCCGGTCCGCTCTGCATTTTGCGATACATGTGTCCGAGCCAAGGACGCTGTTTGTCTGCACGCATCCCGAGCGCGCTCATTTTTCGCAGCAGCATGTGACTCTGGCGCGTCGCTTCTCGGTGCTGGCGACACAGGCATTGCAGAAGATCGAGTCCGGCTTCGAGATCACCGATCTCAAGCGAGCGCAGGAAAGAATAGAGCACCTCAACCTTGTCCTGCGCGCTGTCCGCAACGTCAACCAGTTGATCACCAAGGAGAAGGACAGGGATCGGCTGCTCCAGGGCGTCTGTGAAATCCTCACCGGGGACAGGGGTTATGCCAACGCCTGGCTCGCACTTTTGGACGAGAAGCAAATGGCGACTACAACGGCCGAGTCTGGCCTGGGAGCAAGCTTCGAGCCCATGGCCGAGCAGCTCGGACGGGGCGAGCTGCCCGATTGCGCACGGGCGGCGCTCAGCCTCGGAGAAGTGATCGTCGATGACCCGGTCGCGGAATGCGCCGATTGCCCACTTGCACCGCAGTATTCGGGAAGAGTAGCGGTGTCTGTCCGGCTGGAGCATGAAGGCAAGGTCCACGGTCTGATAACAGTATCTGTGCCGGGAGAGTTTGCCCGTGACGAGGAGGAGCTGTCCCTCTTCAAAGAGGTCGCCGGCGACATCGCGTTTGCCCTGCACAGCATGGAAATCGATGAAGAGCGTGAGAAGGCGGAGGAACAGCTTCAGAAAAGCGAGGCTCGGCTCAGACAGATTATTGACATAGTGCCACATTTTGTCTTCGCAAAAGATAGAGACGGACGCTTCATCATGGCTAATAGAGCCGCAGCCAGCGGAAGTGGAACAACTCCTGAAGATATGGTTGGAAAAACACATCCGGAACTGCTGGGGGCTAATTCTGAACAATATGAATCTTATCTGACAGATGACCGTCAAGTTATTGACAGTGGAAAGTTGAAGTTTATTCCCGAAGAAGATTTTACACACGCTGATGGTCATAAGGTAATTATGGAAACCACCAAGATCCCGTTCACTTCAGCGGGAATACCTGCTGTACTCGGTGTATCGGTTGACATCACCGCGCGCGTGCAGGCCGAGGAGGAAAAGGCCAAGCTGGAGCAGCAACTCAGGCAGCAGCAGAAGCTGGAGTCGATCGGCACCCTCGCCGGCGGCGTGGCCCATGAGATCAACAACCCCATCAACGGCATCATGAACTACGCACAGCT
>JAIOSJ010000209.1 GCA_021107705.1 Thermoanaerobaculales bacterium | reverse complement strand
CTCAAGAATATCGATTCACTCCCCTCTCCGCGAATCACCCGGCCTTGATCACCTGCCTAAGACCCCAAAGCACCGTAAACTAACGGTCTTACATTAAAGTTTGGAAGGTTAATCCTGGCACGAGATCTGAGCATGCATGACAGTGTAAACGGAACATCGGCGCCGAATCGGACGATTCCGGGGTGCCTGGATTGTGACACCGGCCTTCGGCAGCGCGTTCATCAGCAGGCGGACCGCACGCTCCATCGGGAGGCACTGGTCTCGTGCCTTCGAAGAAACGCGGATCGCACGTCCCGGTGGAGGGGCTTGCTTCGTGTTGCCGAGGACCCGCGACCTCGGTCACCGGATTAGCCCGCTCATTCCTAAAGATTCGGTCTTTGAGGCGGGACGACGCCGGTCTTGCCATCGGTGCTCTCCCCCACCAAATACAGGGGGCGGCGTTTGACCTCGTCGAAGACGCGGGCGAGGTATTCCCCGAGGACGCCGATCATGACGAGCTGAACCCCGCCGAGGAAGAGAATCGAGGCCATCAGCCAGGTGTGACCAAACCGCATCACACCGACGACCTTGAGGACCGACACGAGCAGGATGTAGAGAAAAGAGGAACCGGAAACGATGAAACCCAAGACCGTCGCCATCCTCAAGGGCAGAAAAGAGAATGAGGTCACGGCATCAACGGCAAAGCGCATCATTTTCCTGATCGGGTACTTTGTCTCACCCGCATGACGCGCTTCCCGATGGTAGGACACCGCAATCTGAGGGAAACCGATCCAACTCACGAGCCCTCGGATGAAACGATTTCGTTCCGGAAGGGCACGAAATGCCTCCACCGCACGCGGTCCCATCAAACGGAAGTCTCCCGCGTCGGCCGGGATGTCCACGTCGGTGATCCGCCGCAGAATACGGTAGAAGAGAGCGGCACTCGTCCTCTTGAAGAAAGTCTCTCCCTCGCGCGCAATTCTCTTTCCATACACGACTTCGAAGCCTTCACGCCATCTCTGAATCATCTCCGGGATGACCTCGGGCGGGTCCTGCATATCCGCATCGATCAAGACAATGGCTTTCCCCGATGCGACATCGACGCCCGCGGTCACCGCCGCCTGATGGCCGAAATTTCGGGCAAATCTCAGGCCCTTGACCCGACGATCTTCGCCGGCCAAATTCGCGATGCATTCCCATGTCGCATCCTTTGACCCATCGTCAACGAACACGATTTCCAGACCATCGATTTTACTTTCGAGCGCCTTCACGAGCCGGTCATACATCGGCCCGATATTCGGCTCCTCGTTGAAGGCCGGAATCACAACGGAGAGTTCGGGTCGATCAGTCATTTAACGCACTCCATTCCGCCTGAAGACGATGATCTCGGTACTCCCGATATCAGCCCAGAACCGTCGCGTGAGAAAATAGCGCAGCCAATCCCTCGTGGAGGGTTCCCCCTCATACATCAGCCACCACGAGCGCAGCGGGATCCGCTCTTCCCCCCAACCCTGGCCCAGCATCGCCTCGAGTTCGCTTTCCTCCTCCGGATCACAAATAATCAACTGGAGAGAGCCCTCAGCTTCAGGAACAGCCCACAACACATCGAGCTGTCGCCAATACCAGCTGAGAGGCCACACGGCACTGCCCGAAGCCGCGACCCGGGGCGCCTCCCACGTTCCGACAAAGGCGCCGGCCTCTTTTGCCGCCGCGGTAAATTCCGGCGTCGTCTGAACAAAATGAAGGCTCTCGACCAGGTCCTGTCTCGGAGTGATCTCTTCGAGAGAAAAATTCGCCACCAGGCTCACCAACACGGTCGCGCCGAGCAAGGTCCCGGCCAGAGTCCGGCTCCACCAACGCCCTCTGGGGCCGAAGGTGCGGGCCAACTGGGCCCCGGCCAGGGGGATAAATGCCCAAACTTGGTGAACCATCAGCCACGGAACCTTTTCGCCGAGGTAGATGTACATCACGACCGAGCCGACACCGAAAACGAAGAGAAAGAGTTCCACAGGGTGCAGTTTCCTACACCTCCGTCCAACCCAAATCAAAGCAGCCCCGAAGATCAGAAATTCGTACTGCAGGAGGCGCGGAAGATAGAACCACCAGGGTCCGGGAACTCGTTGGATCGAGTGTTGCTCCCACCAGTAGGTGATGGAACGAACGGGAAACAGCCAATCTTCGGGGTGATTAAAGCCCACCGTGTAGAGAGGAACGGTTACCAACACAAAGAAACCACTCGCCAAAATCACCCCGACCCAGCGTTCCCTCAGCCAGGACACGGCGGCCGGAACGACTTTCATCGTCCCGTTCACAAGGGCCAGCACCCCAGCCGCGCCAACCGTCAAGGCGGCGGTCACATACGCGTTTTCTTTCGTGGCGAAGGCGAGTCCGGCCCAGACCCCGAGCCAACCCCAGGCCGTTTGGGAGCCTCTCAGTACTGAATACCAGGCGACGAAGGCCGCCGAAGCCGTGACCAGCTCCAACACATCCATCCGAAGAAATCGGCTGAAGTACAGGATCGAGGGCGAGATGGTGAATAGAAGGCCGATCCACCAGGCAGCTCGCTCCCCGAAGGGACGTCTCAGACGCCAGGCCACGCCCAACAGGGCAACCCCAACAAGAGAGAATGGAAGGCGTGCGGTGAAATCGTTGTCACCGATCAGCTTGAATGTCGCCGCTTCGACGATGTAAAGGAGTGGGCCGTGATAGGTCGGGTTGTAGGAATAGGATCCCCCGTTGGCCAGGTCCCACGAGAGCTTGGCGTGGATGCTCTCGTCGTGGTGAAAACTCCTCGCATCCAGCTGCCAAAGGTGAAGCCAGAGGGACACCGCCAGCAAGAGCCACCAGGGCCAGTATCTGATGAATTTCTCTCTCACGAAAGATTCTCCTTCTCGGCCATGACCACCAATTCGCCACCGCTGCCGCAATCGATGATTTCGACTCCTGCTTCGCGGACGGCATCAAGTTCAGACTCACAGTAGTCACGGCGCTCGAGGAAACCTATCGCAATGAGACCGATGTCATTCTCCTGCGCGATGGACACGATCTCCAGTGGATCTCCTAAAGAATAGAGATCGTGAATCACGTCCTGACGCCGGCCCGTCTCGTTGAGAACGCCCGGACCGCGCCAGACCAACTCATGATTGGCCCAACCAAGATAGGCCGGAACCCCTGAAGCCGAAGACAGCCTGGCATATTCCGAGTAGGCGTCACCAACCGCTTCTACCAAAGAGATACCCGGCCCCTGCCGTCTCAGTTCTTCGACGATCAAGCGATCTCCTTCATCCATCCAGGCCAACCCGTCCAGGCCCTTGGAAGGAGAAGCCCAGGCGCCCAGGCCGACGCTCAACAAATGGGGCAAGGACGCGGCAACCGACAACGCCAAAAGAACTCTCCTGCCGCGCCGACTTCCACCTCCCAATCGAACAAGCACCGGCATCGCTGCCGCCAGCAGGACCCAACCCTGAAAATAGGCCTTGAAGACCGTGTTCATTCGATGCATTTTTTCTCCGTACCCGTCTTCAAGATAAACCATTTCGGGAACGAGGAACAGAAAAAGCGCGAGAGCTGCCAATGCCAGTGCAGGCCGATCGGAATCGTCCCCCTGTTCCAGAACCGCGGCCACCAACACCGCCACACCAACGCACAGAAAGACCATCGAGGGCCGTCCTGTCGCAGCGGCGTCGATGACCGTCAGCGCGCCGACCCCAGCCGCAAATGCCTGAGCCCGGAGACCGTTCGGTCCGCCCCAGCGTTGCATCAACCGAAAAACGACAAAGAAAGCGGGAATGAGCAGCACCCCTGCAAAGAGCAGGAGATCAGTCGGCCGAGTCCAGGCAAATACCGTCCTCACCGACCTCGAGGGAGGATCGAATGCGAGATGAAAGGGCGCCGCGATCAACCATCCGCCTGCCCCGACCGCGAGGGCTGTGACCCATCTGGGCCAACCCTCTCGATCCGGCCATCGCCACCTCCCGTCACCGGCGACCAACATCAAGGCGATGGCGAGAAAGGTCGGTGGCAGGGCCCAGGGATTTGCCGCCCAGGTCAGGCCAAACAGGATCGAACTGAGAACCGCCAAAGGAAATTTCAGTTTTTCTCTGCCGGCCGCCGCCGCCAGAGCAATCGCCGCCAGCGACAGCGGCAACGACAGAAGGTGAGGATGAAGATCACCGAGCCAGAATGTGAACAGCGGAAATTCCGTGATGGTGTCCGGGACCTGCCTTGAAGACGCCCAGAGGTCCAGGTAGCGGATT
>JAIOSJ010000264.1 GCA_021107705.1 Thermoanaerobaculales bacterium | reverse complement strand
GCGGTCTCGAGATTGTGGGTATCGGAAAGGGTGTGCGGACAGCCTTGATGGTCCAACCGGGCCTCGATCTCTTCTCCCTCGCATTTGCTCTCTTCAAATGTGGGGCGATACCGGTGTTGATCGACCCGGGCATTGGAATTAAGAATATGAAGGGCTGCCTCGATCGAGCGCGGCCGGAGGCCTTTATCGGAATCTCGAAGGCGCAGGCGGCCCGCGTGATTCTCGGATGGGGCAAGGGCTCGATCAGGCAGGCTATTACCGTTGGACCCAGGTTGTTTTGGGGGGGAGTCACCCTGAAACAGGTGGAGGCGAAGGGTGGGGATGGAGAGGACGAGTCGAAAATTCCGGTCTCCGGCGCCGATGAGGTTGCGGCGGTGGTCTTCACCTCGGGCAGTACCGGTCCGCCCAAGGGTGTGGTCTACCGACACGGTAATTTTTCGGCGCAGATCGACGCCCTGCGTGAGGTTTACGGCTTCGGTCCCGGAGAGGTCAACCTTCCGACCTTCCCGCTTTTTGCACTCTTCGACCCGGCTCTGGGGATGACGACCATTATTCCGGAGATGGACCCGACACGCCCGGCCCGGGCCAAGCCCGAGAACATCATCGGACCGATTCAAGAATTCAGTGTGACGACGATGTTCGGATCGCCGGCACTCTTGGACACCGTCGGAAGGTGGGGGGCGGAACGCGGCGTCAAGCTGCCGACGATGCGCCGGGTCATTTCGGCGGGTGCGCCGGTGGCGCCGCGCATCATCGAGAGATTCACCTCCATGCTCGATGAAGGCGCTCAGATCTTCACGCCATACGGAGCGACCGAAAGCCTGCCGGTTGCGTCGATCGGAAGTGACGAAATCCTGAGTGAAACCGGATCGAAAACTGATCGGGGCATGGGAACCTGCGTCGGACTTCCGGTACCCTCGGCCGAGGTTCGTGTCATCGGGACCACCGACGAGGCCATCGCCGGGTGGGACGAGGGACTCTGCGTCGAGAACGGGACGATCGGCGAAATCGTGGTCAAGGGACCGCAGGTGACGACGGAGTATTTCGAGGCAACTCAGCAAACGATGAAGGGCAAAATTTCCGATGGCGAGGCCATCCGCCACCGAATGGGTGACCTCGGATATTTTGACGACGAAGGTCGCCTGTGGTTCTGCGGACGCAAGGCTCACAGGATTGTGGCCGCTGATCGGACGTTTTATACGGTGCCCTGCGAAGGTGTCTTCAACGTTCATCCCGCCGTGTTCCGAACGGCTCTGGTCGGCATCGTCGACGAGAGCGGTGTCGAACCGATTCTCTGTGTCGAACTGGAGAAGAGGTCCCGCAGAAAGAACCGGGAGGAGATTCGCCGGGAGTTGCTGGAGTTGGGCTCGCACCACGAGCACACGGCGCCGATTGGCCGCATCCTCTTTCACCGAGCCTTTCCGGTCGATATTCGGCACAATGCCAAGATCAATCGAGCACAACTCGCCTCTTGGGCCGCCAAGAAACTGGGCGGCAGGGCTGCTGTGGTGGGCTCATGAAAACGGTCCTAGTAACCGGAGGCGGAGGTTTTCTCGGCAAGGCCGTCGTCCGCCGCCTGCTTGAGAGCGGATGGAACGTTCGCTCCTTCAGTCGACGCCGCTATCCGGATCTCGAGGAAAACGGCGTTGACTGCCGGAGAGGTGATCTGGCCGATCTCGAGGCCGTGTGCGATGCGGCCGAGGGCTGTGAGGTCATCTTTCACGTGGGGGCGAAGGCCGGGGTCTGGGGCCGGTATTCCGAATACTATGAGGCGAACTGTGTCGGGACCCAAAACGTGCTGACGGCCTGTGGCCGGTACGGGATTGGGCGTCTCATCTACACTTCGAGTCCCTCCGTCGTGCACGCCGGCGACGCCATCGAGGGTGGGGACGAAAGCCTGCCCTATCCGGATCACTTCGAATCCCCTTATCCGGAAACCAAGGCGATGGCCGAGCAGATGGTTCTTGCCGCCAACGGTGATCATTTATCGACCGTGGCCCTCCGCCCACATCTGATCTGGGGCCCGAACGACAATCACCTCGTGCCCAAGATCGTGGCCCGTGCCCGAACCGGAAAGCTGAAACTGGTGGGAGATGGTTCGAATCTGGTGGATACGGTCTACATCGACAACGCGGCGAATGCCCATCTGAACGCCCTGGAAACACTGAGGCCGGGCGCCGCCTGCAGCGGGAAGGCCTACTTCATCACCAACGGCGAACCGAGACCGATCAAAGAGATCATCAACCGAATGGTGGGCGCCGCCGGGCTGCCTCCTGTTGAAAAGTCGGTTCCGATGGGTGTGGCCGTTGCCGCCGGTCGGGGCCTTGAGCTGGTCCATCGCTTGTTTGCTCCCGGGAAAGAGCCCATGATGACTGCCTTTCTCGCCCGCCAGTTCGGCACGGCCCATTGGTTCGACATCTCTGCGGCACGCCGCGACCTCGGCTATGAGCCGAGGATCAGCCTGGAGGAGGGATTCCGGCGACTCGAAGAGTGGTTTGCCGGTCAGAAATCCTGACTCGGCCAACCCAGTCGCGACGTCCTTCCTTCGGAATCTTCCCGACGTGTCTCTGTTGTGCAGCCAGGGCTAGGTCGATCTTCTCACCAGTTTTCGTCGCGAGATCGTCGATGTTCGTGTAAAGATTCGTCGGAGGTCTCTTCGCACGCATCTCTGGTACGGTTGTCTTCGAAAGGGAAACAGAATCCTTGTTGCTGAGTTACACACTGACAATCCTGCTCAGTGCGGCGTTGCTCTTCACGGTTCAGCCGTTCATGGCCAAGTTGTTGCTGCCGCGCCTGGGCGGCAGCCCATCGGTCTGGAATACCTGCATGGTCTTTTTTCAGGCGACTTTGCTGGCCGGCTACACATACACCTATTTGCTGACGCGGCGGCTGTCGCTACGTGTACAAATCACGGTCCACGGGGTGGTTTGTCTGCTGCCGTTGTCGGTGTTGCCGCTGGTCGTCTCGCAGAACTCCGCCCCGTCCGCCGACCAGTCACCCTGGCTTTGGCTGATGGGCATGCTGGCGGTGTCGGTCGGCCTGCCCTTCTTCGTCTTGGCGACCACCGGGCCGTTGCTGCAGAGCTGGTTCGCTGCGACCGACCATCCCCAGGCCCGCGACCCCTACTTCCTCTATGCCGCGAGCAACCTGGGGAGCCTGGCCGGTCTGCTGTCCTATCCTTTCCTGCTCGAGCCGCTGCTGCGGCTGAACACCCCGGACGCGTCACTGTGGATGCTGCGGCTGCGGCCGATGTCGCAGAGCGTGCTGTGGTCCCTCGGCTACGTTCTCTTCGCCGTTCTGGTCTGCATTTGTGGCGTCACGGCCATACGCCGCGCCGTGCGCGTCGAGCCGGATCCGTTCGCCGAAGACTCGGCGCCCGGCGGGTCATCGGTGTCGATCGCGCAACGTTTGCGTTGGGTGTTGCTGGCGTTCGTGCCGTCGAGCGCCATGCTCGGAACGACCCAGTACCTGACGACGGACATTGCGGCGATCCCCTTGTTATGGGTCGTTCCGCTGGCGCTCTATCTCGTCACGATGATGATTGCGTTCTCCCGCCGCTTGCGTATCTCTCCGCCGGTCTGGGCGACGGCACTGGCGGTGCTCACCGTCGTGGTGGCGGCGAGTTTCTGGGGTTTCGGACCGCAGCTGGTGTGGCTCAAGATTCCGCTGCACCTGATGACTCTGTTTGCCGCCGGGATGCTGTGCCACGGACTGCTCGCCGACGAACGGCCGAGAACCGACCGGTTGACGGAGTTCTATCTGCTGGTGGCGCTGGGCGGTGTCGCCGGTGGTGCGTTCAACGCTCTTGCGGCGCCGGTGTTATTCACCTCGGTGGCGGAGTATCCGATCATCCTTGTGATGGCGTGCCTGTTGCGGCCGAGTACTGGAGGTCCGTCCGGCAGGGGTTGGCATGCGAGGGTGCTCGACGTGGCCCTGCCCATGGGGCTGGCCGGCGCCATCATCTTGTTGTGGAACCTGATCCCGCGACTCGAGCTGGAAAGCATGTTGAAGATCGAGCTGCTGCAAATTTCGGCGCCCTGCCTTATCTGTCTGCTCTTCATGCGCCGAATCTGGCGTTTCGGCCTGGGCCTGGCGGTGCTGTTCATCGCAGGGTGGCGGCAGTCCGCGCCGCTGCAGTACCAGCACCAGGAGCGGACCTTCTTCGGCGTTCACAAGGTGATCCAGTACTCCGGGCGCCCGTACCGTGCAGTGGACGAATGGGGCCGGACCAAGATCGTGGAGGTCCCGCTCCGCGTGCTTGTGCACGGTACGACGCAGCACGGTAGCCAGGCGTTGGACGAGCGTCTGTCTTTGGTCCCCACGATGTACTACCACCCCAGCGGCCCGATCGGACAGGTGTTCGAGCGCTTGGAGCCGGGAGGCGGCTTGCGCCGTGTGGCGCTGGTCGGCCTGGGAGTGGGGACACTGGCGGCTTACGGAAAGCCGGGCCGGTCCTTCACCTACTACGAGATCGATCCGGCGGTGGTGCGGATCGCTCGTGACGAGGGCTTCTTTACGTACCTACGGAATTCGAAGGCCGAAAGCGAGTTCATCGTTGGAGACGGCCGGTTGATGCTGGGTCGCGCCGAGGACGAAAACTACGATCTCATTGTCCTCGACGCCTTCAGCTCGGACGCGGTGCCGGTCCATTTGCTCACGCGTGAGGCGGTCGAGTTGTACCTGCAAAAGCTGCGGCCGGGAGGCCTGCTGGCGATTCATTTGACCAACACGTACCTCGATTTGCGCCTGGTCGTGGATGCGATCAGCGCCGACCTCGGTCTCCGTGGGCTGGTTCAGTGGGACGCTTCGGTGACACCGTTACAATGTCTCGAGTCCAAAAACACCTCGGTGTGGGCCGTACTGGCCGAGGATGCCGAGACGCTGGCGCCGCTTGAAGTGGACTCGCGTTGGAAGGTCCTGCCGGCGGATCCCACCGCCCCGGTCGATCTGCGTTATCTGTGGACCGACGACTACTCGAATATCCTTTCGGTGCTCAACCTGTGGTAGCCCGATCTTCGAGTTTCCCTACCCCGCATTTCTCACAGTCAGGCCGTCTATGCAGGTCGCTTCGCCTGTTGGCGCTCAACGGAAGTACCATCTCTGAGGTCTTTCGCACAGAGCGTTGACGGAGATGCGTACCTTCAAGAAAAACAGAGGCGTGGCGGACACAATTTGGTGTGAAGTTGCCTTCGTTGTGTTCTTTGACAGCGTCTGGGATTCCCATTACCATCAATTGGAACACGTCAAGGAGGCTGTCATGCGCAGAACTTTCGTGCTGGTTGCAGTGGTATTTTTCCTGGTCGCCTTCGCTGGCGCAGCGGATGCCGAGGGGCCACGTGGGTCATCCTCGGTGAGGATTGTCGTATATTGTTACGTGGACGTCGACGACGATGGTTTCGGCGACGAAAACGACCCAGGTTACGAAAGCGACGCTGGGTGTCCCTCAGGTGAAGTGGACAACAACGACGACTGTGATGACGACGACGATGCGATCCATCCCTATGCAACCGAAACCTGGTATGACGGGATCGACCAGGACTGTGACGGGTGGAACGATTACGACCAAGACAAGGACACCTACGTGGACGAGTCGTACAACGCCTTTGTGGGCGGCACATCCCCTTTCGAGGGTGACTGCGACGATATCGACCCCAATATCAACCCAGGCGCCACCGATACCTGTGGTGACGGTGTGGACAGCGACTGCGATGGAGTGGGTGGTCCGAGCGGCGATGAGGATGGCGACGGTTGCAGTTGGGAGCAGGAAAACGTGGCGGGCAGCTCAGACTGCGACCTTGACTCCGACGACGACGACCTCGATGACAACGTGGAGATGGAGGGCAACTGCGTCTTCGATGCGGGCGAAACCGACCCGGATGATGCGGACTCCGACAACGATGGCGCCATCGACGGTCATGAGGTCAACACCATGGGTACCGATCCCCTGGATGCCGACAGCGACAACGACGGGATCAGCGATCATATGGAAGACGATAACCACGACGGTGTGCTTGGCGTCACCGAGACCGATCCCATGGATGCGGACACCGACGATGACGGTCTCTCCGACGGCGAAGAGGACTTTGACGGCGACGGTGTACTCGATTCTTGGGAGACCAATCCCCTCGATATGGACACCGACTGCGATCTCCTCAAGGATGGTCTCGAGCTGGGTCGGTCGACACCGGTGCCGGGTGGCGTCTCCGACGGTTGGGCTTTGCCCTACTCCGGAACCGCGGCGGGCTGGCAGGCCGACACCCACCCGGCCTCCACCACCGATCCGGGCGACCCGGACACGGACAATGACGGCGTCAATGACGGCGCCGAGGACGCGAATCAGAACGGTGCGGTGGATGTGGACGAGACCGATCCGGTCGATGCGGATACCGACGACGACGGTCTGCCCGACGGTGAGGAGGGCGCCCTCGGGATCGATCCCACCGTGGCCGACACCGATTTTGATTTGCTCACCGACGGTCTCGAGCTGGGAAGAATGTTTGGTGTCATGAGCGGGTATTCGGACTGGAACTCAACTCCCTACCTGGGCACCGACGTCTCGTGGCAGCACGACACGGACTCCGCCACCACCACCGATCCGAAGCTGCCGGACACCGACGACGACTGGCTCGATGACGGCGAGGAAGACGCAAATGGGGACGGCTTCAAGGACACGGACGAGACCGATCCTAACCTGTGGGACACGGACGAGGACAGCTACTCGGACGGTTTCGAGGTCTTGTGCGGGTCCGACCCACTGGATCCCCTGTCCCTACCCATCCCCTGCCCGATCTTCGAGGACGGCTTCGAGTTGGGCAACCTCGAGGCTTGGAGTTCCTGGGTTCTCTGAAGGCATACGGCCCCACGTATCGTAAAATCATCCCGTGGGGAAGTGAGTGGGTGTGAGGCGCGGAAGAAACTTCAAAACGCAGAGACGCAGGGATACAGAGATTTTTCATTTTGGGGCCCACAGCCCAGGCCGGTGTTTGGACGCATGAGCCGGTTTTCCGGTACGCTCCCGGGGGTATGCCAACCTTGAACGAGTGTCCGTTGGTGTCTATTCGATACGAGCCCATGATAGAACGAATTATTGTTTGAGGTGGCTCAAGATGTTGACAGTTTTCGTGAAGGACAAGGATTCGAAAGGATGGTTTTTATGAAAAACACAGTTTTGATCTCTTGTCTGTTTCTGTCTTTCTCGATGACCGTGGCGGCGGAGGTCTACGTCCTACCCGCGGTGGCGGCGGGAGTCGAGGGAGACCATGGGAGCCTCTGGGAGACGGAGGTCCGGATACTCAGTGTCGATCCGCTGGCGGAGATCGAGATCCGAAGACTCTGGGTCTGTACTCCGGAGGGTGGGTTTCTCGATGATCCGGAGACGGCGCCGATATGGATGATATGGGGCGCTGACAGAGGCTTGCGGATTACTGGCGAATACATCCTTGGGGTTGAGAGCGATCTCGAACTTGGCGCCGTCGCCCTCGAGATCACCGGCGGCCAGGTACTGGTGAATTCCTATGTTGCGGATGTTTCCGTCGGAGAAACCGTGCCCCAGGCCCCGGCGATTTACGGCCTGGGACAGCTGATTCCGGCCCAGACGCAGGCACTGACCGGGCCCTCCCACCTGTCCTGGCTGGGCGCCTGCAACGACTTCGGTGGTGGGGGGTTGCCTTCAGAATGCCGCTCCTCCTACCGGAACAACATCGGTCTGGTCAACCCGGGTCCTGAATCCATGGTTTTTACTGTGCGGGTTCTGCCGATGGGAGGTGGCCAGGAATTGGGGTTGAGGTGGGCTCAGGTGGAGGAATTTGAAATCGTGGTCCCGCCCTACGGCTGGAAACAGACTTCGTGGATGCCGAGCCTGGGGTATCTGGGGGTGTCTGGGTTCGCCCACTACGCCGAGTGGACCATCGTCAATCTCATCCCGGAAGATGAAAGGCCCTACTACGCCTATGTCTCGGTGGTGTTTTCGCCGGATGACCCGGAGATCACCCCCTTCAGCGATCCCGCCTTCGTTCCGGCAAAACCCGGCTACATCCCCCTCGGTAGAGAGGTCGATTAGGAATTTCCCCCGAGATCGCCGATCTCGACTCACGCTCCTAGCGTGAGTCGCATTGGCCTTCTGAGGACAACAATTTGATCGAGGGCGATGGAGTTGGCCAATCCGGCCCACGCTCCTAGGAACCCGGATCACCCACAGCTGTTCTATGCCGTATTCCTTGATACCATGGCGTGAACACAAGTAAAGGAGGGACCCATGGCCTTTCTCATCGGAGTTCTCGCAGGTATTTTCGGTTGGTTTTTCGTCCGGTATGTACTCGGTGGATTCTTCACGGTCGATCAGAACGAACGGGCAGTCAAAACCGTTTTCGGACGCGCTCAACGACTCGGCAATCGAACCATCGTCGATGGTCCGCTTGGTGCGGATCTCAACGCCGACGAAAAAGAAAGGTATTCCTTTCCTCAGCTCAGGGTGATTCCCCCAGGAGGCCCCTATTTTCGCTGGCCGTGGGAGAAGGTCTACAAGGTCTCGGTCGCGACCGAGACGATCAGCATGGCCTATGACCCGGAGAGCCCCACCGCAAACCGAGGCGGCACGATTCTCGAGGCCGTGACCAAGGATCAGCTCAACACAGGGCTGACCGGCCAGATCAGGTACCGCGTATCCGAGCAGAATCTCTATGGCTACCTCTTCGGCGTCAAGAATCCTCTGGCGAACGTGATGGGTTACTTCATCTCGGTCTTGCGTGAACGTATCGCCAGTTTTGAGGCGCCGACCGGCGATGCGACCGTCGATGATGACGAGCACCAGGATGCCAGTACAGTCAGCGGCATTTCGATCAACGATCTGCGCAAGAATCTGCGTGATCTCAACGATCACATGCTCAAAGAGTGTGCGGTCTCCGAAGCCCGCTACGGTATTGTGCTCGATGCATCGTTGATCACGGGTATCGATCCGCCGGAGGATATTGATGCGGCGCTAGCGGCAATCAATACGGCCCACAACCACGTGTCGTCGGAAATCAGTCTGGCACGGGCAACCGCCGACCAGACTCTCGTCCAGTCACGGCGTGCCGTTGAGATCGAAACGCTGAAAGCGCAGGCGGAGGTCGAACCGTTGACCGCTCTTGCGAAACAGCTGATGCAACTCAAGACGGCCGGCTCGGAGGCTCTCACCGCCTATCGCCGTTACGTCAGGCTCGCCCTCTTTGAACAGGCGAGCAGAGTCTTCAAGGAGGTGGAGAAATGACCTTCTTGATCACCACAGCTGTGACCTTTGTCGCCGCCCTGATCGGCGTTCCCGTCTTTTTCTGTTTTGCCCGCCTCTTTGGTCTTTATACCGTGGTGCAGGAACGCACCTGTCACGTTTACATGCTCTTCGGCAAGGTCCTCGGCGAAATCGACGAGGCCGGTCTGCATTTCTTGCCGACTCGTCTCGGCGCCAAGGCCTTTGTCGTCGGCCTGCTCGGCCAGTGCCACAAGGTCGATCTGCGCATCGACCAGGAGTACCTGCGCAGCCAGCCCGTCAACTCGGAGGAGGGTGCACCGATGGGCATTGGTATCTGGTACGAGATGTACGTCTCCGACCCGGTTGCCTTCCTCTTCAAGAACGTCGATCCACGGGGTTCGCTCAGGGCCAATGTGTCCAACGCCACGGTCCGCTGCCTTTCGAATCTCGAACTCGACGCGATGCTGATCAACCGTCATCAAATGAGCCGAACGGTGCGCGCCGAGGTCTCGCCCTTGTCCCACCAGTGGGGCTTCAAAGTCGGTTCGATCTACATCCGCAAGGTGCACTTCCGTGACCGCGGCATGATCGCTCAGATTGAAGAAAAGGTTGTCAACCGCCTGCGTCAGGTCACCTCGGCGATCCGCCAGGACGGTGCAAACCGCGTCGACATCATCACCAGCTCGGCCGAACGCAAAGCGGCCGAGGCCTTTGCCGAGGCGGCAGCCCTCAGGCCCAAGATCGTCGGCGCTACGCTCGAACAGATCGGCCGCGACTCCGAGGTCAAAAAGGCGATGTTTGAAATCTTGGAGATCGAGAGCATCCTCAAGGGGGAAAACCAGGT
>JAIOSJ010000422.1 GCA_021107705.1 Thermoanaerobaculales bacterium | reverse complement strand
GCTGATCTCAGCGACGGCAGCACGACCCGTGCCCAGCTACTCGAGTCGATCCGCACATATTTACGCGTCCTTACCCCTGAGGAGCGTACGCAACCACGACAGGGCGACCGACGGGCCAAACCATAATTGGCAGCGAGGGTCGGACCCTCCGGTTCGCGGGCAACGTCGACCTGGACGGCACGGTGGTCGGGCTGGAGACGGCCGAGAACGTGGTCTCCTTGCCAAAGCATTCCGTGACGGGGTAGGTTGCGTTCCATGGTAGAGGCTGCCTCTCCGCGACAGGACGTTCGCTCCTCAGGTCGATTGGACCAGTTCCTGGCTGCTCCGCGACGCGCTGTGTGGACCATGGCCGCGCCGATGATGGCGGGGATGGCCGTCCACACCCTGTACATAATCGCCGACACGGCCTTCATCGGTACCCTTGGTATCGAGGCGCTGGCTGCCGCCACCTTTGTCGGGCCGGTATTTTTCCTCATGGTGGCGTTGACGATGGGCTTGAGCATGGCGGTGACGGCCTTGGTGGCCCAGGCGGTGGGACGGCGAGACGCAGCCGGCGCGGATCGGGTGGCGGGCACCGCCATGTCCTTTGGCGTCGTAGTCGGTTGCGGGATGGCTTTGCTGGGCCTGAGTGCGGGACCGGCCCTGCTTGCACACCTGGGGGCGAGCGGGCAGAACGCCGACTACGCCTGGGAGTACTTCCAGGTCATCTGTCTGGTGGTGCCTCTGTTCTTCATCTCGAGCATCTTCAGATCGGTGCTCACCGGGGAAGGGAACGCTCGCACACCGATGATGGTGCTCGGTGGGTCGACCGTGCTCAACATCGTGCTCGATGCCGTCTTCATCCTCGTGCTCGACCTCGGCCTGAGAGGCGCCGCCCTGGCCACCGCCGCCTCGGTCCTGACCTCGCTTTCAACCTTCGCCTATCTGATTCTGAGACGGCGCACCGCCTACGTACGCTTCCGCTTGGTGAACCTGGCGCCCTCGCGACCGGTGTTGAGCCGTCTCCTTGCCCTGGCCGCGCCCACCGCGGCGGGCATGGCGGTGATGTCGGTGGGCGGGCTGCTCCTCAACCGGCTGCTGGCCGGTTTCGGAGAAGTGGCGGTGGCGGCATATGGGGCGGCCTCGAAAGTCGACATGATCGTGGCCCTGCCGATTCTCGGACTGGCCGGGGCCTCTGTCAGTGTCGTCGGTATGTTCGCAGGAGCCGGACGTGCCGACCTGGTTCGCTCGACGGCGCTCTACACCTACCGCTGGGCGGTCCTGCTCGCCACCCTGATCGGCGTCACCGCATTCCTCGGATCGCATGTCATTCTGAGTATTTTTACTACCGATGTGGAGGCCATCGCAATCGGGCGCACATACCTGGGCTTCATGCTCTTTGCGTACCCGATGATGGCCTTCGGTATGACCTCCGGCCGATTGCTCCAGGGCACCGGACACGGGCTTCCCTCGCTTGTAATCACCACCCTCAGAGTGCTGATCGTCGGAATTCCGTTGGCCTACGTGGCGGTTCTGTTACTCGATGCGCCCATCGAGGCCGTGTGGGCGAGCGTACTCACCGGCGGGCTGTGCTCCACCGTCCTCGCGGCTTGGTGGGTGCGAAGGTTGGTGTGGGTCGCCGATCCGACGGCTCGAGCAACTGATCGGAAACGGTTCCAGGTGTACGCCAGGCCAGGCTCGGGGGAACGGGACAAGATGACGTGAGCCTGTAAGATAGGTGCCCAAAAGGTGACGGCACAGCATTGCTGTGTTGTCGACGACACGGATCTGACCATTGAAGAAAATCTACCCTACCCTCGGCATGCGGGGTCTTTCGGTGCTAAATGAAGACCAATTTCAGATCAAGGTAGGGCCCTTGGGAATTTCCTTTTTGTGCTCCACGAGCGTACCATGACCAGACTGGAAAAGTGCTGTTAGATGTCGAGTTTGAGACGTGAGGGGCACTTGACAGTACATCGACCACATCGAGGGGAGAAAACGCAACAGATTGCACTGTATCTCCGGTCGCAGTAGGAGATTGGTGAGAAGTGCAGGCAAAATCGTGTAGCATTAATAATTCGGACGGGTTCTGGTTATGCAGCAGGGATACATTGTTATAGGTAACGGGGAGGATCGACAGCGGATGCCGGTGGGGTCGTCGCTGACGATTGGGCGAGCGGCTCATAGCGGCTTCGTCATTAAAGACGACGCGGCCTCGCGGCAGCATCTCGAGATCCGGCGGTCGGGGGGCGGTTACGTGTGCTGCGATCTCGAAAGCCGCAACGGCACCAAAGTCAACGACGAACGCATCAGTTCGTGCAGGTTGAAGGACGGCGATCGCGTCCTCATCGGCGAAACGTCGCTCCTCTTCGAGCTTTCGACCGACCAGGCGATGCGTGTTCCCGACAAGACGGTGTTTTTGCAGACCGTTCTCGATACGGCGGGTTGCGAAAAGGCGCCGCCGCCGTCTTCCAACTCCAAGGAGCTTTTGGAGGCGGCCTACACCCTGATGAACGCTCTGGCCTCGAATTTCAACCCCTGCGACCTCATCGACCGCATCCTCGAGACCACAACCGAGGCTATTCGCGCCCACCGCGGCGCCGTCTTCTTCGCCGGGCCGGGAGATGAACTCCTGCCTTGCGGCGTCTGCGGCCACGTCC
The DNA here is from genome assembly GCA_021107705.1 of Thermoanaerobaculales bacterium. Taxonomy (GTDB): domain Bacteria; phylum Acidobacteriota; class Thermoanaerobaculia; order Thermoanaerobaculales; family Sulfomarinibacteraceae; genus JAIOSJ01. The sequence continues at coordinate 8,705 of JAIOSJ010000422.1, read as the reverse complement.
ACTCCATCGAAAACGGCGAACCCCGGCCTGCGGATGTCGGGGAGATCCAGATCAGCGAGAGTGTCGCCCGCCGAGTGCTGCAGGACGGTGAGAATGTGCTCTTTCAGTCCGGCTGGGCGGACGACTCGACCGACCTGAACGCCAGCATCGCCGCGCTCAGGCTGACGTCGATTCTCTGTGTGCCGATCAGAACCCAGAACGACATTCTCGGGATCCTCTACATGGACACCGACATCGCCGATCACGAGTACACCAACGACGATCTACTGCTCGCCGCGGCGGCGGGCAACAGTGCCGGCCTGGCTCTGGAGAACGCGCGCAACCACCGCGCCCTTTTGGAGAATCAACGCATCGAGCAGGATATCGAGGCCGCGTGGACCATCCAGGAGAGCTTCCTGGTGAGCGATTGGCCGACCGACGACCGCCGGTTCGAGGTCTACGGCATGACGGAGCCGGCCAAGGTTGTCGGCGGCGACTTCTACGACTTCGCCTACCTCGACAGCGATCGGGTCGGCATGTTGATCGGCGACGTGAGCGGCAAAGGGGTGCCGGCTGCGCTGACCATGGCCCAGTTGCTCACCGAGTTTCGGCTCAGTGCACCGGGAGTAAAATCCCCGGCCGAGCTTCTCGAGCGCCTCAATGAGGGCCTGGTCAAGAGGAGTCTGCGCGGGATGTTCTGCACCGTCGCCGTGGTCGGCATCGATCTGCGGGATGGCACGGTCGTGGCAGCCAACGCCGGCCATCACCCGGTGATGCTGGCCTCAGAGGACGGGATCGCCTCCATCATTCCCGCGTCGGGCCCGCCGATCGGGGTCGTGCCCGGGATTTCGTGGGACGAGGTCAGGATGAGGATCAATCCGGGTGATACATTGCTCTCCTACACCGACGGTATCGTTGAAGCGCGGACCGGCACGCAAGGAGGACCCGGCTCCGCGGTGTACGGGTTGAAGGGCATCGAGCGAGTCGTGGGCGATCACTACCCGAACTCGCCGAGGAATCTCATTAATAGGGTCATCGGCGATGTTCACGATTTCTGCTCCCCGTTGTCGCCGCATGACGACTCCACCATGATTGCTCTCAGGTATCTCGGAAAGGCTGGTGAATGATGCGGACTCAGGAAAAGGACCTCCGCCTCACCGTTCGCTCCGATCCGTATCTCCTGGCCTCGATCAGGAGCCTGGTGCGGGGATGGTTGGAGTCGTGGAATGTCTCCAGCGAGGCGGTACACCAGGTTGTCCTGGCAATCGACGAGGCGTGCGCCAACGCCATCCGCCACGCCTACGAGGGTCGGAAGGATCGATGTGTCGAGCTGACCATGCACGCCGAACCGGAGTACTTCGAGTTCCAGGTCTCGGACCAGGGTGTGCCGTGCCCGTCGGAGTGCGCCGAGTACCGACCGTTGAAAATCCCCGATTCGGAGGATTTGCGGCCTGGCGGCCTGGGTGTCCAGCTGATGTACGAGGTTTTCGACGAAGTGCAGTTCTGCCCGGGGCCAACGATCGGAAACTGTGTCACCATGAAGCTCATGCGACGGAAGCGAGGGATCTGATGGCGCTGAACATCGAACGAAAGGTGTCGAGTGACGAGACGGTGATCTCGGTCGCCGGCGACGTCGATCTCTACACCTCGCCGGAGCTTCGGAAGGCGGTCCTCGAAGCGGTCCCCGGGGCCGCCGGGCGGGTGGCCGTAGACCTCAGCGGAGTGAACTACATCGATTCGTCGGGTATTGCCACGCTCGTCGAGGGGCTGCGAAGCGCCCACAAACACGACAAGGCATTCGTGCTCGTGACCCCGTCGCCGCCGGTGATGCAGGTGCTCGAACTCTCCAAGCTCGACAATGTCTTCGAGGTCCGAACGACGTCATGATCGCTGTGGTCGGCCGTCTCGGTCGTTGGGCGTTGAACCAGCTCGCCGTAGGCGTACAGGTCTCGGTGCTCATGGTCGATACCATGAGTTGGTTGGTGATCGCGCCCCTCCGTGGAAAAGGGTTCCGCTTCCGAAGCGCGGTCGAGCATTTCGTGGAATTCGGTGTTCGCTCCCTGCCGATCGTCGGCATGATCTGCTTCCTGGTCGGGGTCATCATCGCCCTGCAGTCCTCCTACACCCTCGACAAGTGGGGTGCGAACAGGTTCATCGCGGCCCTGGTCGCGGTCTCTGCGATGCGTGAGATGGCGCCTCTCATGACGGCGGTCCTCATCACCGGACGTAGCGGTTCCGCCATCACAGCCGAGATCGGCACCATGAAGGTGGGTGAGGAGATCGACGCCCTCAAAGTGATGGGCCTCAACCCGATCAAGTACCTCGTTGCCCCGAAATTCGCCGCCATGGTGTTGGCGGTGCCGTGTGTCACGGTGATTGCCATCTTCATCATGATCCTCGGGGGACTCACGGCCTCGGTGCTCGTTGTCGGCGTGGATTCGCGGGTCTACCTCGACATGACCTTGCAGTCGCTGGCGGAAAAGGACCTCGTCTTGGGTCTGGTCAAGAGCGTGTTCTTCGGGATCGCCATATGCTGGGTCGGCGTTTATCGCGGGCTCCAGGTCGAGGGCGGCGCTGAGGGCGTGGGCCGGCAGACCACGTCGTCCGTGGTGACATCGATCTTCCTGATCATTCTGATTGACCTCGTATTCACCGTTTTGTTCTACTTCGTCTGATGATGACTGACACACACGAACCGATCATCGAAGTCGAGAACCTGGTCGTTCGATACGGCGAACATACGGTGCTTGACGGTGTCACTTTCCAGGTGCGGCGGGGGGAGGTCTTCGTGATCCTCGGAGGGAGCGGGTCAGGCAAGACCACCCTCCTTCGGAATCTCGTAGGTCTGATGCGGCCGGACTCGGGTCGCATCCTCATCAAGGGGGAGGACTTCACCTCCATGAATGGGGACGACCGGATCGAACTGCGGAAGAAGATAGGAATGTGCTTCCAGGGTTCGGCCCTGTTGAACTCGATATCGGTGGGTGAGAACGTCGCGTTGCCCCTGCGCGAGCACACCAAGCTCGAGGATTCCACCATCGAGATCATGACCAAGATCAAGCTCGAGCTGGTGGGCCTGGGCGGTGTTGAGGACTACCTCCCGTCTGAACTCAGCGGAGGCATGAAAAAGCGAGCCGGGATCGCCCGCGCCATGGCCATGGACCCCGAGATCATCTTCTACGACGAGCCGTCGGCCGGACTCGACCCAATCGTGGGCGCCGGCATCGATGTGCTCATTCGCAAAATGCAGGAGACCTTCCAGCTGTCGAGTGTCGTTGTGACCCACGAGATGGAGAGTGTCAAGGCGATCGCCGACACCGTCTGTATGCTCCAAGGCGGACGGGTGGTTGGCATCGGTTCGTTGGAAGAACTCGAGAGAGCCGACCATCCGTACATCCAACAGTTCTTCGCGCGCCGTCCGTACGATGAAGAGGCCGAGGACTCAGCCTACGCCAGGGCCCTCACCGGTCTCGACTGAAACGAGAGGAAAGATGTCAGGTAAGCAACACGATTTCACAACAACCGAGATCAGGGCCGGCGCCCTGGTTTTGGTCAGTCTCGCGATTCTGGTTGGGTTCGTCGCCGCGGTCCGGGGCTGCCGTCCTCAAGATGACTCCGCCAAAACCTTCCATGCCGTCTTCACCAACATCAGCGGTCTCAACCGGGGTGCGGACGTTCGTTTCGGGGGAGTCCGGGGTGGACGCGTGGTCGCCATCGAATCTGATCCTGACGACCGTTCCCGTATTCGGATTTCGGCGGAGGTCGAGGGCCATATTCCGGTCAACGAGGGCAGCATCGCCACCATCGAACAGATTACGCTGACCGCCGAGAAGCACCTTGAAATCTCCACCGGCAGCGCCAAGCATGCCCTGCTTGAGAGCGGCGCCACCCTGAAATCCGGTGCAGCAGGCGGGCTGTTCGACATGCCCGGCCTGGACAATGTGCTCGCCCGCCTGGAGACACTTCTCGACGGCTTCATCAACCTGGTGGGGGTGGACGTGAGAGAGCGCGGCGGTGCGCCGGCGACCGAAGTGGTCGACCTGGCCGACCTCATCCTTTCCCTGGATACCACGCTCAAAGAGGGGACCGGAGTCGTACGCGGGATCAACGAGGTCATCGGCGACAACCGAGTGGGCATCAAGGAGGTCGTGGACCGGCTTGCGGCGCTCGAGGAGACCGCGACCACTTTGGTTGGGCAGCTCAACGCGGTGGTCGAAGAAAATCGCGTTCCCATCCGCGAGACCTTTACCAATCTCCAGCAGTTGACCGGTGAGATGGACGTGCGAGTCGAAGAGCTGGCAGCGACGCTCCAGGCCACTTTGCAGTACTTTCAGGACGTCGGGGGCAATAGCAGCGACCTGATCGACCAACAGCGGCCGACCATCGAGGAGACCCTCGAAAACCTCCAGGAGACGACCCGAAACCTGAGGGAGTTTTCACGGATTTTAGCGGAACAGCCTCAAGCGCTGATCCGCGGCAAAGCTGCGCAGGGGCGCCCGAGCGAGGAGAAAAAATGAACTTGAGGCCACTGGTTTTCGCGGTGCTCTGCGTGAGTTGTGCGTGCGCCTCGGCGCCGAAGATCAACTACTACTCGCTCGGCATGGAATCCTCAGATGAGGCGCGCCCGGCTGTCAACCTGACAGTCGAAAGGCTCCGGACCACCGAGGCGCTGGGGCGCAGCCAGATCATGATTCGCGCCTCCGCCACCCGTATCGAGTACTACGCGGTCGATCACTGGGCCGGCGGCCTTGGCGAGCTCGTCCAGCAGCGACTGGCAACCGCGTTTGGTCCTCCGGTCGAGGGACGGAACACCTTCAAGGTCTCGGGCATGGTCGTGGCGTGCGAGCAGGTGGATCGACCCGGGGGAAGCGAGGCGCGGGTGAAGCTGAACATCGTGATTCGAGATGCCGATGAGGCCCGCTATCAACCGCCGCTTCTCGAGAAGACCTATCAGGCGAGCCGCGGGGTTGCGAAGCCCTGCGTCGAGGCGCTTGTCGATGTCCTGTCTCGGTGCGTCGATCAGATCGCGGCCGAAATCGCAGCCGACGTGTCTTCACTGTGAGCCATACTTCTCGCTGGCGGTAACCAGTTGATCGGTTCGCGATATTGGCGCACCTTGCCATGGGCAATATCCGAGGAGCCGGGCTTCAGCACCGTTCTCATCGCGGTACGACTCTCAGCCAAGGCGCCTGTACCTTTACCGACCCCAAAACGATGCGATCGAGGCGTTGTCCTGGATCGGCCCGATAGAGCGCGTGAGCGCACTTAAGGGCAACAGGCTCAGTCTCGGCATCAACCTTGTTCAGCAGGACCACGACCCGTGCGCTCGTCGGGATCTTGGCCAGGTACCCGTTGCGATGATGCACGATCGCAGCCACATCGTGGATCGTGATCGTGCTGCCGGTCGGTCGGCCGATCCGGTGTGCAAACAGCGCGGACCTGTGTACGGCGCCATCGTCGAGCCGGGCGCCGATGCAATCGACACCGATGACCACGACCACAAGATCGGCGGCCGGTGAAATAACCGGCTCGTGATCGGCATGGGCCTTGAGGGACCGTCCGGCCGATCCGTCAGCCTCGACCAGGATGCGGTCTGCGACACCCTCCCGGCCGAGCTCGTCCACCACTTCGGGCCCGATGCCTGCGAGCTTGTTGTTCGGCAGCTTCTCCAACGCGACAATGACGTGGTTGGTGGTTTGAAGTCTGCGTCGCAGCTGCTCTCGTGCTCGGTTCGGGTCGGAACCGAAGAGAATCAACGGCGCAACCAGCGGGTCCGGCATGAAGATTTTTGTCGTTGTCGTGGTGATCACACGCTCGCCTTGAGCAACCAGCTCGTGGGCCAGACTGAACATCAAGGTGGTCTTGCCGCCACCTCCCATCAGGTTGATTACCCGCTCCGAAGCGAGACCCAGATTCTCCGTAATCGAGGGATTCATCGGGTGTTCTGCATCACCGCCAGCAGGCAGGCGCCACCGATGTTGCGGGCCTTCTCCGAAATCGTCGAGCAATAAGAGGCGTCCCCCCGAGGATCGACGTCGCCGATCTTCTGTCCCTCGCCTACTTCGTATCGCGGGTGGATCAGACCGCGCAACACGCCGGAGATCGACGTCCGGAGAGCCTGGCCTCGAATCCGACCGACCACGTCGCCGGCCTCGACCTGATCGCCGATCTCTCGTTCGGCATCGAAAATGCCGGTCGCCGGCGAACGGAGGATGCGGGTTTTCGAGTGGCCTTTGATCATGCCGGGCGTGCTGGTATTGGCTTGGGCCTGGCCGTGTCTGATCAGACGGGCAAGATCGTGCCCCCGGTTGGTTTCGACAACCAGGTGAACATCGGCGCCGGCGGTGAACCCCGGCCCCAAGCCGATGACCAACGGGGCGTCTGTGATCTTCGTGTCGGTCTGGCGTTTGAGCAGCCGCGCGTCGATGATGACATCCGGTCGCCAGCGCTCGGCCAGTTCGCAGCGAGGATCCACGAAGACCGGGATGTACCGCCCGGAGAAGTCGGTCGCCGCGGCGGTATGTTGCAGATCAAAAGCCCTGGCCTGAACCCCCTCGACCTCGACCTCGCCGTGCTGGACAGCACTGGAGAAGGCAACAGCCCGGCGGATAGTTGTCGGCCGCTCAAGATCAGTCATCATCACCTGGAACCCGCAGGTGAAGAGCTGGTGAGCCACGCCCGACGCCATTTCACCCGCGCCTTTGACCAGGACCTTCACATTCCGGGCAAGGGTCCGCGCAACAATATCCTCAGGGCGGTCGATGTCGTGGACGATGGCAGGGTCGTCAAGGAGAAGCTCGTACACGTCGTTCCGATGATCCTTCAGCACCTCGCGGGCGCCGACGTCGCCGGTGATGGCAAGCAACTGCTCGCGATACGCACGGTCGATGATGACCGGGTGGCCGGCATGCCCCTGGTAGAACGGCCGAACGATTCCCCGGCTGCTGTTTGAGAAGGCGTCGATGAGCCTGTTCAGGGTCAACATGCTCAGATTCGGCATGTCGCCGAGCGCGATCAGGTAGGCTTCGGTGTCGGCATCGGCTGCGCGGACGCCGGCCGCCAACGAAGAGCCCATTCCCTGTTCGAAGTCCGGGTTGGTAACAATCCGGCATGCCACAGGGCCGTCGGGCCAACTGAATCCGGGTTGTACCACCAGCACGACCTTGTTGATTCTGGCGCTGCAGACGAGAGAGGAGAGCGCTCGATACAGTACGCGCTCGCCATGCACCGTCAGGGCTATTTTGTCGGTTCCCATGCGCCGCGACGAACCGGCAGCAAGAACAATGGCGGTGAGTTTCAAAATCGCGTTCCGATCACCGGTGAGCTCCGGTACCGCGCAGCTCGTCGGTCCTGTCGAGGTGAAGGATGAACCGTTCTGAGAGGACCTGCACATTCTTCATTACCTGCTCAGGCGTGGTCCCATCCTTAAACGGAAAGACTCGGCCATCCTTCTTGAGGATGCGGCCTCTGGCGACAACAGTACTGACCTCGCTGCCGTCTGCGGCCCACACCAGGTTCTCGGTCAGGTTGTCCAGCCGTGTGGGCGTCAAATTGGGCCGATCAAGGTCGAGGACCACCCAGTCAGCCTGCCGGCCCGGCGCCAGCTCGCCCTGGTTTAGACGCAGGATCTCTGACGGAATGACGGTGACCATCTCCATCAGTTGCTGGGACGGCAGCAGGGTCGCGTCCTGGTGGAAGGCTTTCTGGTATTGGGCGGCGAGACGGGCTGCTGCCAGGATGTTCTGGTTGTCCGACGAGCCTGAGCCGTCGGTCGAAATCGCCACCGGGATGTTTGCTGCGATCATTTCCATAACCGGTGGCATACCCGAGCCCAGGATCGTGTTCGCGAGCGGGTTGTGTACGATTCGTGTACCGGTCCGAGCCAAGATTTCCAGATCCTTCGGTCCGCAGTTGACCTGGTGGGCGAGCACCGTGCTCTCGTCGAGGATGCCGATGGAGTTGGCAAACTCAACCGGGGTCATGCCGGGCTCGATCTCAGCCGTGAACCAGCGTGTCGTATTCGGCTCCTCGGCGGAATGCACGTGAAAGAGCGTGTCGTGCTCGCGGGCCCATCGTTTGAGTGGAATCAGCTGCTCGCGGCTGTTGGAAAACAGTTGGTCTGGGCCGGGGCAAAAACTCGTGCGTTCGAGGCCGTTCATGCTCACGGCTCGCTCGAGTCGCTCAACGGCCTCGCCGGGTTTGTCCAGGACCTCTTCCATGTAGTGGCGGTCCTGCCCACCCACAGCGACGATCATGGTGGTTCCGGCCGTTTCGTTAGCCTGGGCGATTTCCTCCAGGTGGTACTTGCTGAAATTACAGTGGTGCACCATCGACGCGGTGATGCCGTAGTGGATGTCGGCGAGACGGGCCATGCGGTAGACCGCCAATTGGGGAGAGCAGCCGAGCAGCTCGCTCAACCCTTCCCTCTGGATGCGCAGAAAACGGGAAAACGGATTCACCGCATGGTCGAGCCAGCTGGTCAGGGGTTCGTCCTTGGCGATGCCGATGAGCGGTTGCTCGTGGTCGTGGCCGTGTGCCTTGACAAACGCCGGCAAAAGCACGCCGTTGATGCACGGGATGGCATCGTCGGTCAATGGATCACCCATGACGTGGAGCTCGTTACCGAAGGCGCCGAGCAGACGTTCGCCAACCGCGTCGGTGTATTGACCAACCTCGAGGATGGTCTCTCCGTCGGCCAGCACATACCCATCCTCGACCCGCAGTGT
>JAIOSJ010000217.1 GCA_021107705.1 Thermoanaerobaculales bacterium | reverse complement strand
GTGACCGCAGTTTGGGGCTGGACCTTCGTCGAGGTAGGCGCTGCGGTGGCGGTGTACGGAGTCATGGGTTTCCTCGCCATTCGTTTTGCCATTGCAGCGGTGGCGGCCGGAATTTCTTGGGGCCGGCGCATGAGCCTCCCAACCCTGTATGTCGGAGGTGCGATCGGGGCCCTGTTGGCCGCCGGATATTTGCTTCAGACCTGGGGCCTGAAGTTCACGACCGCCACTAATGCAGGCCTCATCACTGGGCTCTTCGTGGTGCTTGCCCCCATCGCTGATCGCCTTCTTTACGGAACGAAGCTCCAACGTTCCGCCTGGATCGCGGTCGGGATCAGCCTGGTCGGCATGACACTCTTGACCGGTCGGTTGCCGACTCAGCTGGCCCTTGGGGATTTCCTCGTCTTCGGATGTGCCCTCGCCTTCGGTGCCCATATCGCAGTTCTTTCCCATCACTCGAGCGATCATGACCCCCGGGCATTGGCGACGGCACAGATGTTCGGTCTTGCCGCACTTTTCTTGATCTTATGGCCGCTCACGGAAAGGGTTGAGGCCCCACCCAGGGAGGTTTGGTTTGCGCTCGGCCTTACCGGACTTGTGGCCTCAACTCTGGCCTACGCCATTCAGACGGCGGCACAACGGGTTCTCTCAGCTGTGCGCACCGCCGTAATCCTGACCTTGGAACCCGTGTTTGCGGGTTTCTTTGGGTTTGTCCTGGCCGGTGAAAGGCTCACCGCCAGCCAGTTTCTCGGCGCTGCCTTGATCTTTGGAAGCGTTCTGCTGTCTGAATTCACGCCGGTGTTTTTGCGTCTGTCCGCGAATTCGACGAAATCCGAACCGTAAACCCTACCTGACTAGGAGCGTGTATCTCAGTTACGGGGGAGGAAGAGCCAGGCCGCCACCACCCATAGCAGAACTGCCGCGACCTTGCTGTTCACGATCCTCAAAGCCACCGTCCAGCTTGGGCGCAAGAATAACCGTTGGTCCGAAATGACCCCTCGGTGTGGGTCGAGGCGGCGTAGTCATCCCACCACCTTGATGCCAAACCCACCCAAAAATACTGGCAAAGTCGGTGAGGCCACGGGACAACGAGACGCCGGCAACACCAAATGCGACCGATCGATCATCGAAGGTCTTCCAGTCCCTCAGCCGCCCGGTGCGGAAGAACTCTTCGCCAATATTTCCATAAAGAAGGCCACTCCGAAGAAACGTACGGCGAAGTGCCGCCTTGACTTCCCGTCTTTCCCTCAACTGCGGGTGTTGCCCGTAATAAACCAGGCGTACCCTACCGAGAATGGAGTCGACATACTCCAGATAGGCAAGCCCATAACGCCCTTCTCGAGGATCGTCATGGCCCACCGCAAGCGGATCGTTGGCGTCCAGGATCCGAACGGCCAGGACCCCGAGTTCTTCAACCAAGTCCTCCAGTGGAACCGGTCTGGAGAGATCCTCCGCACAGCGATCCACCGCTGCCTGGAGAGCCTCCGAAAGCTTGCCGGGAGACGCAACACGCCACGGGAGCGGCGCCTGGAGCCCCCTTTCGATTCCAGCGTCAAAACGCCGATGGTTGCGCCGCACCTGCCGAGCCAGGTCCGTCGGCATGAACTCCACCGCTGACCACGCTACGAATCGAGTGGTCCGTTCGCTCCAACCAAGACTCGCTGCTGCGGCAAGCAGGATCAGTCCGATCAGAACAGGACGCGGAAACTCGGGCCACACCTTTAAGGGTCCCCTATCCATTCTCCGGACTCTTCGGGCTTCTCGCCGTACATCTCATATACTCTGCGCCGAATATCCTCTATGACGCTCGGGACATATCCCTCGTACACCTGGACTCTTTCGCCATCGAGGTTGAGCAGAATACTGGTCGGGAGTCCCTTGATACCGAGCCGTACAAGATCGTTCGGGGCGGCGCGATAAACCGGGATATCGATCGAGTAGCGCTGCAGAAACCTCACGGCGGCATTCTTGCTCTGATCAACATTCACGCTCAGCAAAACGAAACCCTTACTTTCAAGTTCTTTACTCAATTTTGCGAGTTCCGGCAGTTCGGCCCGGCATGGCCCACACCAACTGGCCCAGAATGTCAGCAGTACGGGCTTCCCTTTGAAGTCTGCGGGTCGGACCGTACTTTCACCGTCAAGGGCCCGGAGTTCAACCTCGGGGAGAACAGGAAATTCAGAGGTGTCCCCCCAACAGGGAATTAAGATCATCAAAAAGACAACGACAAACAAAAAGAAATATTTCACCGCTGCATAATACCTAAACTGAGCGATTCCCGCGGATGAGATGCACAATATCGTTCCACCATAGCTTTCCTTCTGCTACACTCCCGCCATGAATTGGGAACTCCACGACGTTGCAATCATTGGTGGTGGAATGATGGGCCGTTCAATCGCTACGACCGTAGCGCGAGAGGGCCTTAATGTCTGTTTGAAAGAGGTCTCGATGGAGGCCGTCACAGCCAGCCGGGAGGAGATGGAACGATCTCTTTCCCACGAAATCGCCCGATTCGGACTGACTGAATCTGAGAAGAAAGCTATCCTCTCTCGGATCCGGTGGGTCACACAGTTCGACTGTACCGCCGAATGCGACCTCGCCATTGAAGCGATTCAGGAAGACTTTGAACTCAAGAGCAAAATCTTGGTCGAATTAGACCGACGGATGGCTCGGGAACACCCGATCGTCATCAACACTTCGACACTCTCGATCACCGAACTCGCTGCAAAGACGACACAGCCGGAACGTATTCTCGGTATGCATTTCCTCTACCCCGTCACGACAACCCGCGTTGTCGAGGTCGTGCGCGGTCAAGTCACAAATGATAAAGCCTTTGACCGCGCATTAGATTTTGCACGCCTCCTCGGCAAGGTGCCGATCAAGGTTTTCGAGATGCCGGGTTTCGTGACGACACGCGTCGTTCTGCCTCTGGTGAACGAGGCCATGCACGTGGTCATGGAGGGTGTCGCAGAAGCTCCGGAAGTAGACCTTGCCCTCAAACTCGGGTTTGACTTTCGCACCGGACCATTGGAGTGGGCGGACCGTGTAGGTCTTGACCGTGTTTTGAACTGGATGAAACACATGCACCACGAGAGCGGCGAACCCCGTTTTCGACCTTGCCCCCTCCTCAAGCGCCTGGTTCGGGCCGGCCTGCTCGGCGCCAAGACCGGACAGGGCTTTTTCAAGTACGACGAAAATCGTCGACGCCTTGATCGTCTCAAAGACGACCGTCCAGGGCTGACCTGAACTGGGGAAATAAAATGAAAATCCTCGTCCTGAACAGTGGCTCCTCTTCGGTGAAGTTTCAGGTCATTGAAACCGATCTTGAGCGCATCGAAAACGCCCAGGATCTCACTCTCGCTGTAGGCCAGATCGAAAAGATCGGCATGTCCGACTCGCGGCTCGTGATCTCCGTTCCCGGTAAAAAGCCATACCAGACCTACCGGGAGGTTCTCGAACACCGCGCAGCGATTAACTGGGCTATGAGGACTCTCACCGATCCCGAGGTCGGAGTCTTGAAGGACGTTCATGAGATCGAGGCGGTGGGACACCGGATGGTCCATGGCGGTGAGGCATTCGCATCATCTGTCCTCATCACACCCGACGTCGTCCACCAGATCGAGGAATGCTCGGTCCTAGCTCCGCTCCACAATCCCCCAAACCTACGTGGATACTTCGCCGCCAACTCGGCCCTTCCCGAAGTCCCTCATGTTGCAGTGTTCGACACAGCCTTTCACCAGACCATGCCGGCTCACTCCTTCTTGTACGGGCTCCCTTTCCGACTCTACAAGAAGCACCACATCCGAAAATACGGTTTTCACGGCACTTCTCACCGCTACGTTGCCTTCCGAGCATCTCAGGTTCTCAATCGGGACCTCAAAGACCTACAGCTCATCACAATTCACCTCGGGAACGGGGCTTCCGTCGCCGCCATCGACCACGGCAAGAGTATCGACACTTCGATGGGCTTCACCCCCCTCGAGGGTCTCCTCATGGGAACACGCACCGGCGACATGGATCCGGCGATCATCCCGTGGCTCATGGCTATGGAAGAACTCACACTTCATCAAGTCAACACGATGATGAACAAGCACTCCGGTCTTTACGGTGTCTCCGGAGTTTCTCCGGACATGAGAGAGATCGAAGAGGCCCGTGCCTCGGGTCACGAACGCGCCGATATCGCATTCAAAATGTTCTCTTACCGGATCCGCAAGTACATCGGAGCTTATGCTGCGAGCCTCGGTGGCGTTGATGCCGTTGTCTTCACAGGCGGAATCGGTGAGCACTCGACCGAGGTACGACGTCTTGCCCTGGAAAACATGGCATGGATGGGCCTGATTCTCGACACCGAGAGAAACGAGGCAAACCAAGGCGGCGAAGGCTTTGTCTCAACCGAGGAAAGTCCCGTCAAGGCGTTGGTCGTTCCCACCAATGAAGAGCGTACGATCGCTCGGGATGTTGTGCGGGTTCTCAACGGCGTCATGCCGACTTTTGAGCCCCCGGACTCAATCAGCTGATTTTTCATAAACTGAGCCTTTCCCAGCGTGGGCTGGGCGCATCTCATCCGCCAGAATCGCTCAGTTTTGGTTTTCCGCTGCCTTCTCAGCCCGAACTTCCTCGATAAACCGGCTCGAGCGATAGATGTAGTTGAAACCTGACAGAATTACGAGTGAGAAAGAAAGGTAAAAACAGAGTTCGGGTATCCACCACGGCACGAGGGCGAGATTCGCGATCAGGACGACTGCGATCGTGCCGACATGCATGAAGGTGCAGGCCCTCCCAAGAACCGAGGGCGGAAACCGCCGAATGTCCTCCACCAAATACAGTACCAGGACAACCAGCATGATCAGGAAATCTCTGAAGAGCGCCAGGATCGCAAGCCATAACGGAATAACAATCTCCTGTCCCATCGGTATGGTCAGGGTCACATAGGCCGTCACCACCAGAACTTTGTCGGCTATTGGATCCAGAAAGGCGCCTATCACGGACTGCATGTCGAGTTTCCGAGCCAGCCACCCGTCCAAAGCATCGGTCAAACCCGCAATCAAGAAGATCCAGAGAGCCAACCTAAAGTTTCCCTCGGCGACCGCGATCACGAAGAAGGGCACGATGGCCATGCGGAGCAGAGTGATGAAATTCGGAAGGGTCAAGGGTCGCAATTTTTCTTCAACCTTCAAACGAATCTTTTTCGGAGCAGTTCTTTCGTCAGTCGACATCAGCATTCCCGATTTCGAAGCCACAAAAACCGAAGGCCTTTGAGAGTGAGATCCGGATCGACATAATCGATCAGGTCACAGTGTTCGGCAAAGGCGCTCGCCAGTCCGCCGGTGGCCACCACGGTCGCCCCTCCCAGCTCCTCAAGAATCCTCTTGGTAAGACCCTCAACGGTGCCCAGATAGCCGTAAAAAAGACCCGACTGAATCGAATCGACAGTGCCCTTTCCGATCACCCGCGGTGGTGGGGCCATTGCAACCTGAGGTAGTTTTGCCGTTTTGAGAGACAGAGCCTCAGCTGTAACTCCCGGCCCCGGAGCGATCACACCTCCGAGATACTCTCCCGCCTCGGAAACGACTTCCCAGGTCGTTGCCGTCCCAAAATCGACAACCACGCAGGGTCCACCGAAAAACCTGAAGGCCGCCACGGCGTCACAGAGCCGATCGGCCCCCAACTCCTGCGGTGTATCTACCAAAAGAGGCATCCCAGAATCGATGTTCGGCTCGATGAAAAAGGCATTGTGGCCCAGAAATCGGTCAATTCCGTCTTTCAATCTTGGATCCATAGGGGGAACCACAGATGAAACTGCCACACCGATCAGATCGTCGCTGGAAATTTTCTCCGCCAGCAAAAGCTGGTGGAGCCACATTCCCACCTCGTCTGCCGTTCGTTCGGCATGCGTTGTCAGACGCCAATGGGTCCGGAGGTTCTCTCCCTCAAAGAGTCCAACGACCGTATTGGTATTTCCCACATCCAACGTCAAGAGCAATTCTGACATTTGCCTCCCCAAAAACCATGTTTCTCTCGGACCGTCCCTTGACTTTCCGATAAATAAATCCAGCTCTCTCCCACAGGGGTCCGTATATTACACCTCTCCCATCAGCCCGGGCCAGCACCAATTCCAAGCACAACCCTCCGAAACCTGCCGGTTAACGGTACAATCTGGCATCATGGTTGACTTTTCCTTCTCCGGGCCCCGAGGGCCAATCACCGGGACCAAGAGCGGATCGGGCCCTTGCCTGATTTTGCTCGCAGGCATAGGCTCGACGCACCGGCTGTGGGGGGAATTTCCGGCTCATCTCAGCCGGAATCTCACGGTCGTAACCATTAACAATAGAGGGGTTGGCGGCTCACGGGGCGGTGACGCCTTCACTATCGACGGCGCCGCTGAGGACATTGTCACCCTCCTTGACCATCTCAAGCAGGAAAGTGCTCGAGTGCTTGGAGCCAGCATGGGTGGGCTGATCGCCCTGCGAACTGCCCTCAAGGCGCCTGAACGGATTGATCGAATGGTCGTCCTGTCCTCGGCTGCCCGGATGACATCTCACGGGCGCCGATCAATCGGCCTGCTCCGCACAATGCTCATCCACCTACCACCCGAGGAATTCGGTCGGAACTTGATGACTCTTGCCTTTGCGCCCCCTTTCCAGACGCGCCTTCCGTCTTTTGTCGATCAGGCCGGTGACCTCTTCGGCCTCGATCCTGCCGATGTCCCCGGCGCCATTGCTCAGGCTGAAGCCATGCTCGAAGGATGGGACGACCGGTCTGCCTTACGTTCGCTCCCGGTCCCGGCCCTCGTTATTGCCGGCGAGCGAGATCCGATCGTGGCTATGGAGGATACCCGGGAGATCGCCGTAGCCCTCCCGTTTTCCGAGTTCATCCAGGTCCCCGATGCGGGTCACTCCGTACTGGCTGAAGGTGGCCGTACCGTTTTCGATCGAGTGCTGTCGTTTCTCAGACCCGCAGCCGGTAACGACCAAAGGCGATGAAGCTCCTCGGTGATCGCGTTCCGGACGGGAGAGTAACTGACCCGGATGAAATTCTGGACCTGTTCTTGGCCTGGGCCGCCGATGCGGGCTTTGACCCTTACCCCGCCCAAGAAGAAGCCCTCCTGGAGTTGATGTCCGGACGTCATGTGGTCTTGAGCACACCTACCGGATCCGGGAAGAGCCTGGTTGCCCTTGGCCTCCACTTCAAGGGCCTGTGCGAGGGTCGTATCTCGTTTTACACCTCCCCGATCAAGGCCCTGGCGAGCGAAAAGTTCTTCTCACTCTGTGAGGACCTCGGACCTGATAACGTCGGCATGCGCACCGGTGATGCCTCAATCAATCCGGATGCCAGGGTCATTTGCTGCACGGCTGAGGTCCTGGCCAATATGTCGTTGCGCCAAGGGGAGGACCTCGACGCTCCGTATGTCGTCATGGATGAGTTCCACTACTACTCCGACCGTGACCGCGGATGGGCCTGGCAGGTCCCTCTGATTGTCTTGCCGCGGACTCAGTTCCTCCTGATGTCCGCGACCCTCGGAGACGTCAAGGGCATCGCCCGCCACGTAGAGAAGCGCTCCGGAATTCAATCGGCGATGGTAACCTCAGTCGATCGACCGGTTCCGCTACAGTTTTCCTATCGGGAAACACCCCTGCACGAAACCGTTGCGGACCTACTCGAAAAGGATCAGGCGCCGATCTATATCGTCAACTTCACGCGCAATGATTGTGCCGACCTTGCCCAGGGACTGACCTCCATGGGTCTCACGAATAGGAAGGAACGAGACGCGATTCGGAAAGCGATTGGTGACACTCGTTTCGACACCCCATACGGCAAGGAGTTCAAACGTTTTCTCTCCTTCGGGATAGGCGTCCATCATGCGGGACTCCTGCCGAAGTATCGCTTGCAGGTCGAGCAACTCGCGCAACAGGGGCTCCTCAAGGTGGTTTCGGGGACTGACACCCTCGGCGTCGGCGTCAACATTCCGATCCGCACCGTTTTGTTCACGAAACTCGCCAAGTGGGACGGGCAGAAGGTAGGCCACCTCAAGGTCCGGGACTTCCAGCAGATCGCAGGACGCGCCGGACGAAAGGGCTTTGATGATCAGGGTTGGGTCGTCAGCCAGGGCCCGGAAGATCTTATAGCCAAACGTGTGGCCGAGCGGAAGGCGGCCGCAAACCCAGGTCGTCGTTCGAAGAAAAAACCCGCCCGTCCAAGACGGGAAGGCGATGTCTCATGGACTGAGGAAACCCTCAACCGCCTCATTCACAGTCCTCCTGAAGCCCTCCGATCCCGTTTTCACCTCACCAACGGCATGGTCCTGGATCTCATTCAACGCGATACCGATATCAATAATCCTGATGCGCGGAATTTCGACGCTATTCGAACGCTCATTCGAGACTGTCATGAAGATGCGGAATCGAAGAAACGGCTCGTTCGAAGGGCCGCCGAACTCATTCGATCTCTCTACCGTCTCGGCATCATTCGAATGGTGAAGGACACCAAAAGCAACTACCTGTGGGTCGTCGCCGACGAAGACCTCCAGGTCGACTTCTCCCTCTTTCACAACCTTTCGCTCTTCCTCGTCGAAGCCATCGACGGATTGGACCCGGCGGGTGAAGAGTATGCCTTGGATCTTCTGTCAGCCGTTGAATCCGTTCTCGACGATCCGGTCGTCATTCTGCGGGCAATTCTGAGCAAGGCCAAGACGGAGCTTATCAACAGGCTCAAAGCCGACGGCGTGCCTTACGAAGAACGAATGAACCGTCTCGATGAAGTCACTCACCCCCAGCCCTGCCGGGAATACTTACTGGCGGTATACGAAAGATTTCTCAGCAAGCACCCTTGGGTTTCGGGTGATCTCATCGAGCCCAAGTCGATAGCCCGAGAGATGCTTGAGGAGTACCTCAGCTTTGATGAATTCACCCGCCGGTACGGCCTTCAACGCTCGGAAGGCATTCTCTTGCGCTACCTTTCGCAGGTGTACAAGACCCTTGACCAAAATGTCCCGGATCACTTTAAGAACGACAGCGTACGAGACGTGATTGGCTGGCTGCGGTCGGTCATCGAACGAATCGACACTTCGCTCATCGAGGAATGGGAAGGGCTGCGCCATCCGGACCTGCATCTGGAAGGAAAGAGCCACCACGAAGTTCATCGTCAGCTCGCCCTCGAGGAACTCATAGATGACGAGAAGACATTTCGAGCTCGGATTCGAGCCGAATTTCGCCTGTTCGTGCGTGCTCTGGCTCAGGAGAATTGGGAGGATGCCATTCGCTGTATCAGCAACCCACCTGGCGTCGATTCATGGACCCCCGAGAGGCTCGCTGAAGCGATGGCGCCCTACTACGCCCAATACGAGTTTCTTCGCTTTGATCAGGAAGCAAGACTTGCGGAGACGACGATCTTCGCCCGGGAGAATGAAAGGCGTTGGAAGGTCACACAGAGGCTCCTTGACCCCGAAGGCGACGACTCATGGTGGATCGAAGCCATGGTCGATCTGAGTAGTCCTGAGGCTCTTGACGTCCCCCTGATTCAACTCAAGCGCATCACCTCGGATTAATACCTGTCGAGAATGCCACCAAGGATTGCTCGGTGACGCCCGTGGACTGAGAACTTAGGCGCTTGCAAAATTCAGCGTACGAGAATGCTGGCCGGGCAATCGCGCACCACAAAGGGAAGTCATAGATTTCAACGTACTCCATCTACTCGTTTAATGGAGACCACTCTAACCCATGAAATCCACTCATCGTGACCAACCGGGGTACGATCACAGAATTCCCGTGCTACATTCGCTCGGCACTGGAGGGCAGACGATGGGTGACACCACCACGACCTGGAAATTTCCTCGGATATTCTGGACCGGCAATGCAGCGGAACTTTTTGAGCGAGCGGCCTACTATGGGACCTTCATAGCGCTGCGCACCTATCTCATCCGGGTTGTTGGACTCGACGATGTGCAGGCCGGCATCGTTGCCGGTCTGTTTGGCGGCTGGATTTACCTTGTGCCGTTTTTTACCGGCGCCATTGCGGATCGCATGGGTTTCCGCAAGGCGTTGACGCTCGCCTTTGCACTTCTTACGATCGGCTATGGAACTCTCGGTTTTGTCAATACCATCACTCCGGTATTGGTGGGGCTCGCTCTCATCGTGCTCGGCGGGGCTTTCGTCAAGCCCGTCATTACCGGCACCGTCTCCAAGTCGTCCGATGCCACCAATCGAGCCCGTGCCTTCTCGATCTTCTATATGGTCGTCAACATCGGGTCTTTCACCGGCAAGACGATCGTGGCGCCGATGCGCATTCAAATGG
>JAIOSJ010000089.1 GCA_021107705.1 Thermoanaerobaculales bacterium | reverse complement strand
GCTCGGGGTGGACTGAGGGCAACCAGAATGTCGAGGCGATTTATCGCTCAGACGTGGGCAGCGCCCTTTTGGGCGGCAGCGGGGCCGGCTCGCTCGAGCTACGGTTCTCGTTTTGGAACGGTGGCTCCTACGGCCAGGGCATCCCCGCGGTCGGACCAGGCGTCGTGGGGGTGACGGTCGCGCCGGGGGCTTGGCAGAATGCAGACCGACGCACCAATGTCGGCGCGCTCAACACCTCGAACCAGACAATCAAGGTTCGCGTCCAGGTGATCGACGGCATGGGTGCTACGGTGGCCACCGAGACCTGGACACTCGAGCCCTACGGCCAGCGCCAGGTCAGCCTGTCGAGTCTTGGCGTCCTGCAGCTCAACGGCGGCTCGGTGGTCTTCGAGATGACCTCGGGTGCGGGATCCTACCGCGGCTACTTGAGCACCATCGACGCCATCACGGGAGATGCTGTTTACACCGCGGCGCAGTGAGTTGCAGGTCCGGATCAGGTACCAATTCGGCACCGGTCAAATCGTTGGGTCAATGATGGAAACGTCTCGCGCCGCGAGGTCGTGGCGAACGCGGTCGTCCGAGCTGGGGTCTACAGGCCGGGTGAGGTCCCAGAACACGTGCACGGCAAAACCAGCATCAGCCGCATCCTCGGCCGTCCACAACACGCAGAAATCGCGCGCCAAGCCCGCAATCCAGACCTGCTCGACTCTGCGCTCGCGCAGGTAGCCCCCCAAACCGGTGGGATGCCTTTGACCGGCGGCGTCCCAGTTGTTGCGAAAGGCGCTGTACGAGTCAACCGCCGGGTCGGCGCCCTTACGCACGATGGCGGCGATGGGCTCGGTGGGAAGGCGAGCATGCAGGGCAGCACCCGGGGCGCCTTGGACGCAGTGGTCGGGCCACAGGGTCTGCGGGCGCCCGTGGAGTTCGATTTCATCGAAGGGCCGGCGGCCCTCATGGCTTGACGCGAACGAGACGTGGCCCGGAGGGTGCCAGTCCTGGGTCGCGACGACGAGCGGGAAACGACCTCCGGCAACCAGGTTGCGCAGTGGTTCGAGGATCGCGTCCCCGTCGGCAACGGCGAGCGCACCGCCGGGGAGAAAGTCAGGTTGAATGTCCACAAGGAGGAGGACGGAACGGGACAGATTGCGATTCATGGATCAATCTCTGATGCTGCTGCGCATACTGGAAACCAGACCTTGTTTGAAGTCCCAAAGAGCCTGACTCAACGACACATGGT
The DNA here is from genome assembly GCA_021107705.1 of Thermoanaerobaculales bacterium. Classification (GTDB taxonomy): domain Bacteria; phylum Acidobacteriota; class Thermoanaerobaculia; order Thermoanaerobaculales; family Sulfomarinibacteraceae; genus JAIOSJ01. The sequence goes on along the minus strand of JAIOSJ010000089.1, from coordinate 1,640 downwards.
AAACGTGCGGGTTCATCAGGCGCTTCACGCCGGGATAGAGGCACTCCAGATCGGACGACCGCAGAGCGCGTATCGCCTCGATGGACGGGGGGTCGCCGACTCGCCGGCCGGTCTGCACCACATCTACGTGGAGCGGCTCGATCGAGCTGATTTGGCGACGTTGGAGGGTTCGGTACCGACCTTCGTCGGTGGGATGACGCAGGACCAGGGTCTCGGCTTCGCGGGGATCTTCATCGGCGAGAGCAATGAGATCGGCGGTTGCCTTGCCGTGGCTGTCATACACCCGCCACACCCGCTTGTTGCCGGGGTTGAGGGTCTTGGCCTTGGTCTCGGAGAGCTTGATGGCGGGCTGCCAGCGTTCATCATCCGACACGGCTACGAGCTTGCACACGCCGTCAAGCGCAGAGTCACCCCGAGACGTGATGAGCCGGGTTCCGATGCCGTAGACGAGGCGCCCCACAAGCTTGTCCGGATCAACGCCGTAGCGCGGCGCCTCCTCCTGGATCTGGGTGATGATCTGCCAGATGACGAGTTCGTCGAGGTTGTTGGACAACACGACGAAGACCTCTTGATACCCTGCAGCGTTAAGCTGCTTGGCAGCCTGGATGGCGAGAAAGGCGAGATCTCCGGAGTCGAGCCGGATCCCCAACGGTCGGTGCCCCTTGCGGCGCAGTTCGTCGAAGACCCGGATGGCATTGGGCACGCCGCTTTGCAGGGTGTTGATGGTATCGACCAGGAGCACACAGTCATCTGGGTAGATCTCGGCGTACGCACGAAAGGCATCGATCTCACTGCCGCCCAGGGCGATGAAAGCCTGCACCATAGAGTGCGCGTGAGTGCCTTTGGGGGGAAATCCCAAGGCAGCCGAGATTGCGGTGTTCGAGCTGAAGTCGGCGCCGCCGATCAGGGAGGCCCTGGCGCCGGCATTGGCGCCGTGCTCGTGGGCCCGCCGCATGCCGAACTCGAAGATAGGACCGCCACGGGCCGCCGCACGGATTCGAGAGGCCTTGGTGGCGACGAGGGTTTGGTAGTTGAGGTGGTTGAGCAGGGGTGTTTCCACCAGCTGGGCGATGGCCAGGGGTCCTTGGATCACCACCAGCGGCACGTTGGGGTGAACCACCCGACCCTCCGGGATCGCGCGCACGGACAGGGAACTGAACAAATCGTTCTGCCCCAGCCAGTCGATGAAGTCGTCAGCAAAGAGCCGCGCACCGGTCTGGCCTTTCAACGACTGCAGATAGGCCGTGTCCTTCGCCGTGGGTCTCGTGCCGAGCATCCAGTCCACGAACCACTCGAGCCCGGCGCACACACAGTAACCGGCATTGTGCTGCCCGTAGTTCGGATTCGAGCGGTAGAAGTAGTCGAAGAGCGCAGAATGCTCGTGGAGCCCGTGGCGAAAGTAGAGCTGCGCCATGGTCAGCTGATAAAAGTCGGTGAACAGGAATCCTACACCTTGCTCTCTGTCGATTGGGGTCATGGGCCTCTCTCCGTTCACGGTCGCCGCCGGCGCCGTCGACCCGTCAAGGATCGCACATCTCGCGTGCTGTGGGATTTTCTCTGCGCGACCGTGCTTTGGATCACCCTATGAGAAAGCCGGGTTGGATTGGCGCCACCCATCTGGATTTGTGCACTCTCAGCGC
>JAIOSJ010000291.1 GCA_021107705.1 Thermoanaerobaculales bacterium | reverse complement strand
CGCAGACGCCTACGAACAGCGGTACCGAAAACGCCTTGTCAAAAGCATGGAAAAACGCGCTAAGACACTGGGCCTTCGGCTCGTCCCACTCGAACCCAACCCGGTTGAAGTTTCTTGAGAGGTCGGGCTAAGAGAAGAGCATCGCCTTCCATCGTCCGAAGGAGGCCGTGGTGATCACAAGGGCATTTCTCAAGAAGCGGCGGTGAAACCAGAGCCCTCGCATGTCGTAGAAGTCGGCAACGTTTGTAGTGAGTGGGGGTTTCATGCGCGCAACCGTATTGGTCGCCCTGTTGGGCTGGTCGTCGTCTCTTTTTGCATTGCCGTCAGGCGACTCAGCCATCGAGTCATCAGCTTTTGCCTACCTGGTTCCGGCCTCAGCGCACGCTCCCGGTGAAGGAGGAACCGTGTGGAAGACAGATCTCTGCGTACGAAATATCGGCGTCGATCATGCCACGATCCGGATGTTCTTCCTGCCCAAGGGAAGCGACAACACGAGTGTCGCCGAATTCGAGAAATATCTGGAGGCTTCAGAGCAGGTTCTGTTCGAGGACTTCATCGACGGGATTTTTCACACCGTTGGCTCGGGGGCGGTGCTGATCCACAGCAACGGTCCGTTGCTGGTGACCTCGAGGACTTTCAGTCTCGCACCGGAAGGCACGTACGGACAGTTCATTGGAGGTTTTTCGCTGAGTGATGCGATTGCCCATGGTGAGGACGGGAGAATGATTCAGCTTTCGCGATCTGTTTCTGAAGAGACCGGATTCCGGACGAATATCGGGTTTGCGAGCGTCGCCGCCACGTCGATCTCCGTCTCGGTGGAACTCTTCTCGGGATCGGGGGCACGGCTCGGCGTCCGCCACTACAGCTTGAAACCGTTCGAATACATGCAGCGCAACGACATTTTTGGCGAAGTCACCGAAGGTGCCGTGACAAACGGTGCTGCAGTGGTCAGCACATCAACCCCCGGAGGGCGGTTCTTTTCCTATGCGTCGGTTGTCGACAACGACTCTGGGGACCCGTATTTCATGCCGGCGACGGTCTCCGACAGAGTTTCGTCGCCTCCACCACCGCCGTTTGGCGAAGAGATCACTCTCGCGCTGCCGGGCGGAGTCGAGATGGACCTGGTCCATATTCCCAAGGGGACGTTCTGGATGGGTTCGCCTCCCGATGAACGTGGTCGGGGAACGGATGAGGATCTGCACAAGGTGACCCTGACTCGAGGATACTACCTGGGCAAATACGAAGTGACGCATGCCCAGTGGCAGGCTGTGATGGGGGCTCCGATCACAAGTGATTGTGGAAATTTGGCACTCGATCCCAATGATCCGGTCTATTGCGTCTCGTGGAACGAGGTCTGTGGTGGTGTCACGGGGGAGGACTGTACTGCGGAGAGTTTTTTGGGCCGGTTGAACCAGCACCTGGGAACGAACGCCTTCCGTCTGCCGACGGATGCAGAGTGGGAGCGGGCGGCACGAGCCGGCACACAGACGCCATTTTCCTTTGGTGACAACCTCTCATGCAGTGTGAGTGATTGCTCCTTCTGTGCCCTGTTCGACCAGCACATGGTGTGGTGCGGCAATGACAATGGGCATGCCGAGGAAGCGATCACCCGATTGCCTAACTCTTTTGGTTTATATGACATGCACGGGAACCTCTACGAGTGGACGGCAGATTGGTACACGCCTTCTTTGGGGACGCATGAGCAGATCGATCCGACGGGTCCACCATCAGGCCCGGACCGTGTCAGGCGCGGCGGCTACTATAATCTCAAGGCCCGATACTGCCGGTCGGCAAATCGCGCCGGGCGCTACCCCGCCAGCCGAAGCCCCACCATCGGCTTCCGCCCCGCCAGGTTCGAATGATAATTATTAAAGAACGGTTCCATAATTTACAGGGGACACTATTCTTCTCGATCCCTTTCCCCTTCCGACATTTGACAAGGTATTTATTGTGTTATACATTGTAATACCGCCGTAATGGAGGTGTTGATGTTCGCAATTCGGTTGGAGAAAACGCTGGAACAGGAACTTGATATATTGGCAAAATCGAGGGGCAGCAATCGTAGCGCTGTTGTACGCGAAGCAATTGTTCGCTTTTTGGAAGATAACGAAGATCTAGAGCTGGCACGGCAGGCACTCGCTGATATGGGTGGACAAAAATCGCTCAAAGATGTTAGGGAAGATCTTGGCTTGGACGATTGAAATCAGCGATATTGCCGAGAGGCAATTAGGTAAGTTAGATCGGCCCATCCAAAAGCGGCTCATTGACTGGCTTGATGATCGAATCACTGGATGTAAAAACCCCAGACATTTCGGTGAGCCGCTTCGTGGAGATATGGCTGGGTTATGGCGTTATCGCGTGGGGGATTACCGGGTAATCTGCGAGATCCAGGAGCAACATTTGGTTGTTCTGGCCTTGGCAATCGCTCATCGCACGTGAAGGTCATCAACCGGATCGTCAATGGCCAGAGTTCATCCAAGGTACGAAGGAGCCACCACAGCCGGCGAAGCCGGGATCGGTGCCTCTGGTCCGTCCTTCCAGACTTTCTGACGCAATTCTTACGGAATCCACACTCAGCGACGGACTGGGTTTGAAACCCGGTCTTCTGGTTCGCTTCGCGACCCCTGCTCGGTATTTCCCAAGAGGGACAGGACAACCGTTTCGGCGGCCAGATGAGAATTGGTTGACGGCTCATCGTCAGCGTCGTAGGCTGGTCTTAATGGATATCGCACGCAAAGTGGCTTACTGGAACGATATAGCAGATTATGACTTGGAGACTGCCCGTGCGATGTTGGTTACCAGTCGGTGGTTGTATGCAGTGTTCATGAGCCAACAAGCCATGGAAAAGGCATTGAAGGCTGCTTTCTTGGCGCTTGAGCGCGGTGATGAACCGCCTCGAACCCACAATCTGTCCTTTCTCCTCGACCAGGTCGATATCGGCGAAGATCCGAACGAAGTTCGGGATCTCGCGGTTCGTCTGTCGGCGTATTACATCGAAGCACGGTATCCGAGCTACAAAGAGAAGCTCTCGACATTGGTTGGACGCGATGAAGCTGTCGTGGTGGTGGACCGCACACAGGAGGCTATTTCATGGATTCGCTCTCACCTGAAGTGATGAAGGCGCTCGATGTCTTCATTGCTGCGGTTCGGGAAGTCGTTCCAGTTGAAGCGGCCTACGTATTCGGGTCAGTGGCGCGGGGCGATGCAAGTGAGGACAGCGATCTCGATGTAGCGGTTGTGTCGGCCCATTTCCGCTCGATGCGGAGGATCGATGCCATCACGCTATTGCTGTCGAAAACCACCGGACTCGGCATCGATCTTCAACCAATACCAATGACCCCAGAAGACCTCGCCAGTAAGGAAGACGTTGTGGCGCGGGCAGTTGCGGAACACGGCGTTCAACTCCTCGCCGCCTGATTTCTTGAACGGTTCCAGGTCCGACCTTCTCGGCATTGTGTGGTACAAGGCGAACTTCGGCCTAAAAGGGGTTTCACCCTTCGCAACTTTACGACCTTGAATCGGCGGCGGTCCAATCCTCCACTTCAAGTCCAAGAGTTTCGGCCATGTGGCGGTCGGCAGATACCACGACCAAATCTCTGGCTAATGCTGTAGAGGCGATTGCAGCGTCAAAATCTGGGATGGGCTTTCCCGCCGCCGCCTGTCCTGCCTTGAGACGAGCAAAGTGGCGAGCGCAGGAGTCGTCAAACGGTATTGTTTTGAGTTCCGCAACGAAACGGTCGATTCGCGCGTCATTTTCCTCTGGTTTTGCCGACCGAGCAGCGCCGAATCGCAACTCGGCGACACTGAGGGAGCTGATAGCCAGCATGGCGGGACCGGCCTCCAAGATCTTTTGAGTCAAACCAGAGTCCTTGCCGTTGAGGTAATAGATTCAGATATTTGTATCGAGCAGGAAATTCATGCCAAATCCTGACGCAGGGTATCGAGGCGATTGTTGTCGATGTCCTGAATGATCTGTTCTGGAGTTCGGTCGTCTTCCCAGCTTCCGGCCAATGCGATGAATCCCTCCGAAAAGGATCGCTGATCGTCTACCAGTTCACGTTTAATGAGTTGTTGGACAAAACGAGCCGGCGTGACCCGAACCTGTTCCGCTGCCGTCATCAAGAGGCCCTCAATGCTTTTTGGTACATAAACCGTGATGTTCATAGTCGCCCCCTCGATCCAAGTATACTCTATTTTATAGAATACGGAGCCCGACGCAACATTCGTGCCCGACCCGGCCTTCCAGGCTTCCTGATGCAATTCTTGCGGGTTCCACACGCAGCGACGGACTGAGTTTGGAACCTGGCCTTCTGGTTCGCCTGGCGGCGACCCAGCGTCGCTATGAAGCGAAGCCACGAGAAGGTCAATTGCAGGGACTGTGGCTTCGCTTCATACGCGAGCGGCAGCCTACCTCGTTCCCGGGAGACCCGAGGTCGAGGCGACCTGCCCGTGAATTGCCAAGTGTCGGCATTGTGAGGGTGGCGACTGGTTGAGGGAAAGCGATTCGACACAATGCCGCATAACCACGTTCCGTCGGGAAGCGCCATTCG
>JAIOSJ010000413.1 GCA_021107705.1 Thermoanaerobaculales bacterium | reverse complement strand
CGGCTGCCGGGCGGCGCCGAAGCTCCATTCACCACGGTCGCCCAGGTGACCGAAGGCCGGGGCTATGCGACGATCGACCGGGTTGACCGACGGAGAATTGTCACGGTCACGGCCGACGTCGACGCCGATGTCGGCAACGCCAACGAGATCAACCGGGAGCTGCGCGCAACCGTGCTGCCCGGCCTGGTTCGGGACTTCCCCGGCCTGGTTTTCGACTTCGAAGGGGAACAACGAAATCAGCAAGAGAGCCTGGGCAGCCTCAAGACCAACTTCCTGGTGGCCCAGCTGGCGATCTTTGCCCTGCTGGCCATCCCCTTCCGCTCCTACCTCCAGCCCCTGATTGTCATGTCGGCCATTCCCTTCGGCCTGGTCGGCGCCATCCTGGGTCACGTCATCATGGGCTACGACCTCAGCCTGCTGTCCCTGTTCGGCATGGTCGCCCTGACCGGCGTCGTGGTCAACGACTCTCTGATCATGGTGGACCTGATCAACCGCCAACGGGCCGACGGCATCCCGCTGGATCAGGCGATTCGCGACTCGGGAACCCGCCGTTTCCGGCCGATCATGTTGACCACAGCGACGACCTTTCTGGGTCTGACGCCGATGATCCTGGAGACCAGTCTTCAGGCCAAGTTCCTGATCCCGATGGCGATCAGCCTCGCTTTCGGAATCGTCTTCGCAACCGCCATTACCTTGATTCTGGTGCCGAACCTTTACCGGATTCTGGAAGACTTCCGAGCACTTGTCGGTCTCGGTGAGAGCGAGGGAGTCAAAACCGACGAAGCGGACAAAAACGATGATCTCATTGAGATCAGCGATATGGCATAATCCGAGCAATGGGTAAGATCGTTCGCCCGCATGTCTCACCGGGTTTCGTCGCGAGGACGGTGAGGTGCTGTGCCCAGTGGTGTTTTCGACCCGAGGGGCGCGGAGACGTACTGGACTGTACATCGAGCACCCCGAGGCGAGAAAACGGCGCCGGGTGGAGAATCGTTCCGATGGAGCCGGAACGATTTACATCGCCGGCCGCAGTAGGAAGCTGGTGAGATATGCGGGCTAACATCCTGGTTGTTGAAGTCGGGCCGGAGAGCTACGACGATGTCGCACCGCCCCTCTTGAGATCCCTCTTCGACATCGACCGCATCCCGGGCGCAGAATCGGCTCTGGACCTCGTGACCAACATCGCTTTCAACGCAATCATATGCCGCTTCCCCTTGCGTGAGATACCAACAAATGAATTTCTGAAAACAACCCGCAGCTCGACCAGTGCAAGCCGTGAAGCCGGTGTGGCCCTCATCGCCTCCGCCGAACACTTCGACGAGGCCAGTACCTTCCTCGAAAAAGGCGCCGATCTCGTTCTGTCGATGGAAGAACCTCAAGGAGAGCGGGAAGCTCTTCTCTGTACCCTCTTCGGCATTCAGCCGCGTCGGTCAATGCGGGTTCTCGTAAAACTCGCAGTCGTCGTCGGTGAAGACGGACCCGAACGATTCGTCGCCCAGACCCACGATATCTCCGCCAGCGGCATGTTCGTCGTCACTCGCAAACACTTCCAAGTCGGTATGACTGCCCGCTTTCAGTTTTCCCTAATGGGTGAGTCGCGGGCCTTCACCGGAACCGCTGAAATCGTGCGCCACAACAAAGAGACCACCAACGGCCCCCGCGGGTTCGGAATGCGCTTTCTCGACTTCGAAGAGCCGGACGCCGCCGAACACCTCGATCGCTGCCTCGCGATACTCAAGAAATAAATAATAGCCCCGAGTCTTACCTCGTGGCCTTTGGGGCTAAGTGCCTGATTCCAAGTGGTGCCGGAGGCGGGAGTCGAACCCGCACGAGGTTGCCCCCGGAGGATTTTGAGTCCGAAGGCCCTATATCTTGCCTCATTTCCTCTCAATAGAAGACAATAGCAAACAACATCTAAACCGTTCTCTGTGAAACATTTGTAACACTTTTTCTGATTGCCAGTTATTGCCAGTTATTGACCTGATAAATTTCTGAGTGCACCAGGAGTGCACTAATTGAACGCCTCCACAAGCCCCGTGTGGGTTGCCTTTCCGCGTTGTTTTGTGGTTCGAATTCGTTTCTCCCCAACTCATTCCCTAGGGTAGGGAGAAGGAAATTCACATGGTGAGCAATAGTTGCATCAATAGCATCTCCTACCATACGATCGAACCATGAGCAATCTAGTCGAAGAGTTCACAATCGATTCGCCCCAAGATTTTCTCGATATCCTTTCATTCAAAAGCGAGATTCTTCCCAAAGGGAGGGCGCCCTTTGAGTGGATTTTTCGGGGACACTCTGACAGTTCTTTCAAGCTTCTTCCCGCAGCCCTACGTCCAGAAAAAAAGGCTGACCTTATTCGTCTCGCTTTTCCCTTCGGGCGACAGAATACTGATCTTGAGACAGAACCTGGACAGGCGTTCGCCGAGGCGATGGTCCTTCTGAACTTCTGGACAGCGGCTGATCAGGGCGGACTTTCTATTCCTGGAGATTCCCCGGAACTGAGAAAGTCTTTCCATGATTTGAGCCTGGAAATTCAAAGGAGTGAGAACCGCCGTGCCACCTACACCCCGGTGAGATGGCCCCCTGAGAACATAATCTCCCTAATGGCTTTGGCTCAGCATCACCAACTACCAACCCGACTACTTGATTGGACCTATTCGGCGCGAGTTGCGGCATATTTTGCGGCGGCGGAAGCGGCAGAGAAAGTTATTGGAGCCCAACACCTGTCTGTTTGGGCCCTAAACAAGCTGGCCTGGCCCCAATTTCTGTTAGACCCAAAAAGTAGTATCAATAGCCCCTTGCCAGCCGAGGTGGTGTCCGTTCCGAGAGCATCAAACAAGAATCTTAACGCTCAAAGTGGGGTATTCACCGTTCAGAGGATCCAAGATGTCGGGCAAAATAGGCCCGTCGATCACAGGCCCCTTGACGAAATGGGATGCCTAGATTGCGGAGACCGACGCAAAGCGGACACGAATTCGAGCGAAGGCGGACACTCCACCGGAGGAAGGCGGACAGTGATTCGAGCGAAGGCGGACAAAATGAAGCGGATTTCGGAACCGTGTCCGCAAT
>JAIOSJ010000142.1 GCA_021107705.1 Thermoanaerobaculales bacterium | reverse complement strand
CGGTCTCCTTTCACCGCGAACTCCCAACCGATGACCACCAGCTTCCACTTTGTTAGCTTTGTTTCTCCTCACTGAGGAGGCCGGGGTAGAACTCTGCGAAACCTGAGAATGATGCTGAGACCGAAAGTCTTGACGAGACGTCTTCCTTACTCCTTTTGCATACAACAAACGCGTCGGACTTGCAGTTGTTTGTCCGGTAACAAATCAGGGTAAGGGTTATCCTTTCGAGGTCCATATTCCGGAGGGTGAACGCGTTCACGGATTCGTTCTTGCTGATCAAGTGAAGAGCCTTGACTGGAGGGCACGAGGAATCCGTGCTGCCGGAAAGGCTCCTGAAGCCGTCGTGACGGAGACCCTGGAAAAACTCTCAACCCTCCTGAGCTGAGGAGGTTATCAGGCCCGTCCTTGAACTCCGGCCTGAAGGGCCGCATGCAATCCGTCCGACGGATTGCCCGGGAGGCCGGGGCCACAACACCCTGCCTCACCCCCGCCGCAAAACCGTCAGCCCGTTTCGCGCCACCTCACGACACGGGCTCGCCCCAAGCCGATACGCAAGATCCGCCGGACCTTCAATCTCCCACAGGACCAAATCGGCGACCTTGCCGACCTCGAGGGTACCGTGGCTGCGATCCATGCCAAGGGCGCGGGCGGCTTCTCGTGTAACACCGGCGAGGGCCTCTTCGACGGTGAGACCGAATAGGACACACGCCATGTTGAGCATGAGCAGGAGCGAGGTCACGGGTGAAGAACCGGGGTTGCAATCGGTTGAGAGGGCAATGGGTACGCCGTGGCGGCGAAAAAGGGCCACTGGAGGTTTTTGTTTCTCTTGCAGCATGTGAAAGGCGCCGGGAAGGAGAACCGCGAGCGTTCCCGCCTCGGCCATGGCACGGACTCCGGCCTCGGACACGTATTCGAGGTGATCGGCCGACAGAGCGCCGTAACGGGCCGCAAGGGCCGCACCACCCTGGTCCGAGAGCTGCTCGGCATGGAGCTTCACAGGAAGGTTTCGGTTCCCGGCGGCCTGAAAAACCCGTTCGACCTGTTGCACAGAAAAGCCGATATTCTCGCAGAAGGCATCCACGGCATCCGCCAGGTTCAAATCCGCCGCGGCAGGGATCATCTCGTCACAGATCAAGTCGATGTAGGCATCGGGTCGGCCGAAGAACTCCGGCGGCAGGGCGTGGGCCCCCAGCAGAGTGGTTTTGACGGTGACCTCGGCCCGTTCACTGAGTCGCCGCGCCACCCGCAGCATCTTGAGCTCGGTCTCCAGGTTCAGTCCATACCCGCTCTTGATCTCGACGGTTGTGACCCCTTCGCTTCGGAGATCCGCCAGCCGTTCTTCTGCCGACATCAGCAACTCGGCCTCGTCCGCGGTGCGCGTGGCCTTCACGGTCGAGAGGATCCCACCGCCCGCGCGAGCGATCTCTTCGTAGGAAACTCCGCGCAGTCTCTTCTCGAACTCTCCGGCGCGATTGCCGCCGTAGACGAGGTGAGTGTGGCAGTCGATGAGGCCGGGTGTCATCCAGCAGCCCCGGCCCTCCCTGACTTCCTTCGCCAAACCCCCCGGTTCACCTGGGAGCCGGTCGCACGGCCCAACGAAGGCGAGCCTACCACCCTCGATTCCAACAGCCCCATCGAGGATCTCTCCGAAAGGTGGACCTCCCGATGTCATCGTCGCCAGATTAACTTCAAGCCAAAGCGTATCCCACATATGAACATCCTAACCCGACCTTCTCACCAGTGATCTGCTGCGACGCGAAATACGCAGCAATCTTCAGCGTTTTCTTGATTTCTCTCAATCAGCGTACTGTCAAGTACGCCTCATTCACTCAACCTGCGAAAATGCAGAATCTCACCACGTCTTTCGACCCCTCGCTACGAAAACTGGTGAGAAGGTCGGGCTAACTCAACGAAGAACTGAGGCGCTCATTTTTAAATGTGACGGTGGCCACATTTCCCTGCACACCGGCATGCCATGATTACGTTGTGGCAAGCATCGGGATCCGCTCGAAACGACGAAAGATGATTGAGGGCATGCAGCGTTCTCTCAGTGATCTCCTTCACGAACGTATGGCCGAGGCATTCCGTCGCTGTGGGTCGATACGAAAAACGCCGGAGAACACCTCAGCGATTTACGCCTGGGCCGCAAAAGAGGCGCCTGGAATGCTCGACCAACTCTTTCTCGTTCACCTTGCGGCAGCGCACGAGAAAGGAGAGATTCCTGTCTCCGTAAACCGTGCGCCCACCCGGGATCGCGACCGGAAAAGAATGCTCTCCGCAGTCAGGGCAAGCGTCGCCCGAACTCGACCCAGGTTTCGCCGCTAGATCTACATATTCCGCCGATATTGTCCACCGACCTCGTACAGGGCACGCGAAATCTGACCCAGCGAACAGCTTCGGACGCTCATTAACAATTCGTCGAAGATATTGCCGCCGTCGCGCGCGACCCGTTGGAGTTCCAGCAACGCCGCCGGCGCCGCCTCGGCATGACGCCTCTGGAAGTCCTGCACGTGTTCGAGACGGGCATTTTTCTCATCGGCTGAGGCCCTCGTCAGAGCGGTCTCCTCCACCGTCTGTTCCTCGCCCTCCCGCAAGAAGGTGTTGACGCCGACGACCGGAAAGTCCCCACTGTGCTTGAGCATCTCGTAGTGCAGGCTCTCCTCCTGAATTTTGGAACGCTGGTACATCGTTTCCATGGCCCCAAGGACATCACCACGCTCGCTGAGACGCTCGAACTCATCCAGAACTCTCTCTTCGACCCAGTTGGTCAACCACTCGACGATGTGCGAACCCTGGAACGGATTCTCATTCTTGAGCATGCCGAATTCGAGGGAGTTGATGAGCTGAATGGCGACGGCTCGACGCACCGACTCCTCGGTGGGGGTTGTGATGGCCTCGTCATAGGCATTGGTGTGAAGCGAATTGCAGTTGTCGGCAAGTGCGAGCAGGGCTTGCAGAGTTGTGCGGATGTCGTTGAAGTCGATTTCCATCGCATGCAGGGACCGGCCGGAAGTCTGAATGTGGTATTTGAGCTTCTGTGAACGCTCGTTACCCTCATAAAGATTGCGGATGGCAATCGACCAGATGCGCCGTGCCACCCTGCCGATGACGGTGTATTCCGGATCCATACCGTTGGAGAAGAAGAAGCTCAGGTTCGGAGCAAATTCGTCGATCTGCATGCCCCTTGCCAGATAGGTCTCGACGAAGGTGAAACCGTTGGCCAGAGTGAAGGCCAACTGAGAGATCGGATTGGCACCGGCCTCGGCTATGTGGTAGCCGGAAATCGAGACCGAATAGAAGTTCCTGACGCCTTGATCGGTGAAGTGCCGCTGGATGTCACCCATCATTCGAAGGGCGAACTCGGTCGAAAAAATGCAGGTATTTTGCGCTTGATCTTCTTTCAGAATGTCGGCCTGAACAGTTCCGCGAATAACTCGGCAGGTCG
>JAIOSJ010000397.1 GCA_021107705.1 Thermoanaerobaculales bacterium | reverse complement strand
GCTCAGGACCGGGAAGCGACCTTCGGCGACCTGTGAGCCGACTGAAAGGGTCTTCCCGTCAGACTGACAGGCGGACATGTCGAGAGTCTCTTGAATCTGCTGATAGGTGGCCACGTCCGCTGCCGGGGCTTCCACGGGGATTGAAAAGCAACCGATCAGAACTGACGAAGCAAGGTGCAGGGGGAAAGGAACTCGCGTTTTCATCGTGGCTGATCTCCCGCTTCTCGGCTTTGGGTTTCGGCGCCGGGAGAAGAAGGCTCAAGAGCTGCAGGCCTGGAACTCTTGCGAGGCACAGTAGCGGAGGCAGCCGCGCTTTGAGGCGACACGAAGGGAGTCGCCCCGTCGGAAGGCTCTGAACTGAATGCCTGGATGCTGACCTGGCCATCCGGACCACGGGAGAGAACCACCATCGCCTTCGGAAGAGCAATGCCGGAAGGGAGTGTATTGGTCTCAACAGTCTGGAGCACAATACGGTCGTTCTTCGCCTCGACAACATTGAGACCAGCGTCCGGAAGCTGATCACCCGAGTGCAGGACTCTCAATTCGCCCCGGTACCTGACGACAAGGCGCCCCTCCCGGAAAAGGCAGCGAACCAGCTCAAGCTCCGGGAAGATCGTCTCCAGGGAGGACTTCCCCTGGATCCCTCCTTCGCCTTCGTGGGCGTCGGCAGCATAGGCGCCAATGTAAGCCGGCGCCAGCATCGTGAACAGACAGACCAGGCGCCACATGGCTGATTTCCAGGCTCGATGCGGTCTTGGGCCTGTTTTCTTCTCTGTTGAAAACGGAGTTCTGGCGGGCTGGTAGGAATGCGCTTCATTTCTCACTTCCGGCGCTCCTTTTGGTGCTGGGAGATGCGAGTCATGTGGAATTGGACGCCATTCTTGCCATTCTGTAATCCGAAGGGACAAACATGATGGTCAACCGTACGCCGAACGACCACGATCGTCAAGAGGTTCGTATCTCCTCGAGACCAACCGGGCAATGACATGCGACGCATAAATTTATAAGGGACACTGTCGTATTCTTCATGGGGCCGTTTCGAACTCTATTCGGGTCACACCCTGCCCGTTCTGTCTTCCCCACGCCGTTCCACTACCCTGATTCAGGGACGGGTGGAACTCACCCTCCTGGCCGTCGATCGATATGGATTTCGATCAAAGGTCGTTGCCGAACTTCTTCACAAAAAGCGATCGTCTCTCACGAGATGGCTCAACACCGGCCTCCGCCTTCAACACGAAGATCCTGCGTTCAGCGATCGCATCAACTGGCTCGACCACCAAATCGCCTCGCCAGAGGTCAACGATGCATCAATGAGGTACGTGGCACCTTAGTACGGATCAGTATTGGCCCCGCACCGCAAGGTAGGTGACGGAGTGCACTTTTCTCGGCTCCATGCAGAGATCGAGGAAACCTCCAGCCATCACACTGTCCCAGAGCCTGATGAATCTCGCCGGCTCCTCCTGATCTTTATTGATGTTCGCTTTGGCGGGTCTGAAGCTGTAGGTTATCTCCGGTTCCCATGTGATTTCGATATCGATTCTCGTATTGTAGGATGCAGCCAAAATTTGTCTGGGCTCATCATTGGCCATCGGTCTGTCCCACCGTGCGCAGTGACCCTCTGGCGGCATTTCTTCGCGTGCCGCCTTTTCCGCATGCTGAAACAACATGTAGAAGGACGAGACATAGTCTTGTCCGGTGTCGCCAATTCGCAGACGTCCGGGAGGCAACGTGCAGATGAGGCGTTCGCATTTTGAGTCGTCGAACCCCTCGGCTTTCGGATCAGTTCGAAGAATTTGGCCTGGCTCGATGAAATCGAGCTGGGGTGGTGTTGGCGTCTGCATCTGCGACACTCCGTCTCCCGCGAGTACCACGTCGCTGCCCGTAGTGGTTCCCACTGTGGATCCCACCACCATCTGTTGGGCCGGTCTGGCGACTACCTTGATGGCAAGGACCTGGACGTGTCCTGCTGGACCAGCAAACCGCACTTCGATGGAAGCAGGCAATCGCTTTCCATAATCGAAGCCGGCCGTCTTTCCCGTTCCCTTGGACAAGACGGTATGACCGAGGGCCTCGCCGTTGTACAACCATTCGACTTCCAAGGCTGAACGCACCATGTTGTATCTGATTGAAACGCTGGCGACCGAGCCATCTCCAACCGAACCCAGATTCACAAGGTCTCCGACCTTCAGAACCTCGCCGGTTGCGTAGAGGCGCTGATGAGCTTGCTCGAACGTTTCACCGCGGGCATCACTCGGCCGGAAGAGCACGACGGCAACAAGTAGCACGAAGACAATCGTTAGATCTCTATTCATGGCTGCATACCTCCTAGCAGTCTTGGGAAGGCCCGCTCAAAACATGATCTGCCGCCTCGCGGACTCGTCCCTGTTGGTGCGACTCTGCTTGACCGCGTGCGCTGAGTCTCCGGTGATTCGGAATAGGATGTTCCTTTGGTTCAACTCCAGGCTACCACGGTGTTCAGGCGCCTTTCGCACGCGCACACGGGTGCCGCCCTTCGCATTGTGGGCCGAAACACGACCGAACTCAAGAAGCGAGACGGTCTGGGAATCACCATCGAGACACTTGCCGGCGCCCGCCAGGATCCGCCAGGATAGGGAGACAACGAGATTGCGGCAGCTCATTCCAACCGAATCCTGACGCGATCCCGGTTACTGGTTCCCAACCCTGCCGTGCGAACAGTTCAGAATGAGTGGCGGGACGCCCATTTCTCAGTCCACATGGGATTCAGCGCTGTGGAACTGAAAAGAGATGGCCTCTTGGACCGACTCTCTGTCCTGTGAGGCAAGGGCGCCACAACATCGCACGATCAAGCGGTTGTCGAGCGTAAACACCTTGAGACGGACAATGCACGGCGACGGCAAACCAGCCCTGTCCAGGTCTTGAATATGACAATCAGCCGGCCATGGATGATGGGTTTGGGTAGTGATCATGGCCATGACCGTGTGTCCCGAGCAGTTGAAATCTCTGAGGCTGAGAACAAGTGCCGGTCGCCGCCTCTGCCCGGCGCGCTCTGAAAAGGGAAACGGGACCACGACCACGTCCCATTGATCACAGATCACTGAATGCCTCGTCATCCTCTGCACTGGCCCATTCCTCAAGTGTATTGTTCAGTGCGTTGTGAAATACGGCATCAAAGGGTGAAACCCTACGTAACATGGCTCCGCCGTCCTCCTGGATCTCGTACTCGATGAAATCACCCGGTCGAATACCGAGAATGCTCCGGACCTCGACCGGGATGGTAACTTGCCCCTTGGAAGAGACTTTACTGACCATTTCTTTACCTCCTTACTTCTTTATTGTAAAGCGTTGTACGTCCGGACGCAAATCTAATGAGGCGAATTTATAAGGGATACTGTCTTATTCTGCATCACGTTGCGTCACACCTGGTTGAATCGCCTTCTCGAGAGTGGCCCGGTTCGAATCACCGGCCTTCTGGCGCACCTCAAGGTGCACCGGCGTCGCATTATCTGCGGACCCGGGAAAACCGATTCGACCTCGGTTCTCCCGGGAACGAGGTAGGCCGCCGCTCGTGTGAGCAGCGTGGTCGCAGCCGCCCCAACCATTTTCCATCGTGACCACGCTGCTCGGGCGACGCTGGGGTGGCGACAGTCACACCAGAAGGCCGGGGCTACGACAATAACCAGCTCATACGCCAAACAACCAACCCATGCGGTAAACCACCCATGAGAAGGTTGGTCCAAAACTGTCCTTATTCTAAAGACAAAAACGTGATAATATGTCCTTCAAGGAAGGTTAATATGGGGTCACGAGAGCTTTTTGCGGAGATTGTCGCCGATTTCCAATCATTTCAACTTCCTGAGTTGACACCGCGAAACCTGGAGCTACCCTCCCTCCCGGGCAAGGTGGATGCCGTCATCGGGATGCGGAGATCGGGGAAGACCTATTTTCTCTTCCAGCAGATCAAACAATTGATCGAACAAGGCTTTGACAGGGAGAGGATCCTCTACGTCAACTTCGAAGATGAGCGCCTGTTGCCTTTCGATGCTTCTGAACTCCATCATTTGCCGGAGGCTCTCTACATCCGGTTCCCTCATTTGGTGGGCCAGGAATGCCGATTCTTCCTGGACGAGATTCAGAATGTTCCAGGTTGGGAGCGCTTTCTCCGTCGCATGGTAGATACTTCCTCAATTCGGTTCGTGGTGAGCGGATCATCCGCAAAGCTCCTCAGCATGGAGATCGCTTCGAGCCTTCGCGGTCGCGCAATACCGACGGAAGTACTCCCATTCGGCTTTCATGAGTACCTGCACCACCATGGGGTGTCTATCCCCGAACGCTGGCCACCCCCTGAAAAAATACGGGCGGTCTTGCGCCACCATCTGCATGAATTCCTTCGGATCGGTGGTTTCCCGGAGATTCAGGCTCTCGAATCAGGGCTGAGACTGCGGATCCTCCGAGACTATGTAGATGTCCTTTTGCTCCGTGATGTCATCGAGCGCCATGGAATCTCGAACATCCCTGCCCTGAGATACCTTGTTCGCAGACTTTTGCGCTCACCAGCCTCGTTGTTCAGTGTCAATCGCTTCTTTAACGAGTTGAAGTCGCAGGGGATTCCCGTCGCCAAGGACACTCTCTACGAAATGCTCGCTCACCTTCAAGACGCCTTTCTCGTTTTTCCGACGCCGATCGCAACGGATTCGGTCAAGAAAACGATGGTCAACCCCCGGAAGGTCTATCTCGTGGATCCGGCTCTTGCGGGTACGGTTGCTTTTGTCGGGTCCAGCGATACCGGACATCTTTTGGAGAATATCGTCTATCTCGAGTTGCGCCGCCGGGGCTTCGATTGTGGCTATGTGTTGACCTCAAAGAGGTTCGAGGTTGATTTTTTGGTGACCCGGCCCGGATCCCAGTCGGCCCTGATCCAGGTGTGTGCCGATCTTGACGGCTCACCGCAGACCCGGGAACGAGAAGTGCGAGCGGCTTGTGATGCCTCGGCTGAGCTTGGCATCCCGGAGGTCACAATAGTAACGATTGACCAAGAGGAGACCTTTGAACGAGATGGTACCCAGTTCCGGGTTCTACCCGCGTGGCAGTGGCTGGTCAGGCCTGTAAGTCTATAATAAAGAAGGGTTTTATTGTGTTTTTCCTGGCACTGATCCGGGAACGCCGCCAGCAATTATCCCGGCGTTAGGTCGAACGGGACCGCAGCACAGGTTTCAGAAAGGCGGAGAATCTCCGAACCTCCATAGATGATCAGGCCGGGCTGAACCACAGAACCGATTTTCTCTTGAAAGATATGGATCGACCTGGCATCAGACGGTCGCGCCTGGCTGGATGCCTTGATCTCGATGGGAAAGAGGCGTCCGTCCTTCTCGAGAATCAGGTCCACCTCGGCGCCGCTATGTTGCCGGTAGTGATAGAGCGCCGGAATGAGCGCTTGCTCTTGGAGTTGTTTCCAACATTGGGTTGCAACAAGGGTTTCGAATAAGGCGCCGAAGGCCGGGTGGCCCTGGACCGCCTGAGGTGAAGAAAGTCGCATCAAGAAACACGCCAGGCCGGTGTCGCTCAAGTAGCCCTTGGGTTTTCCGCTCAGGCGACGGATGTGGTTCGACGAGAAGGCAGGGACTTCCAGCCACTGGTAGGTGCCCTTGAGAACTCCGATCCATCGTTTGGCTGTCGGTGAGGTCAGACCGATATCCCGCCCAAGTTGGCTGTAGTTGCACTCCTGGGCGGTCAGGGCGGCGCAGAGTCCCAGGAATGAGGCGTACTGCATCTCGTCCCGAATCTCGAGCAAAGTCCTGATATCTCGTTGGAGGTAGGTTGAGACATAACCTTGCATCCACCCGGGCACAACCGATTCCTCGAGTGTTTGCACCTCAGGAAATCCACCGCGCCAGATGGCTTGTGTCGCCGACCGTTGTGATGAAACATGAGTTCTGAGTGCCTCGAGGCCACGGTCGAGGCCGTGCCGGCATTCATCGACCCACAGGTTGAGCCAACATGGAGGATCAACATCATCGGCCTCTTGAAAACAGAATGTGGGCAACTCCAGCATTGACACACGGCCTGCGAGTGACTCGGCCAGGTGTCTCATGACCTCCCACTGCTGCGATCCGGTGATCAAGTACATGCCCGACCTTCGATCACGGTCCACGGCCCGTTTGAGGGCCGGGACCAGTTCGGGAACGTATTGGATCTCGTCCAGGATCAAGGGTGGAGGGTTATTGCGGAGAAAGAGGTCTGGGTCCTTCCTGACTTCATAGAGATCCTGGACCGGATCAAAGACAAAGGTTCGGCACGTTTTGCCGAACTGTTCTTCAAGAAGTGTGCTCTTCCCGACTTGACGCGCACCGGTGACCAGTGTGCAGGAGAACGAATCGACATAGGATCTGAGTTTCGGCTCGATCAGGCGATGATGGTAGTTCATATGGAAATATTAACATTGCATTTTAAGTTTTCAAGCTTCTATTGCAATAACTCGATGAAGGAGTCAACGCAGAGACGCAGCATCCGTACCAGACACTTCCGACAAAGACGTGGCAGGATGTCCGAAGCCCCGGCCTTCGGGAGCGCGAGCGCTCCCGCTCTGTTCCTTCCTCTGGCGGACTGATCGTTCCTGGCATCAGCCCGTTCGTTCCCCATACGGACTGCACCTTTATGTCTCGAGCACCTCTTGGGGCAATCTATAATGTTTTCATGAGAAGAATACCGCTGTTGATTGCTGTCGTCTGTTTAATGGGCCTGTCAACCTCTGCAAGCGCTGGTGAACTCACCGGCGCCGACATCGTCCGTGCCCATGAGGCCGGTGTCTCGACTCAAACGCTGATTCAACTAATCGAGACGACACCGGGCATTGCCGAGATCGACAATGCCGATGAAAACGCAATGCGCGTTGCCGGCGTTTCCGAATTGGTGATCACGGCATACCGGAATCGCCTCCCCTCTCAGCCGTATACAGAACAACCCACCAACACGGCCATACCCGACGACAACCGCCTCGTTGACATCGTCAGGCTGGTGCGTTCCGGTCTTGCAAACGACATCGTGGTCGAACACGTCAATCGTACGGAAGAGCCGTTTCAGCCTACTGCAGACGACCTCATCTACCTGAAACAACAGCAGGTTCCGGAGTCGATCATCAAGGCCCTGCTCGGTTCCCTCGAAGCTGCTCCCGCGCTCGGTTTACCGGAATCTGCTCCCGCTGATCCTCCCGAACGAGTCGAAGCCGGTTTTCAACCCACTCCGACACCGAGTGGCGAGATCCTGACCTTCAGTCCGCTGCTCCGGTTCTCAAAGACGGCCGGCCTCATCACCAAGGCAACCGATGGGCGCCTCATCCTGGTCGGCGGCAAGGTGCAGTGGATCGACGAAGAAAAACCCAAGCTGTCATTCGAGTTTTTTGACTCAGTACTCAAGAAGGTCTTCCTGAAATGCGAAGCGGCAAACTGTTTTGAAATCCGGATCAAGACCGTGCATGGCGACAACTATCGTTTTCGAGATGCTGATTGGAAAGTCGGTGGCAATACGCAGATCCTGGCTCTGTGGGAAAGATTGAAAAGCTGCCACACCAAGGTGGAATTCGAGCGGAAAGACTGAATGATGCCGGATGCCAAAACAACGTTGGAGAAATCGAGACTGCATCGTGTGTCGCCAAGACAGGAAGCTCAGGCGATGATTGTTAACTTTCCAGTCAAGATCATCAGGGCCCGGCTTAGCCGGGTCATGCAGTCGGATACTCCGCAGGGCGCATCTACCCAGAAGCGGCGCCTCTTCGTGCCGGCCGCCATCATCCTGATGTCGGCAACCTTTGCTGTCGCTCAGCAGCCGCAGATGGCGCTTGGACAGACCCCGGTCCCCAGTGGACAGGTCGAGACGCCTCTGGAGGGGCGCGACGTGCCGGCCGAGACCGTACCGGCAGCAGTCTGGAAATACCAGCTGCTCGACATCGACGACCAAGACCGAGTTACTGGGGATTGAGCCGCAGGACCCGTCCGGAGAGGCCGGACAGCAGTGGATGGCCCGTCATCCTCTGGGCCGCCGCTGGAGGGTGATCCGCGTCCACCGACACTTACCGATCGGTTATGTTCTCATCCAACTTGCACAATACACAGCTGCCGCAATCCATCTCACGGGGTGATGCATAGGTTTCTCCCGCCCGGATGGCGCGCTTTTCCTCCAACCGGTTCATGCCTGCGAGCAGGAAACCCAGCGAGAGAAAAGCCCCAGGAGGCAGAATCATCACCAGGACGGGCGGGTAACCGGCCCCGAAGAGCGGAAAGCCCAACAGGCTGCCCGAGCCGAAGATCTCCCGCACCCCGCCCAGTAAGGCCAATCCCAGGGTGAAGCCCAGACCCATGCCCACACCGTCGACCAGAGCCAGGGACAGAGGATTTCGACTTGCAAAAGCCTCGGCTCGACCCAGGATGATGCAATTGACGACAATCAAAGGGATGAACAGGCCCAGGCTTTTGTGCAGTTCGAAGAACCAGGCATGCATGACCAGATCTACGATGGTCACGAAGGAGGCGATGACCACAATGTAGGCCGGTATGCGCACCTTCTTGGGAATGAAGTCCCGCAGAAGGGAGACCATGAAGTTGCTGCAGATCAGAACGAAGGTTGACGCCAAACCCATGCCGATGCCGTTTTCAACGCTGGTCGTCACCGCCAAAACGGGACACAGCCCCAGCAGCAGGCGGAAGATGGGGTTCTCCTTCCAGAGGCCGCGGGTGAATGTCTGAGAGTAACTCATGGCGACGTCCCTTCCGCCTCGACGGGAGCGAGTTCGGCCTTGATCCGGTCCTTGTCGACACGATACCGCGCGACGCCCCTTTCGACGGCATCGGCAATGGCCCGTCCGGTGATGGTGGCGCCGGTGAGGGCGTCGACTTCGCCGCCGTCTTTGGCTACCTTCCAGTTGTCGTTGAACCGGCGGCCCGTGTAGAACCGGTTCAGCAGTTCGGGGTCAGCGTAGTTGGCGCCCAGGCCGGGAGTTTCCGCATGGCGCAGGATGCGTACGCCGCTGATCTCGCCGGCTGGATTGACGCCCAGGATGATCTCGATCTCCCCCGAATAACCCAAGCCACTGACCGACGTGAAAGCCGTACCGGTAATACCGGTGTCGTCCACGCCTGAGAAGTACTCGACGGGGCTGCCCGCCTCTGTTTCCAGGGTGTCGACGGCCAGGTCGGCGAACGGAGGCAGGACCGCCTCGACCGCTTCGCGTTGGGCTCGGGCTTCGGACTCGGCGATGGGCCGGCGCGTGACCTCGGCCACGTTGGCCAAGGCCAGGGCTGCGACGGCACAGATCAGGGAAAGACGCAGGGCCATGTTCAAGGTGGACTTCATGAGCTGGGCGCCTCCTCAAACAGTTTGCGAGAAACCTGACCGAAGACTCGCGGCCTGGTATAGCGGTCGATCAGGGGTGTCAGGGCGTTCATCAGCAGGATGGCGAAACTGACGCCTTCGGGATAACCGCCCCAAAGACGGATCACGCTGGTCAGTACGCCGCAGCCGATACCGAATACCAGCATGCCCGTACGGGTAACGGGACTGGTGACCATGTCGGTCGCCATGAAAAACGCACCGAGGATGAGGCCGCCCGCCAACACGTGTACCACCGGCCCGAGGTAACGATCCGGCTGCAGCAGGTGGGCGATGCCGGTGATGACCACCACCGAGCCGATGAAACCCACCGGGATCTGCCAGCGGATGATGCCGCGGTAGAGGAGAAACGCGCCGCCGAGCAGCAGGGCCAGAGCGCTGACCTCACCGAAGCTACCACCTACATTGCCCAGCAACAGTTGGAGGGTGTCGGGAAGGATGGTCTCGCTCAGGCTCTTGCCCAGACCGGCAGCTTCTTTGGCTGCGCCCAGAGGGGTGGCGCCGGTGATTCCGTCCAGGCCGGTGGTAATACCGGCGGGCACAACCCAGTGGGTCATCTGCACGGGAAAGGAGATCAGCAGGAAGACCCGGGCCACCAGGGCCGGGTTGAACGGGTTGTAACCCAACCCGCCATAGATTGCCTTGCCCAGGATGATGGCCACACCCGATCCCACGATGATCAACCACCACGGACTGCCCGAGGGCAGATTCATGGCCAGCAACACTCCGGTCAGAGCGGCGCTGAGGTCCCGAATGGTGGAGGCCCTGCCGAGCAGGCGGTTCATGCCGATCTCGAAAGCCACACACCCGAGCACGGCCAGCACCAACACACGGAAGGCGTCGAAACCGAAGAACCAGATGCCGGCCAGCACGCCGGGGACCAAGGCCAGGATGACGTCGCGCATGACCGAGCGTACGTCCTGGCCACTGTGCACGTGCGGCGAAACACTGATAATGAACTTGAAGTCGCCAGGACCGGGGCTCGTCATGAAACGCTACCTTCCAATTGTTTCACGTGCTCGTGCCACTCCAGCTTGCCACGTTTAAAGAACTGCACCAGCGGGCGCCGGCTGAGGCAGACGTAGGCGCAACTGCCGCACTCGATGCAGTCGGTGATGTGGTATTCCCCGAGATCGGCAAAGCGGTTGCGCTCCACCAGCAGGCCCATGATGCTGGGCACCAGGAACATGGGGCAGGCGTCCACACAGTTGCCGCAGCGGATACAGGGCGCCCCCTGGAACTGGGAGATCTCCGACTCCACCAGGCAGAGGATGCCGCTGGTTCCCTTGAGCACCGGCGCAGCCAGATTGGACTGAACGATACCCATCATCGGGCCACCGAATATGACCTTCCCCACATCGCCGGTCAGGCCGCCGCAGAAATCGATGACCTCGGCCACGGGTGTGCCGACCCGCACCATCACGTTGGCCGGTTCCCTGACCGCGCTGCCGGTAACGGTGACTACCCGTTCGGTCAGGGGGCGACCCAGTTTCACCGCATCGTGACAGGACAAGGCGGTACCCACATTCTGGACCACCACGCCGGAATCCATGGGCAGACCGCCTGCCGGTACCTGGCGTTTGGTCAGGGCGTAGATGAGGTGCTTCTCCGATCCTTGGGGATACTTGGTCTCCAGCAGGTGCACCTTGATGTCCAGGTCCACTGGACGGGCCCTTTTCAGGGCCTCCCCTGCATCGACCTTGTTGTTTTCGATACCCACCAGAGCCTTTCGCACGCCCAGCGCTCGCATCAACAGGCCGATGCCCTCCATCACCTCGGCGGGATGCTCCAGCATCACCCGGTGGTCGCTGGTCAGATAGGGTTCACATTCGGCGCCGTTGAGGATCAGCAGGTCGACCGGTTTTTCTTTCGGTGGGCTCAACTTCACATGGGTGGGGAAGGAAGCACCCCCCAGCCCCACCAGGCCGGCGTCGCGAATGATGTTCTTCAGCCGAGCGGGCGTCAGATCCCGCCAGTCTCCATGCCCGGCGATGTCCTCGAACCAGGCATCCTCGCCGTCGGAGGTAATCTCGACGGCCGGCTGGGCCTTCCCCAGGGGATGTGGGAAGTCGGCGATCTTTTTGACCTTGCCGCTGGTGGGCGCATGGACGGACACGGAAACAAATCCGGCGGGACTGGTGAGGGGTTGGCCGCGCCCCACCTCCTGACCGCGCTCGACGATGATCTCGCCTGGAGTGCCGATGTGCTGGGACACGGGGATCACATAACGCTTCAGCAGGGGCATGACGACGGTCGCATGGTCGGCCGTCAACTTGTGGTAGTCGGGATGGATGCCACCCTTGAATTTCATGATGGTTGCCGCGCCCGGTCTTCACGGTCGAGAAGGCGCACGGTCAGGGCGCCGGTGGGGCAGACCTCCACCACCGCCTGGTCGGTGGGCGGTTTCAGGTAGTCCACCTTCGCCAGGTGGTCGTGGATGATGATGCGAGGGTCGTCCTCGAAGGTCTTCTCGCACTTTTTGCACCCGAGGCAGGACACGTTGCAGGCCTTGCGGGCGGCGGCGCCCTTCTCGGTGTTACTGCAAAGTACGTGGATCTGAGTATTTGCCGGCACCAACCTGATCAGGTGTTTGGGGCAGGCGGCCACGCACTTGCCGCAGGCTGTGCAGCGGGAAGGAATGACTCGGGCAATGCAGTCCTCGATCATCTCGATGGCCCCGAAGGCGCACACGGCCTGGCAGTCGGCAAGGCCTAGACAACCGTAGCTGCAGAGCTTTCCCCCGCCGGCGATCAGATCCGCGCTGGCGCAGCTGGCGTGGCCGTTGTAGCGGCCCTCACGGTGGGCGACGCTCAGGCCTCCCTGGCACATGATCAAGGCCACGTGTCGGACGGATTCGCCCACTTCCACGCCCATTATCTCGCCCAGCAATCGGAGGGTAGCATCGTCGCAGACCGGGCAATCCCCAGGGTCGGCTTTACCTTCGACCAAGGCAGCTGAGAAATCGGCGCACCCGGCGTAGCCACAGCCGCCGCAGTTGGCGCCGGGCAACTGATCGTTGATCTCTTCCTGGCGCGGATCTATCTCCACGGCAAAGACCTTGGCGGCCACGGCCAGCCCCAGTCCGGAGACCAGACCGATGCCCGCCAGCACGGCAGTGGGTGTCAACATGGTTCAAGCTCTCCAGAAATGAATCATTTCACAAGTCCTGCGAAACCCATGAAGGCCATGGACAAAACTCCGGCTGTGACCAGGGCGATGGCGGTGCCGCGGAAGGCCTTCGGGGTTTCGGCCAACTCCAGCACTTCTCGGATGCCGGCAAACAACACAAGCGCCAGACCGAAGCCCACGCCTGCCCCTAGGGCGAAAACGGTGGTTTCAAGGAGGGAGTAGTCGTTCTGGACGCTCATCACCGCGCATCCCAGAACGGCGCAGTTGGTGGTGATCAGGGGCAGGAAAATGCCCAGGGACCGGTAGAGAGGCGGGCTGATTTTCTGCAGCGCCAACTCAACCAGCTGGACCATGGAGGCAATGATGAGGATAAAGGTAATTGTCTGCAGGTAGACGAGGTCCAGGGGGGCCAGGACGACATGATAGATCAGCCAACTGGCGATGCCGGCCAGGGTCATCACAAATATGACGGCGCCTGTCATACCCATTGCCGTGGAGAGCTTTTTGGAAACCCCGAGAAAGGGACAGATTCCCAGAAAACGGGCCAGAACGAAGTTGTTGACCAGAACGGCGCTGATCACAAGCAACAGCAGGTTCACGAAAGACCCCCTGTCAGTGCATTTTCCCTCGGGAGATGTGAGGGAACCCGGTGCCGAAGGTAAGGGCAAGTTGGGTATTCAGAGGAAACAGAAAACTCAAGTTCATAGTCCAGCTCTCTTCGTCCAGCTGACGCCCGAATCCTAGCACCATAATCGCCGGATATCTATCCGCTATCGACCGATTTCATAGTGAGGTTGCCGCGTTTTCCAAGGCTGGACCAAGGATGTCACCTTCAGCCGAAATGTCATGACGCAATTCGGATCCGCTGTAGGCCTACAAACCCCAGCATCATCGATGGAGGCATCTGTCCAACAGGCTCCTAGAGGCCCGGCCGGAAACCCCCTCACGGCTGCAAATCGCGAATGAGGCGCAATCTGTGTTTCCGTAAGTCGTTGAAGTAGAACGACTACGACTGCGGCCTTCCGGAAGCACATCTCGCACCTCCTCACAATTTTCGCTTCGCGAGGGGTTTTCGGCCGGACCTCTAGCGCAACCCCCGTACCACCTGCAGGAGTTCCCGGGCCGCATCGAGCAGCTCTGGGGTTGGGCCGATTGCGGCCGAGGCGGCCGGCCTTTCCGGGACCTGATCCGGATCGCCCAATCCGGCGTCACGAAGCCTCTTCAGGCGTTCAAGGATCAGATCTCGGATCTCCTCGGCGTTGTCGACGCCGCGAAAATAGCCGATGTGGCTGTTGTTGTTTTCCTGGTGACGTTGTTTTGCCGGGGGCCCTGAGACAGCACCACCGCCCGCCGTACGAACCTGCAGATCCGAGATTCCGACCAAACGCTGTACCGGCCCCTGGCGAATGGAGACCTCCTGAACGTTGGCGAAGGTCAAGGTCATTTCGCGTACCTTCCACACACCTTCACGAATCCGAAGGCTTCGATCGGTGACGATGTACCACCGCATCTCGAAGTCAAACCGGATAATGAAGTAAGAAAATGGAAGCTGAACAAGGAATAGCAGAATCCCGAGAAACTCGACAACCCCGATTATTTGCCAGATGAGGTCTCGCCGCGGAACCTCTTCGAGGACGGCGTCAAGACCAAAACCTCCGACATTGAGAAAAACGAGGGCCAACAGAATTCCGATCAATGTCGAAACCTGTCCAAAGGCCCAACCAAGAAGCTTGAGCTGAAAATACTTCTTCGAGGCCCGGAAAACCTGGACTGATTGTTCCGAACCCGCCGGCGCGTGCGGCTCAGGAGGCACCCGCATCAGGCGGAGCACGAGGTTTCTGAAATTTTCACCCACCGGATTCGTCTCCGTTCCTATCCTCCAGGACTGTTCGCAGGGCTCGCACTTCAGATGTCACCTCACGCAAGGTGGCAATTAACTCAGCCGTCATCTCCCCGTCGGAGGAGGTTCCGGCGGCGGGCGGCCCACTCGGTCCGCCGACCTTTTTCTTTCCGTGGCCTCCCCTCATCTTCGAGTAGAGATAGTCCCGGATCGTCTCGTAAGCCGGCAAACCCTCCAGGACCATCTCCGCCCCGGAACTTCCACTTGCTGTCTGTACCTCAAGTCTCGCCAATCCGAGCCAGCGTTCCAAGAGATTGGAGCGAAGGTGGATATCCTGGACCCGCGCATAGGTCAGGTTGATCTCCCGGCGAAAGAGAATGCCCCAACGCATCGAGATGCCCTCCGAATCGAAGCGATAACGCAGGGTGTGGTACCGAAAATACAGTGGGATCAGGGGAATGAAAAACAGTGGTCCAAGCACAAGCGAGGTCAAGACGTAATACTTGAGAAGGACCGGCGCCGGTCGTTGGATGGAGAAAATCGCGTTTTCATCCAAATTCGTTTGCTTTTCCATGCCCATATTGTAACCTGGCGGGGTCTCCCGGTGAATTCGGGCGGCACAACCGCCCTCGCGCCAGAGCCAGAAGGAGAGACGGGCTGTTGACACCTGGGTTCGGCGAAAATACAGTTCAACCCGTGCTCCGCAACATGCTTCGTGATCCCGTTGTACGCCGGCTGGTCGTCTTTTTTCTGTTGACGCGGGCGGCCCTCTTGGGGGTAGGCCTCACCGCTTACGAGTTCTTGCCTCCCGGCAAAGGCCTCACGGGCGACAACTTACGCTTTGATCGAGAAACACCAGCCGTTCTCGATATCTGGGCCCGCTGGGACTCGGAGTGGTATCTCCTCATTGCGGAAAATGGCTATGACTCGGGAAATGTCCTGTCCGAATCGGCACTCGCCTATGAGCCCGAAGACACCGCCGGCTTCTTCCCTTTGTATCCGGCGCTCGTTCGCGCCCTCACGCCTCTGACCGGCCCGGTTGCCGGCGGGCTCCTTATTTCGAACCTCGCCCTGATGGCGGCTCTGCTCCTGATTCTCGGGCTGGCCCGTGATCTGTGGGGCGAACGCTTCGGCAGTCGGGCGGGCCTAGCTGCCGGCGCGGCTCTGCTTGTGGGTCCATTCACGCTGTTTCACTCGGCGGTGTATGCCGAATCTCTCTTTCTCGCTCTGTCACTCGCGGTTCTGTTCCTTGCACGACGGGATCGGTTCGCCTGGGCCGGCCTTGCGGCCGCTTTCGCAACCCTTTCCCGACCGTTCGGCGCCCTGCTGGTGATCCCCTTGATAATCGAGTGGTGGCAGAGTCGCCACCGCTCACGTTGGGGTTGGACCTCCATATTCGGCATCGGCATCGGTCTCGGTCTCTATATGCTCTACTGTTACGGCCTCTTCGGTGACGCCCTTGCCTTCGTAGACCGGCAGAACAGGTGGCGCGGCGCCATGGGTCTCCCGGGAATGGCATTTCTTCGATGGTGGCAAGCCGGACCGACGCTGCACGGCGCTCACGGCTCCACCGTCGAACTTGCCGTTGCCCTTGCCTTTCTGACGTCCCTTCCGATGGCCTTTCGCCGCCTTCGGCCCTCGCTGGCGTTTTATCTGGCGGCCGGGGTCCTGCTGCCTCTGTGTTCCTCTCTCTGGTCCTTCGGCCGTATCACCTCAACCCTCTTCCCGATCTATCTTCTGCTCGGGATGACCTGGGCGGAAGGCCACCGGCGATGGCCTCTCGCCGGTGCAACGATTTGCGGGTTGTTCGCCCTTGTTGCGATGGCGTTATTCGCAGCGGGTTGGTGGGTGGGGTGATTCCTGCGCTACACTTTGATGATTGCCGCCTTGCGGCACTCATTTAGGGAGGCTTTCATGGCACAACCCAAGGTCGTTATTCTCGGCGCAATCCGCACTCCAATCGGCAGCATGGGCGGGGGACTGGCATCCCTCCAGGCGGAAGACCTGGCGGCCCACGTCATTGGAACCGTGCTTGAACACACAGGATTGCCCGGTGAAAAAATTGACTACACCTGCATGGGCTGGGTCATGCAGGACCCGCGATCGCCGAATGTGGCGCGCAACGCGGCTGAACGTGCCGGTATTCCCTGGACTTCCCCGGCAACCACTTTTCATGAGAACTGTGCCTCAGGCGGCGCAGCGGCACACAGCATCGCTCGCCGCATCGTCCTCGGCGAAATCTCGATCGGTATCGCCGGTGGCGTGGAGAGCATGAGTAACGTCGCTCGCTACCTCTACACCGGACGAACCCGGGCGCAACTTTATGGTGACATGCAACTCGTCGACGGCCTCTTCGGCGCCCTGACCGACATCCATGTCGAGGGGGGCGAGCTGATGGGACTCCTCACCGAGCGACTGGTTGAACGCTACGACGTGACCCGCGAAGAACAGGACGAAGTGGCCTGGCGCAGCCACCACAACGCCCTCAAAGCCTGGGACGAGGGATTCTTCGACGACTACGTGGTACCGGTAGAGATCCCTCGTAAACGAAAAGACCCCATCGTCATCTCAAGGGATGAGGGGCCGCGGCCGATCACACGAGAAGAATTCGCCGCTGCTCGGCCCTATTTCAAGCGAGAGGGCGGAACCATTACGACCCTGAACGCCTTGAGTGTCAACGACGCCGCCGCCGCCATGATCCTGACGACTGAGGAAAAAGCGAAAGAACTGGGGATCGAACCCCTGGCCGAGCTTCGCTCTTTCTGGAACGTCGGAGTCGAAAGGGCCTACATGGGCGAGGGTGCGTTCAAGGTTGTGTCTCCAATGCTCGAGCGCGCCGGTCTGACCATCCCCGACATCGATCTCTTTGAACTGAATGAGGCCTTCGCCGCAGTCCTCGCCGCGGCATTCCATGATCTGCCGCAATTGCCGCAGGAGAAGACCAATTTGTGGGGCAGCGGGATCTCCCTCGGCCATCCTGTGGGGTGTACCGGCGCCCGCCAGATCGTCGACATGGTGCACCAGCTGCAACGCCGCCAGGGCAACCTCGGCCTCGTAAGCCGCTGCGTCGGCGGCGGTATCGGCAGCGGAGAGATCATTCAGAGACTGAGCTGAGAGACCAGCAAGAAAGATCTCCTTCACCTCTCAGGAAACCCGAAAGAAGAACATTCTTCCAGATCGGCACAACGAACCCACCGCGAAACCCAGAGAATCATGGATTGTGATCACCCCCGACCGGGTCTCTTGGGCTTTTCGTTTACGGTTCGACCTCTTCCAACAGTCCGAGGAATTCCTCATAAGGCAGGGCCTGCCAGCTCTCCGCGCTGACGGCGCCCTCGGCCCGCGAGATCAGAGAGACCTTGTGGGCCGTCTCCACCGTCGGCGCCTCATACACATCCATGAAGTCGTAGGGCCCGAGGATGGCGTAGTGAGCCAGCCACTTCACCTCCGGACAAGCGGCCTTGACCTTGTTCAGCCACTCACGACCCATCGCACGACGAACCTTCGCATCATGCACGGCCTCGGGTGACAACCGGGTCATCAGAACAAACTTTGGCATCACGCACCTCCATTTCACAGTCTCCCATCTACTGTATCGCAACCTCGCACTCAAAAACCCATTAGACTCTTACCCATGAGAAAGACAAAAATCGTGTGCACCCTCGGTCCGGCGACATCGTCCGAGACCGGTATCGAAGGCCTCATTCGGGCCGGGGCAAATGTCATTCGCCTCAATTTCTCCCACGGCGACCACGAGAGCCACCGACAAGCCATCCGAAGGATTCGACGGGTAGCGGAGGAACTCGGCAGGCCGGTGGCCATTTTGCAAGATCTTCAAGGACCGAAGATTCGGCTCGGGGAGATCCCCGGCGGTGAGATTCTGCTCTCTCCTCATGAGGAAATCGACCTTGTCGCAGAAGGCGTCGACAGTCCCGGCGCCCTGCCCGTCAGTTATCGTTGGCTCGCCGAAGACGTGGCCGAGGGAGACCGCATCCTCCTGGCCGACGGATCGGTCGAACTCGAGGCCCTGTCGATCGGCGATGCCCGCGTTCGGTGTCGTGTTGTCGCCGGGGGACCGATCTCCAGCCGAAAGGGCGTCAATCTGCCCGGCTCGGAACTCCGAATCCCATCTTTCACCGAAAAGGACCGTCTTGATCTCGAACTCGGCTGCTCGGAGGGTGTGGATCTGGTTGCTCTGAGCTTTGTCCGACATGAAGACGATCTCAAGCCGGTGATCGAGGTTCTTCAGAGCCACTCGGGGGCCCGCATCCTGGTTGTCGCCAAGATTGAAAAACCTCAGGCCGTTGATCGACTCGACCGGATCCTCGCCACCGTCGATGGCGTCATGGTTGCCCGCGGCGACCTCGGAGTTGAGATGCCGATTGAAGAAGTCCCGCTCATTCAGAAGAAAATCATCGAGGCGGCCCGTCTTGCAGCCCGCCCGGTCATCACCGCAACCCAGATGCTCCGCTCAATGGTCGAGAACCCACGGCCCACCCGCGCCGAGGCATCGGATGTCGCCAACGCAGTTCTGGACGGCACCGACGCCGTCATGCTGTCCGAAGAATCAGCCGTCGGTCGCTACCCAACTGAATCCGTCGATTTTTTGGATCGCATCGCGCGCTCTGCAGAGAATAGTCTCGACCCCCTCGGACTGGTCAAGAGACCTCTCCCCACCGATACGCCTTCGCGTTCCACCGCCATCGGCCGTTCAGCCTGCCTGCTCGCCCATGACGTCGGCGCCAAAGCCATCGTGGCGACCACGACATCCGGCAGCACGGCGCGAATTCTCGCCTCCTTTCGCCCCGGAGTTCCGATCGTCGGCCTGACTTCAGACCAGAAAGTCATGCGCCAACTCAACCTCAGCTGGGGTGTCAGACCCGCCCTAACCGAGGTCTTCTCAAACACCGACGACCTCTTCAGCCAAGCCCGCGAATGGTGTTCGGAACACGGCCTTGCCAGACCGGGCGACGCCATTGTCGTGACCGCCGGCCTGCCGATCGCCGAGACCGGAACCACCAATGTGCTGCGAGTAGTCGAGGTCTGAGGATCCGCATTCGTCGGGTGTGGCGAAAATTCCCCGAACCTTTTCCGGCCAATTGCGTCTTCCTCTTTATGGAACCTGAACCGAGCAATTCTCGGCCGCGATCTGCACCGACTCCTTGCGCTCCTGACCCTTTCAGAAAGCCTCGACAGACCTCCGGGTATGCCTACGTTTTCTTCAAGCCCCGGAACATCAAGGATTCGGCACATCTCATCCGCCAGAATCACTCGGTTCAGGTTGGGCCTAAAACAACCCCCACAGGAGGAAAAATGCGAAAACTGACTTACATTCTGCTCCCCGCAATCTTTGTTCTCGTGCTGGCGATACCCGTCCTGCTCTTCGGCGCCACCGAAACCTCACACACCGAAAGGTCCTTCCCGGCAATAACGGGTGGCCAGGTGATGGTGGACGCATCCTTCCACAAGGTCGAGGTCACGGCTCGGCCCGGGACCACCGTCGATGTCGTCGTTGACCTGGAGTTTTCGGCCTCGGCGAGGAAAGCCAAACGACTCCTGGCGAAGTACGCACCACGCTTCGAGACAAAAGGCGATGACATCGTCATCCGATCAACCCACGAAGAAGCAATCTGGAATTGGGGCACGAACAAAACCAAGGGGACGATCACCGTCTCGATGCCCCCGGACATGGATCTCGTGATCGACAACTCCTCGGGGGCG
>JAIOSJ010000111.1 GCA_021107705.1 Thermoanaerobaculales bacterium | reverse complement strand
GAGTACCGATGGCGAGAAGTGGGCGCGTTCGTCGGCGCCGGCGAGTTACGGCCTGTGGTCGGTGAAGTGGGTAGACGGGGTCTTCTGGTCGGTCGGCAGAGGGGGTGAGGTTATCACCACAACCGACGGGCAGACATGGGAGACCCTCCTGAGGACTGACACCAAGGCATTCTTCGACTTTGCACACTCCGATTCGGCGGTGGTGGTGGTCGGATGGGATCTTGAAGACCTCGAAAATCCTGGGCCTGCAATCGGCACCAGCGCCGATGGAGGTCATGAGTGGGCCTTTCAAACCCTTCCTTTTGAAGGGGCCCTGTTCGGTGTTGAGTGGACGGGGGAGCGCTTCGTCGCTGTGGGAATGTCCGGGATGGTTGCAGCGAGCATAGATGGGTTCGAATGGAAGGCGCGCTCCCTTGGCCAAGAGATTGTCCTGGACGAGGTGACTTGGGGTGGTCACTCGCTGGTCGCCATCGGAGGTCACTACGGCGTTGGTCCTCTGTTTGCCGTTAGCCGAACCGGGGAAGATTGGGAGCTCATGAACTTCCCCGACGAGCTTGGGGGGGTCGATGACCTGACGTGGACCGGGGATTGTTTCGTCGCTGTGGACAGGAGCCGGTCCCACGACCAGATCCTGATCGCCAGTGCGGATGGGCTTGTGTGGTCGGTGGAGAGTAGCGGAACAGCCCTCGGACTCATGACGACGGCGAGCGACGGCCAACAACTCATAGCGACCGGCCTGCGTGGCGCAATCGTCCGACGCACCGAGCTGCCGCAGTGTATCCCCGGGCCTCGCAACCCCACTGGCCGCAGCCTGCCGACGCAGTCCGGTAAAGGTACCGAAGACCTTCTCTCGGCAACGGGATCGATCTGGGTCGGGCTCCCTTGAGCTTGTGTCGAGCGACATGCTAGGACGCTGCTGGTGATCGCCCATCCATGATCGCTGAAATTTCCAATTGGTCGTGCCCGATTCTGGATGTGGTTTTCCTCAGAGTCAGGATATCACAAAATACTGGTCTACCCGAAAAATCTACAAACCCCCAAACAATCGATCGACTCTGTTATAGTTTTTAGGGAAGAAGACTGTGTTGTTCTGGAAAAGAGGATTGAAGGCGTCTTGGCACAGATCGGAGCGCAGAACAGTGATTGATCCAAATATTCCCGGTCCCGGCATGGAATTCGTCAGGAAAGGGAGGCAAGGGGATCGAGCATTGTTGCCGATTCCGCAACGTTTTCTGCGACTTCTCGTACTTCGGCGCCATCGTGAAGGACCGGGAAAAGGCGACCCATCTCAAGCGAAACCTGATCGCTGCGGTCGGCGGCCCGGCCGGCGATCTCCACTTTGGAAATAAGATCATGTACTGCTGCGACCGGCACATGCCGAAGATGGCCAGACACGCGGCCGAGTTTCTCGCCTTTTGGAAAGAGCTGTTCGATGATCCTCTCCTCGTTGACTTCAGCGACGGTTTCTTCTTCAAGAACGCCCTGCGATTCCTGGATCTCGAATGTATGGCGCGGCGGCATGAAGCGAGCTGAAGCCCCCGGCCGGAACCTCTAGCGCCCGTTTACTCGATTCCCCTACGCTCGAGTTCGGCGCGCATCATGGCGCGGGTTTCTTCCTTGGGGCCGTCGGTCGAAATCGTGAAAAAGAAATGAATCCGGTCCGGATGCGGCTCTTCAAAGTCCTGCTTCTGGGCCTCGATCAGTTCGACTCGACCGTCTGAACCATTGGGGTTCGACGCCTCCCGACGGGCCAAACGCCGGTATTGCTCTGCCTCTTCACAGGTGGTCTGGATGAAGATCGGGTCGGCGCCTGTTTCTTCGGCCACTTTCCGTACGCGGGCGCGCTCGACTCGCCTCCGAAAGGAACCATCGAGCACAACCGACTGGCCCGCCTGGAGCCGCTCGGCCGCCTGGTGATACATCTCGTCAAAGGTGCGGCGATTCATTTCCGGGGAATATATTCCCTGGTCATAAGGCACGTACACGCGAGCACTCTCATTCCCCCCGGCGAGCTGCTTGCGAATGGTATCGGTGTTGAGGCTTGACCACCCGAGGCTTTTGCGCAGATATCCGGTGAGAGAGGTCTTGCCGGTTCCCATCAATCCGTGGACCACCGCAAGAACGGGGCGGCGCGTATTGTCCGCATAACGGTGGGCGAGGGCGAAGTATCGTCGCGCCAGGTCGATCTGTTCGTTCTGCCGGTTTTCGTCGAGACTGGGATCGGCGGCCGTAAAGCAGGCGATCTTGCCGCGAACGTAGGCACGATAACAGCGGTAGAAGTCGATGACCTTCGGAAGATCTTGATCATCAGAAAGCTCCACATAACGATTAACCAGGCGCTGGGCCAGTTCAGGGCGGCCCCGGAAATCAAGATCCATGGCGAGGAAGCCAAGATCGGCCGCGACATCGGAGCAGCGAAAACGTTGGTTGAATTCGATGCAATCAAAGATTACCGTCTGATCGACGAAGAAGATGTTGCCGAGATGGAGATCGCCGTGACATTCCCGGATTCGTCCTTCGGCAACTCGACGATTGAGGAGTTCTTCATTGTCTTGAAAAAAATCGTTCGTGAATTGGCGGATCTCGTCATAACGGGTCTGAGACAATGCCTTGCCGATCCAGTCATGGGTCTGAACGAAGTTTTCATCGGTGTTGACCTTGAAGCCCCTCGGTGTTCCATATTCATCGACGCCTTCTCCGGTGGCGGCCTGTCTGTAGAAAGGAAGGAGTTCTTCCACGACCGCATCGATCTGATCTTCCTTGAGTTCCCCCTTGGCAAGGACCTGAAGGCCGAGCCTTTGTTGATCCAGCTGTCGCATGACCACCAGCCAGTCGATGGTCTCCCCAGAGCCGTCGATAACAGGGACACCCGCATCGAAGGTGATGGGGGCCACCCGAAGATAGACCTCCGGCGCCAGGCGTCTGTTGAGTTCGACTTCGGCTTCGCAGAACTGTTTTCGAAGTTCCGGCGATGTGAAGTTCAGAAAACCGAAATTGACCGGTTTCTTGAGCTTGTACACAAAGTCCCCGGTCAGAAACACGGACGAGATGTGAGTTTGGATGTACTCCACATGATCGACCGGATGGGGGAAGGAGGATGGATTTTTGAAGTGCTCTACGAGAGTTGTGTGGTCAATGGTTGTGGCCATGTTGCCTTCCGGGCGCCGGTATTCAGCGGTGTGGCACCGCCGACGTGGCCATAGTACACGGCACCAGCTTATCTCACCACCGAGAATGACGATTGAGGCCCACGTTGGAGGCCGTAGGGGAAAGGGATTTGGTCACTGATCCGCACTCTCAACCCGGTGGAGCCGGAACCAAAAAGCGACAGGCGAGCCAGCCGGGTACCAGGTCTCAGGTTGCAGGTACCAGATCTCAGGTTGCAGGTACCAGGTTCCAGGAAACTCAGCTGCGGGCGCCGATAGGGGTCCTTTTACCGTCCAAGACCTGAACCAGTGCGAGGGCATGAGCGAGGTATCTCTTCAGCATGGTGTCGGGAAGAGGTTTTGCCGGGGGAGAAGAGATCGTCAGAGGATTGATCCAGCGGCCGTTTTTCTTGACTCGGTAATCCAGATGGGGTCCGGTGGACCAGCCGGTGGATCCGACATAACCGATGACCTGGCCTTGGGCAACGCGAGCACCCTTGCCGGTGTTTTTGCCGTAACGGCTGAGGTGTAAATAGTTGGTCTCATACCCGTTGGCGTGACGGAGTCGCATCATGTTCCCGGCACCCCCGTTTCGGCCTCTGAAGGTCACCGTGCCGGCGGCCGTCGCCAGGACCGGAGTACCCACCGGAGCGCCGTAGTCCACCCCGTAATGAGGCATCCGTCGCTTGAGGACCGGGTGGAAACGATTCATGCTGAATCTGGAGGTGATCCGGCTGAATTTCAGGGGGGAACGCAAAAACTGCTTCTCCAGAGGGGCCCCGTCGAGATCGTAATAGCCGACCCGGCCGTCGGGTCCGGCGTAGGCCAAGGCGTGAAGCTCGCGACCGTCGTTGACAAAGCGGGCAGCATAGAGAGTGCCGTAAGCGAAGAAATCACCTTCGACAGTCTGCCGGTCCGCCAAGGCGACGAAGGTGTCACCCTTGCGTACATCCCTGAGAAAGTCGATGTCCCATTGGAAGATCGAAGCCATCCGGACCGCCAGTTCGGGTTTGGCTCCGGCCTCCTGAATTGCCGCGAACAGCGACGACTCGATGATGCCTGAATATCGGACTATCTCTGATGTAATCGGTCTTTCAATCCTGCTGTGAGAGATTTCTCCACCCGCGCTTTCGAGGTGAACGCTGGTGCGAAGATCCAGGGCGGTCGTCAGAAACTCAAGCCTGTCAAAGGGGTCTCTCCGTCCCTCGAAGACGGTGCCTGGACGGAGAGAACGAGGGTCGATCTCTTCGACCATGGCATCTCGCCAACGAAGCCAATCGGGGCCCGCGAGGCGGCGACACACGACCTCGATAGTGTCTCCATCGCCGACGGTCATCTGCACAGGCGGGTGGTAGGCCTCAAGGGGGAGGACATTGATAGGACTCGAGGTCGGCATTGCCTCGGCACCATCCCCACATCCGCTGAGTTGGATCACTCCGAGAGTCGCGATCATCATCGGGACAGCAATACGGAGACCTTTCAGGACCAAACGGGTCGAACACCAAAAGAGAGCGCCTCTCACGGCGGGGAGTATAGCGTGTTAAATATCCCCTTCCTTGTCCGGGAATCGACTGCAGATGTATTCCGCCAGGGCTGTGATGGTAAGTGAGGGGTTGACACCGAGGTTCGCGCCGATGAGGGAGCCGTCGATGACGTAAAGGCCCGGATGTCCAAAGACCTCGCCCGAGGAATCCACCACACCGTTTTCCGGGTCCGAGGCGATTGAACAACCGCCGAGAATGTGGGCGGTGGTGGAAGTATTGAGAAAGACTTCGTTGAGGCTGCTCTGTGGTTCGGCATCCAACTCCTCGGCGATCTCTCGGGCGACCTCGTTCGCAAGGGGAATATAGGATGGGATTCCCGGCTGTTCAGGATCCGGATGAGAGGTCAGTGCCCGAGTGAAGGGCCACAAGAACTGCCGCCTGCGGACCAGGCGGGTGTGGTTGTCAAGGGTCTGCATGACCAGGAGGACCATTGAGCGGGCGGCCTTCCCGAACGGCCAGGAAACCCTGAGAAAACGCAAGGGGTGCCTAATTATCTCGGCAAACCACCTGAGAGCCCGCGGCATTTTTCCCCCACCGTCGGTCAACATCGTGCCGAGAAGGAGCATCACATCCGAACCGGGTGGAAAACGCACGGGTTCCATGTGGGTCACTTCGTCCATCTCGACCTTGGAGGTGATGGCGGCGCCCTCCCATAGATCGGTTCTGGAGTGCGAAGTGATGCCGAGCATGACCTCCGAGTTGGTCCGAACAATGTTTCCGAGTTGATTGGAGATCTTCGGCAGGGCGCCTTCCTCGTGGCATTTCATCAACAACGAAACGGTTCCGAGGACTCCTGCGGACACGATGACTTTTTTAGCTGTGAGGGTTCCTTTCGCTTTGAAGATCCTGCTTGTGGTTTGCTCCCACAGAACTTCGTAACCGCCACCCTCATTCGGCGCCACCAGGGTCACGAAAGTTTCGGGGAGAATCTCAGCGCCGGCCTTTTCGGCCAGATAGAGGTAATTCTTGTCCAGGGAGTTCTTGGCGCCCTTACGGCAGCCCACCATACAGGCGCCGCAAAAGGTGCAACCCGTGCGTGGGGGTCCCTCTCCTTCGAAGTACGGGTCGGGAACTTCGACATCGGGTTCGCCAAAGAAGACGCCGACCTCAGTCGGACAAAAGGTATGGCCCCGGCCGCGTCGTTCGGCGGCATGGAGCAGAGCATCGTCGGCGGGACCCATCTTGGGATTCGGTGTTGTTCCCAACATCTTTCGCGCGGTGTCGAAATGCTGGGGCATGATCGCCCGCCAGTCCTCGAGGTCTTTCCATTGGGGGTCATCCCATACGCTTTCCGGCGGTGGAAAATGGGTGTTGGCATAAAGCAGGCTGCCGCCACCGACGCCGACACCGTGCAGGATGAGGACCTCGCGCAACAGGTGCAGGCTCCACGCGCCATAACAGCTGATCCATGGGAACCAGAAGGATCGGCGCAGATTCCAATGAGTGCGCGGATAGGTGTCCTCAGTCCAGCGTTTACCCTTTTCGAGGATCCCGACTCGGTAGCCCTTTTGTGCAAGCCGCAACGCGGCGACCGAGCCGCCGAAGCCGGAACCAATGATAATCACATCGAAGTCATGATCGTGCAAACGATAATCGGTGGCTGCGTCCATGATCTGAGTCTAACTCGGCATGCCGTGCTGCGGCAAATTGCCGACCCTGCGGAGCCGGAAGCAGGGAGGCTCTCAGCTTGACTGTTTACAAAACACCGAGAAAGACAATAACCCTAGCGCGGGCTATGCCCGCAACCCAAGGGGAACGCGTGGTTTTCGATTCTCAGTTCGAGGAGCGCGTTGTGTTTCCTGAAACCTGGTACCTGTAACCTGGGACGGCGGGTGGGCGAACTCCGGAAGAGCCTTGGGGCAGCTCTCTGTGTTCCTCTGTGTGCTCTGAATCTCGCTCACGCACCTGTGGGCATTTCGCTGGACAGGATCTCCTGGCGTACAATCTGCGGGATGGAACGGCAGGAGGTCTCCGACCAAGAGCGTGTCTCTCTTGAGGCTGTGGTGGACCGAATCACCTACTCGAATGAAGAGTCGGGGTGGTGTGTGGTGCGTATGAAGTCGGCAAACCGAGTTTCTTTTACGGCAACCGGCCCCCTTTTTGGGATCCAGGTTGGGGACCGTCTTCGGTTGAGCGGGAAATGGGTCCAGCATGCGCGCTTCGGTGAACAACTGGAGGTGTCGAACTTCTTGGAGATCCTGCCCTCGACGCTCGAGGGAATTCGGCGTTTCCTGGCATCAGGTCGCGTCAAGGGGGTGGGTCCGAAGAATGCCGAGCGACTGGTGACGGCTTTTGGGATGGAGACTCTCGATATTGTCGAACATGAGCCGGAGAAAATGACTCAGATTCAGGGAATCGGCAAAAAGACGGCCGCCAAGATCTCGCAGTCGTGGGCGAAGAACCGTGGTATTCAACGCATTATGGTCTTTCTGACTGGGCATGGCGTGGCCCCGGGTATCGCCGTAAGGCTTCATCGGCGTTATGGAGAGGGGGCGTTGGCGGTTGTACGGGACAACCCGTATCGCCTGGCGGAGGAGGTGTACGGGGTTGGCTTCTTGACGGCTGATCGTATTGCCCGCAGCCTTGGGCTGCCTCCGGACTCTCCAGAACGCCTGGCTGCAGGTCTCCTGTTTGCTCTGGTCAAAGCGTCGCTCGAAGGTCACGTCTTCTTGCCCGAGGATGTGGTTTTCGAGCGGGCCAGAGGACTTCTGGGAGATGAGGAAGCAGACCTTTCGGGTCCGCTTGAAGGTGTGCGCCGAACGAGGCAGGTTGTCGTTCACGGCCGTGGGGAAGAAAGTGCGGCGGTCTTCCTCTCTCGTCTGGATAGGGCCGAGGCGGAGGTCGCCGCGGGATTTTCGCGGCTGCTCAAAGAGGGGGGGCAGAGGAAAAGGGATTTCGACGCGGATCGAGAGGTGACTCTATTTCAGCGAAAATCCAAGCTGGACTTTGCCGAAGAACAGAGAATGGCGTTGGTGACGGCGCTGGAGCAGCCCGTGACGATCATCACCGGTGGCCCGGGCACCGGAAAAACCACCCTCGTTCAGGGAATCGTGAAGATCCTCGCTCGTAAGGAACAACGGGTCCTGCTCGCTGCGCCCACCGGCCGGGCCGCGAAAAGGCTGGAAGAAGCGACCGGCCACGGTGCTCGTACGCTCCACCGTCTTCTCGAATACAACCCGGTCGAGCGGATCTGGGGGCGAAATGCGGACCACCCCCTTGATGCCGACTGCGTCGTCGTTGACGAGGTCTCCATGCTCGACACCGAATTGGCGGCCCGGCTTGTCGGCGCCGTGCCCCCCGGTTGCCGCCTGGTTTTGGTGGGTGACAGCGACCAGTTGCCGTCGGTCGGCCCGGGTGATGTTCTGGCCGACTTGATCAACTCCAGGACATGCTCCGTCATCCGGCTGCGGCGGATCTTCCGCCAGGGTGAGGGGAGCCTGATTGCCGAGAATGCCCACCGAATCAACCGTGGTGAGATGCCGGTCTATGGGAAGGCGGATTCCCTTTCGGATTTCTACTTTGCCATCCGCCAGGATCCCACCGAGGCTGCCGACACCGCGGTCGAACTTGCCGCGGAGAGAATCCCGCGCCGGTTCGGTTTTCACCCCATTGAGGATATCCAGCTCTTGGCGCCGATGCATCGGGGAGAGTTGGGAGTCCAGAGACTTAATGAGCGGTTGCAGGAGAAACTCGTCCCCGCCGGTGGGCCGGAACTGAAGGTCGGCGCCCGAGCCTTTCGCCTTGGAGACAAGGTGATGCAATTGCGCAACAACTATGAGTTGGATGTGTACAACGGCGATATCGGTCGCGTTCTCGCGATCGACTGCGAAGAGCAGAAGATTCGGATCGACTTCTCAGGGC
Source organism: Thermoanaerobaculales bacterium (assembly GCA_021107705.1). Lineage (GTDB taxonomy): Bacteria > Acidobacteriota > Thermoanaerobaculia > Thermoanaerobaculales > Sulfomarinibacteraceae > JAIOSJ01. The sequence goes on along the minus strand of JAIOSJ010000111.1, from coordinate 602 downwards.
GAACGGTTGATTTGCGGAGCGAGGATTTGGAAGACCTCACCACCGCCTATGCCTGTACGATTCACAAGTCCCAAGGGTCGGAGTATCCGGCGGTTGTCGTGCTCTTGCACGACCAGCATCACATCATGTTGCAGCGCAATCTCCTCTACACCGCGGTGACCCGGGGCAAGAAACTGGTCGTGTTGGTCGGCAGCCGCCGAGCTCTCTCTCGAGCCGTTCGAACGGCCTCCGTGCGGCATCGCAATACGTTGCTGTGCGATAGATTGCAGCGAGCGGTAGGGGAGAAGAGATTGTGACCCCGCTGCACGGGCGACGCTGGGGTGGCGAAAGCCACACCAGAAGGGTGCGCCCGGGGTTCATTTGCAGCGTTCTGTGGCCTTCTCAAAGGAACACGCATCAGGATCTCCGGAATTGTCTGACCTGATACGCATTACAATGGCGGTACAGCGTGACTGGCACTATTTTCGTGAGCTTCCTTCCCGAGCCCGAGCCCGTTATCGTTGTCGTTACCGAGATGTGCGTTCGGGAACGGCAACGGGCTCGGGTCTGACAGATGAAGGATTCGGCCCAGCTCCGTTCCCGGATTGTGAGAAAGTAGATGG
>JAIOSJ010000034.1 GCA_021107705.1 Thermoanaerobaculales bacterium | reverse complement strand
AGGAGGTGTGAGATGTGCTTCCGGAAGGCCGCAGGCGTAGTCGTTCTACTTCAATGACTTACGGCTGCGCAGATTGCGCCTCAGTCGCGATTTGCAGCCGTGATGGGGTTTTCGGCCGGGCCTCTAGAGTCAAAAAATCGCGCGGAATTTTTGGGCCCCCAATTACTAATGCCTCATCGCTATCGATCTTTCCGCTTGACAATTGTCACGTGACGCATTACATTCCTTGTGTGATCAAGACCTTTGCGGACAAGCGGACGCAAGAACTATTCGTGACCGGCAAGGCGCGCCGGTTTCCACCGGAAATTGTAAGGCGGGCGCTGCGCAAGCTTGAACAGATAAACGCGGCAACCGCGCTCAGCGACCTCAGGATTCCACCGGGCAACCGGCTGCACGCGCTCGGCCGCGATCGTGAGGGTCAACATTCGATTTCCGTCAACGACCAGTGGCGAATCTGCTTTCTGTTCGAGGACGGCGAGGCTTACGATGTCGAAGTCTGCGACTACCACTAGGGACGAGGTGTGAAATGAGTATCCCCAACACCAGGAAGATGGCGCGCCGCCCCATCCATCCGGGCGAGATTCTCCGTGAGGATTTCATGCCCGACTACGATCTCACGGTCGGCGGGCTGGCCGCCGCGCTCGGGGTATCGCCCCAGACGGTGAATGAACTTCTTCGTGAGCGCCGAGCGGTGAGCCCTGAAATGGCCTTACGCCTCTCATGTCTATTCGGCAACTCGCCGGAGTTCTGGCTCAATCTGCAGCGCTCGATCAGCCTTTGGGACGCCGAGAGTGCAATCAAGAAAGACATGCGCCAAATCAAGCCACTGCGTGTCGCCTAAGGCGGCGGATTGAGAGGCAAACCTTTTGCAAAGATCGCCCTGGGCAAAGACGAAGGAAAACCAACCCTGTCTTCCTTGGCGCCCTTTGCGATCTCTGCGAGAAAAATTGTCCTCCCCCGTGCCCTCACCAACCATCATCCGCTTTACCGACAATCCCTGCACCGCCCGGAAACCACCACGCGCGACCGGAGTCGCTCGCTCCTTGCGCCCCTGCCTGGTTGGGAACATTTCTTGCAGGCCGATCAAGGAGTGAACGATATGATTCGACTCCTGGTCGTGGACCGGTCCGAGCTTCTCGCGTGGATGGTGGCGAAAGTCGCCACTCCGGGTGTCAAGATCGAGCGAGCCGAGACCTTCGTCGAGGCAGAGCGGGTACTCGCCGAGGATCCACCCGATGGGGCAATCTTCAACCTCGTTCCCTGTCATACGAAATGGCGCCTCCTCATCGATCGGTGCGTCGATAACGGGAGGGCGATTCCCTTCCTCTGTACCGCGGTCCTGGAGCACTACGATGCCTGTGGCTGTGAATTACCCTGCCGGGGTGAGGATTTCATTCCCAGAACGATGCCTCCACATGAGTTTTCCAAGAGGATTACTCTCCTGATGGAGGAGTGCCGAAAAAACAGTCCCGAACGATTTCGGGTAGGCCGGGCGCAGCTGCCGGTCTCCGTCGAGGAAGAGGACTCCCTGCCTGTGCTGCAAACCTGACCTCTTTTGGGAAAAGATCCGCAGCCCTCGCTCGACCTCTCGTATAATCAACCACCGCAGGCGGCCGCCAACGATGCGCGGCCGCGGCCTTGACCGGAGGACACATGGGGAAATTCGCCCACATCACCACGCGCCTTGGGGTTGCAGCCGCAGCCACAGTCATGGCCTTCTCCATGCAGGGCTCGGCAGAGGCGGCCAAACATCCCCGCCTGGTCAGTGTGGACGCCTCCAAATGTTCGATGTGCCACGCCAAGCTGATGCGCGGCGCCAAGGTCGTGCACGCCCCGGTGGAAGACGACTGTACCTCCTGCCACGAGGTTTCGGTCACCAAGGAAGGAACTACCGTCGATCTTTCCGCCCCCGAACCCGACCTCTGCGTCATGTGTCATGACGGCCTGGAGGCCGCCGCAGCGGGCGACCTCGAAACCGCTCACGCCCCCGTCACCGACTCTTGCTTGACCTGCCACCAGGCTCATGCGGGGGAGCAGGAAGCTCTCCTGACCATGCCGAAAACCGAACTCTGTGCCGAGTGCCACGACACCGCAGATCTCAAGGAGGCGCACGGGGGTCAGATTACGAAGAGCATCAACTGTACCTCCTGCCACTCGGCTCACGGCAGCGCCAATGAAAAACTGCTCATGGGGTCCATCAAACATGCCCCCTTCGCCGATGGTACTTGTGATGTCTGCCACCGTGCACCTTTTGCCGGTCGCATCCGATTGCAGGCCCGCGGAGAAAAGGTCTGTATTTCCTGCCATGGAGATCTCCGCGAAGAGGCCGGCGAACTCGGCTCGATTCACGCCGCCCTCGACGGTACACGAACCCGAGCCGGCTGCCTGTCATGCCACGATCCACACATGAGCCCGAACTCGACGCTGTTGACTGCGTCTGGTACGGCGTTGTGCAGCCAGTGTCATTCTTCAGTAGTCGAGGCGGCCAGTGTCGATACCGGCCACGCACCCGCCGCCGAGGACTGCTCCACTTGTCACCAGCCCCACACGTCGGAGAATGCGTCGCTGCTCACCGATTCGACCCCCGACTTGTGTCTGATGTGCCACGATCCGGACGATGAGAACCTCCGGGCGATCCACCTCGGCGCCGTCATGAAAGAGCTCGACTGCATCAGCTGCCATTCGCCCCACGGCGCCGGATACGAGAAACTGCTGGCCGAGAATGTTCATGTGGTTCTGGCCGAAGGGTGCGACACCTGCCATGAGGGTGCGGTGGACAGACTGAAGGATGGGGGTGAGTCCAGCCTCTGTCTCAGTTGTCACACCGACATCGGGGAATTTGCGGCGGAGGCCGAGGTCTTTCACGCCGCGATGGAGATGGTTCGATGTGTCGAATGCCACAACCCTCACGCGTCCCCGCAGGAACGGCTGGTCAGGGCGCCCTCGGGTGGAGAATGCACCGGCTGTCACGACGACCAGGCGGCCGGTCCAGATGAAGTGGCGCACGGGGTGATCACCCTGTTGGGTTGTCGGGCCTGCCACGAGCCCCACGGAAGCGCCACGGATAATTTCTTGCGCGTCGCCGGCAGTGAGCTGTGTCTCGAGTGTCATGATTCGGCCCGGGTCAAGACCGCCTCCTCAGGGGCCGTGAGTTGGCTGAGAAAGTTCGAGGTCTCGCCCGAGGTCGCTGCCGGCGTGGCCGTTCTCGAATTGTCGGAGAATGGAGAGCACGGCCATCCGATGCGAAACCACCGGGTTTTGGGAACGCCGACGGAGGAAGAATTGGCGCGAACGGAGGTGACGTCAAGTGGAGACCTCAGCTGCCTCAGCTGCCACGATCCCCACAAGGGGAAGTCCCGTCATTTGTTTGCGGGTGGTGTAGGCTCCCCCTACGAGATGTGTGGCATTTGCCACCAAAAATGAAGGAGACTGACGAATGACCCGGAACAGCATTTTCTTGGGGTTGGTTACGATTTTCGTATTAGGCATCGGGGTTGGTGACCTCGAAGCGAAGAAAAGGAAAAAGACCGACCAACCCGAGGACATGTACGCCCAGTTTGTCTGGCCTCCTCCTCCAGACGAGGCGCGCATTCAGTTGGTCGACATTCTCGACGAAAGGTCGGACGTCGAGGCCGAGTCCAAGTTCAGAAGGGCGCTCATTGGCGCCGGCCCCCGGAGTCCCTACGATCATCTCAAGAAACCTTATGGTGTCGCCATCGACGCGCAGGGGCGGGTGTTGGTCACCGACACCGAGCTTCATGCTCTCGTTCGATTTGATCGAGACAACCGACGCATGGATGTGTTCGGGACCACGGGCGCCTCTCGTCTTGGTGTTCCGCTGGGCGTCGAGGTGGCATCGGACGGTCGTATCTTTGTTGCTTCAAGCGGGAAAGGTGAAATCGTGGCCTTTGACGACATGGGCGATGTTGTCGGGGTCTATGGGCGCGGAGGTCAGCTCCAGAATCCGACCGATATGGCCCTGCATCCTGGTGGGGAGAAGCTGTACGTGGCCGACTCGAAGGCCCATGAGATCGTCGTCTTCAACCTCAAAACCGGCAAGCGTTCCTTTGCATTCGGCCAAAGGGGTAAGGGTGAGGGAGACTTCAGTTTTCCCACCGCCTTGGTCTTTGGACCCGAGGGCGATCTCCTGGTCGTCGATCAGCTGAACTCGAGGGTACAGCTCCTCTCCGAAGACGGAGAGTACCTGGATAGTTTCGGAGATCTCGGTGTCGGCTTCGGTAACTTCGTCAGGCCCAAGGATGTGGCCGTGACCGCCGACGGTCTGATCATGGTGACCGACGCCGCCTTCAACAACGTTCAAATCTTCGACATCGACTTCCAATTGTTGACCTTTGTTGGCGCCGGTGGCCGGGGGCCTGGCGAATTCCAAAACGCTGCAGGTATCGCTGTCAGGGGATCGGATTTTGCGGTTGTGGACCAGCTCAACCGTCGGGTTCAGCTTTTCACCTTCCTGTCGGGAGGGGGAGGGGAATAGTCCCCAGTCTTTCTTTCCTCCTGAGAACTATCCCTCACACGCGAAGGAAAGCCCTCTGTATGGGCGCCATCCAATGATCGATAATTTTCGTCGTGCTTTGTGACAAATTTTTCATAAGTTATGTTTTTACATTCATTTACTGATTATAGATTGGCGACCACCGGAACTTCAGGTCTGTGGAAAGGATCTGGCACGCCTGTTGCAAGTAGATGATGGCGAAGGCCGTGCCCATTGGCGCGGAAAAACTGGAGGAAAGAATGAAAAGAGTTCTGATCATCACCGCAGTCATCATCGCAGCCACCGGTATGGCCACCGCTCAATCTGTGGTGGGTACGCCCCACGATCTCAGTTCTGGCGGTCCCGGCGCCACGGGTGACACCGGTCGCGTCTGCGCATTTTGCCACACCCCTCACCAACCGACCGGACAGGCCACCGATCCGCTCTGGAACCACACCCTGGCAGGGGCCAATGCCTACGGCGTCTATGACAGCGACACAATGGATGCCGTTGATATCGTCGATATCAACGGTCTGGCCACGGTGTCCAATCTGTGCATGTCATGCCACGATGGTTCGGTTGCGGTCAACTCCCTCTACAACGTTCCCAATGACACAGCCGATGGTGGTACATCCGTGGTCCTCACCGATGGTGGTTTGGTTAGCGGTGGTGTTCTCACCGGTACCGCGTTGCTTGGTTTAGATCTCACCAACGATCATCCCATCAACTTCACGTATGACGGGGCATTGGTGACTGCTGATGGTGGTCTTAATGATCCTACAGCCTCACCGGTTTTGGATCTGCTTTTCGGTGGCACGGTCCAGTGTGCCTCATGCCACGACCCGCACGACAACTCCAACACCTCCTTCCTGGTGATGGACAACGTGGGAAGCGCCCTCTGTATCACCTGTCACCAAAAGTAAATGACCGAAAATCTGGTATCGTTCAGGCGGGGGCTTAAACCCCCGCCTTTTTTGGAGGTTGCGTGAGAATCAAGGCCGAAATGTTGCTTTTGGTGCTGGTGGGGGTGGTTTTTTCTTTGGGCGCATCGGCGCCCGAAAAGGAACTTGTCGCTCTCGTTGGCAAACGCGACATCTCCAGGGCCTTGCTGGACGATGCGGTCAACCAGGTCCTGAATGCGAATTACTACCATGGACGCATGACCCCCGAGCGCCGGCAGATACTCGAGCGGGAACAGATCCAGAAGTTGATTCGGCGTGAACTCAACATCCTCGGCGCCTTCGATCGGGGCATGGACCTGCCGGAGGGAGCGGCAGAGCTGACTCGGATCCAGATTGAGGGACGCCTCGGCAAGGAGACCTATGAGGCTGTCTTGGCCGGCGCGGGAGTGACCCGGAAGGACCACGCTCTGGCTCTTGCCGAAACCATGCTGGCGCAGCAGGCCTACGAAAAATTCGTACTGAAATCGGCACAGGTCGGCGACGAGGAGATCCGAACGGCTTTCGGCGCAGCGCCGGACCACTGGCATATGCCGGAACGTACCCACCTCCTCCACATCCTTCTCAAGGTCCCCTCCGAGGCGGACGAGGAAGAGGTTGCCCCGGTCCGGAAGCAGGCGGATTCTCTGGTGGAGAGGCTTGGCAAGGGGGAAGATTTCGGCGCTCTGGCGGCGGAGTTTTCCCAGGATATGTTCCGCATCAAGGGTGGCGACCTGGGTTGGATCCATCGCGGCCGTTTGGTGGCGCCGCTGGAGGAAGCCGTCTGGCAGTCGGATGTTGGCGCGGTTGTCGGTCCCGTACGCAGCCAGGAGGGCTTCCACCTAGTGAAGGTGCTTGGCCGCCGGCCGGCGCGGCCGATGGAATATGCGGAGGCCGAACCCATGCTGCGGGAACAGTTGGAGAAGCAGAAACTCGAGGCTGCGGAAGTCGCCTGGTTCGACCCTCTGCGAGAGGCGTATCCGGTTGTCATCTTTGATTCGGGTCTAGGTGAAGGGAACTGATCGGAGGTGATGGCCGTACGCTGGTTATTCTCGGTTCTGATCGGGGCTGTTCTCCTGCTGGTTCCGTCACTCGCGGATTGCCAACAGTACGGTCAGTGGACATGGGGCGCCGTCATTGGGGCAGAGGATCGTTCGACCGACAATTTCATCGGCGACGAAGATGTCTCGAAATATCGGACCCGGGCCTATTTCCTCGGGCTCGGCGTTAATGGGTTCGTCCTCCACCCGGCGGTGGCGCGATTCAGCCTGAGATTGGATACCTGGTACACGCAGTTCCCGGAGGGCACTGGGAACGACAATGTCCGGTTTGGTGGTCGTTTCGACCTGGGTCTTTTTGAACGAAGTGCCTTTCCTATGCGTCTTTACTTTGGTCGTACGCAGTACGACTACCCGAATCTGGCGACGGCCGATCCCATAACCCTGCTCAGCGGGCTTCCGGACTCGACGACCAGTTGGGGGGGACGTCTTCGGATTCGTCGCGGGATCCTGCGGGGCCTGCTCGTGGGTGTGGACTCCACTGAACTGGGTTTTCACAATGAGGACCGGCAAACGGAGACCGTAGACCGCTATTTTGGCGACTGGTCGCGGTCCGGGAAGAGGATTCAGCACCACGTTCGCCTGGTTCACGAAGCGCGAGATTATGCCAGGCTCGACTACGCCTTCGACACGACAACCCTGACGTGGGACGAACATGGTCGGTTGGCGCCATCTTGGCGATGGGATCTCTCTGCGGTCGGGATTAGACGGACGAGGGAGTCCGAGGGCGTTGGTATGAGCGAATCGGATACAGCCAGTCTGCGCAACAGATTTGTCCACGATCTCTCAGATGGGAGTTCCCTAAACCTGAGCTACGGTTTCGGCTATGCCTCCGCAGGAAATTCCGAGAGCGCTTTGGATCACAGCATCGAGGGCCGGTATCGTCGCATAGTCGGTTTGGGTTGGGAAATTTCTCCATTTGCGGCCTATAGCTGGCGTGAGATCGGCGAGGGAAATGGGTCGGTTCTCCAGGGAGGTTTGTCGGCAAACCGGAATTGGGCTTCAGGCGCATGGGATTCGAATATTTCCGGCCAGGGTTCTTATGGGCAGAGCATGCGCTCTTCACCCGGGTGGAAGGATTCGCAGTCTTTCTGGTTTGCCTCGGTGGCCTCCGCCCTCGGTCATGGGAACTCGGCGGGCCTGCGTAAGGAGTTGGAATTCAGTATCAGCCGCAACGAAGTTGGAAGTGTGGGCGATGGCAATATCGATCTGCCCGATCTGGGCGTTGGTTTTGCCGCCGCCGGGGCGCAGGACACGGGGAGAGTGCGTTTTTCACTGTTCCACGACTGGGCCGGCGGCAACGTCAGTGCCTGGGCTGAGTGGAGGCGGCGAGAAGCGGACAGCCTGGTGGATGAGACCCGCCTACGAGCTGAGGATCTGCTGATGACAACTCAACTTCGCTGGAGACGGTTGTCGGTAGCTATCAATGGCGGGACGACCGAGATTGATGATTTTCACTCGGCCGGCCAGGAGATGACCTACTACGGTGGATCTTTGACGTGGAACCCATGGCGGTCGGTGCACGCAATCGCCACCTACAGGGAGGATTATCGCCGGCTTGCTCTGGCACCGGATGTTGACAGCGACCGCATTCAGGCCACGATCGAGTTCCGGATGGGTCGTCTCTCTCTTCGTGGGGAGGTCTATCAGTACACCGAACGGCCGGAATTTGGTACCGAGCGACGAAATCGCGGTATCTTTTGGTCTGTGAGGCGTGGGTTTTCCGGATGGTTGCCGATAGTTTCCGGGCCCCAACGACGGGGCGTGATCCGGTGAGGGCGCGCCTCTGTGTCGTGGTTGTCGCTGTTGCACTGGGCTTGGGTTGTGCCAGCGGGGCGCCGACGGGTTCGTTGCCCGGCTCGTCTTCTCCTTCGTGGCCCCAGGGTGATCCCAAGGTCCTCTTCGAAAAGGTGGTGGAGACCGAGGGGGATCTCGGGCGTTCGCTCCTCTTGCGACGACTGACTGGACAGGGTCCACAGCCCCTTTTTGAACGACCGTATGGGGTTGCCTGGGACGGCAAAGACCTTCTCGTGACCGACCCCGGCGCCGGGATCGTCCTGAAGCTCACCGAAAAGGGCAAGATCTATCGAACCCGTCAGGAGTTGCTGGTAGGACCTATCGGCGTGACTGCGTGTTTTGATGGGGTCGTCGTTGCCGACGCCCGTAGCGGCCGGCTTGGGTTGTTTAATGAGCACCTCCATTTCGTTCGTTGGCTGGCCGAGGACCTTGAGCGGCCCACAGGAGTGGCCTGCGTGAATGGAGGTGTGGCCGTCGTGGAAACAGCGGCCCACCGAATCGTGATTATTGAGCTTGACGGAACCCGGCGGGAGTTGGGCGCACGAGGGGCCGGTGCCGGTGAATTCAATTTTCCTGCGGCAATAGCTTCGGCCGGTGACGTTCTCTGGGTTGGCGACACGCTCAATTTCCGGATTCAGGAGATCGATGTTGAAACCGGTCGGTCATTGGGAAACTTCGGACATCTTGGTGACTCTCCGGGAGAGACCCCGCGGATCAAAGGTCTGGCCATGGATGTCCAGGGTCATGTGTGGGTCTCCGACGCCCACCTCGATCTAATCGCTCTCTTTGACCGTGATGGTCTTTTTCTGATCAATATTGGAGGTCCGGGTAGAGAAAACGGCGAGTTCAGCTTTCCTGCCGGGATCGCTGCCCATCCGGACGGCAGGGTGGCGGTGGTTGACTCTCTCAATCGAAGGGTCCAGATTTTGAGAGTCGTGGATTCGAAGGGCCACTCCCGTGAAGGGCAGTAAGAGATGAAGGTGATACTTCGAGCTGTGCTGGTGATCGGTGTAATGACGAGCACGATGCCGGGTTTTGCACAACAGGCGGGTGTTGCAGGGACCGTTCACAATCTCTCAGTGAGCGGACCCGGTGAGGTGAGATCCCAAACCGAACGCGAGATTTGCAAGTTCTGCCATATTCCTCACAATCCGGTTGTGCCGCAGCCGCTCTGGGGGCACCGCCTTTCGAAGGTTTCCCAATACCGAACCTCGGAGATGGAGGCGGGTCATGGCGGGAGGGTGATGTCACCCCAGCCTGATGGCGCCTCCCGATTGTGTCTCTCTTGCCACGACGGCACGGTGGCATTGGGGAATGTGGCGAGCGAGAGGGCGCCCATAACGATGGTTGGCACTCAGGTCCTGTCTCGGGGTAGGCCCGGTTTCATCGGCACCGATCTCAGTGGCAGTCATCCGGTTTCTTTCGTCATGCCGGACAACCTCGCCGATGACGGCGGCCGAGACATGGCGCTGCGGTCGCGGGTGGTGATTGATGCGGACCCGGATGTTCATCTCGACGCTCAGGGCAAGATGCAGTGTACGACCTGCCATGACCCGCACTCTGACGTTTATTTTCGACCGGACGGCGTGCCTCATTTTTGGGTCAAATCTTCCGTTGACGAGGTCTGTCTGACATGTCACGAACTAAGATGAAGTCGCTGGTATTTTTGCTGGCCTTCGGGGGGGTCGTGACTTCCTTTGCTGCCTCTCCGAATCCCCACGTCGACAAGGGGTTGAATTCCGGAGGATGCCGGTCCTGCCATGAGGGTCACGGAGTTTCCGGATCTCCGATGCTGCCGACGGGACAGCGGGATCTTTGTCTGCAGTGCCACGGTTCCCCGGGACAATTGCAGGCAATGGTTGCCCGTGGTTTGGTGTCGGGCAATGCCCGCCCGGTACAAATGGATGGCGTGCTTGGTTTCGCGTCGGTTCACCCCATTTCGGAGAAGGCGTTTTCTCGTCGCCAACAGGGTGTGGTGACGTGTACCTCCTGTCACGCCGCCCACAAGGGGAGCGCGCAGGCACCGTCTCAAGACGAGCCGAGCGGACAGCGTCGCGTATCGCCAAGGGACGCGACGGAGTTCGAATTTTCGCTCTGCCAGGGATGCCACGGAAGCGGTGGAGCGGGCACGCAGGATCTATTGGACATCAGCCGGCTTTTGACTCCAGAGAATCGGTCCTTCCATCCGGTGGAGGCGCCGGCGGCTGATGGTTCGCCTTCGGTGATTCCCTCCCTGTCCGGCCGTGAAATCAACTGTACGGACTGTCACGGCAACGCCAATCGGGGAGGCCCGAAGGGTCCACATGGGTCGCCCGTGCCCTTTCTCCTGAGAGCCAACTACACAACGGCGGATGGATCGTCCGAGTCACCGACGGTTTATGCCCTCTGCTATCGTTGTCACCGGCGCGAGATGGTACTGAAGCAATCACCATTCCCCGAACATCAGGCGCACATCGACAAAGAACGGGCCTCGTGCGCGACCTGTCACAATCCACACGGATCGGTGGGGAGCCGGGCATTGATTCGTTTTGGCGAGGAAACTACCGTTGCGGGCGTTTCTGCTTCGATGAGCACCGGTCGGCTCGAGTTTGTCTCTGACGGACCCGGTTCCGGGGCCTGTTACCTGACGTGTCACGGCGAGGATCATGGGCCGGAGGCCTACGGCTCTATGAAAAGCTTGCTGGAGATGCTGGGTCGTGAGGGCCTTCGCAGAGATCAAAGGTTCGAGCCGGCTCGGATTGCGCCGACCAGGGGGATGGATCTGGACTAGGAGGGATGATCGCCTTTCAGGCGCGGTGACCTCCTGGACCACGTATCGCCGGCCCTTACCCTTAAGGGCGTTGTCGTTCCCGTAGATCCGGGGGACGGTGCAGAGCGGTCATGCCGTGACCGAAAAGTTCTGCCGCCGGGGAATTTTCCCCATCAGGAAAGGACTTCATGGGGTTTCTACCCACCGGCCGGAGCCAATGTCTCGTTTCGAGGCGGCAAAATCGGCGTCGGGCCGAGTTCATCCGGTGATACGCCAATTGGCACAGTTCTTGAAGAACATGTTCGGCGGTCGCAGATTTAGAGTTGTTTGGATGCAAGGAGCATTGACTCATGAGGAAAGCGCGAAATTGTTGGAGAGAGTTCCTCCTTTTCCCGAAGGCCATCGGCATTTTTGGGGTCTTGGTGTTTGTAACATCCGCTGGTGTTGTTCTCGGCGCAAGTATCGTCGGCTCGCAGCATGATTTCTCGACAGGTGGGGTCGATCCCTACTCCGACCAGCCCTGCGTGTTCTGCCACACGCCGCACTTCGCCAATTCGTCTCTCCCAATCCAGGCGCCGCTCTGGAATCGATTCATCGACACCAATCAGACCTTCACCGTCTACAGCAGCTCATCGATGGACACAACGCCGGGGAATCCGAATACAACCGTTTCTTTGCTATGTCTGGGATGCCACGACGGGACCAACGGATCAGCGGTCGTCAGCGGTATTACCGGAAGCACCAAGCACGACTTGGTCAACGCTCCGGGCCCGGGGGGAATCCCGGACACAACGTCCTATCCAAACTGCCGAAACTGTCATCCGGAGATTTACGGTGACCCGCCCGCATACTGGTCCGGGACCGATCTGTCGAACGAACATCCGATTGCCATGGGCTACCCGACCATTGCCATCGATCCGGCCTTCAATACGCCGCCAAACCTGATCGACGGGTGGCCCCTGGTTCCCCTCTACGCCGGTAGGGTGGAGTGCCCGACCTGTCACGATGTTCACGATCCCGCCAACATTCCCTTCTTGAGGATGCCGAATACCTCGAGTCAGTTATGCATTACTTGTCACCTCAAGTGATTTGACCACGGGTTCGTGTGGTTGGCTGAATACGTGAACCTGCCGTTCGGATGCGTCCAGTTATGAAGGTCAAGATCCAGGTATAGAGACCTGCACCCCGGAAATCCCATTGCCTCTTTTCTACTTTCGGTGACAGCCCAAACAGAGTTCGCCGCGAGATTGCTCAACCAATCTTCTTGGCCGAAAGCAGCAGGTCCTGCCAGGCTTTGACGACGGGTTCCCAACCCAGTTCGGAAGCGCGAATGGAGGCCCGGCGGCGAAGATCCTCGGCGGTGTGCGGTTCGAGTGCTTCGGCAATCGTATGTGCCAAGGCCTGGCCATCAAGGGGGGGCGTGAAGAGTGCTGCTGCGCCACCGCTCTCGCGCAGGGGCCGAATATCGGAGGCGACGCATGGCGTTCCGCACGCTACGGCCTCAGCCAGGGGCAGCCCATAGCCTTCGGCCTCGGAAGCCAACACGAAGACTTCGGCGTGACGCAGGAGGGTACGGCTATCCTCGCGGCTGACGTACCCCGGCCGGTGAATGCGCTGCTTGAGGGGCGAACGGGCGATTCGGTCGAGAAGAGGCGCCATGCCCCAGCCGTCGCCACCGGCGAGCACCAGATCAGGGTGATCGTCGTTCATTTCGTGTAGGTGTTCCCAGGCTTCGATGAGGGTGAGCAGGCCCTTGCGGGGCTCGAGCGTGCCGAGATGGAGGATGTAGGGTCGTCCTTCAGAAAAGCGGAGGCGGGTGGTCTGTCTTTCGTTCTCGTCCTCGCCTGGAGAGAAGAACTCATCCACCCCATACGAGATGCGGTGGAGTTTTTCTCGCACCCACGGGAAGAAGTCGAGAACTTCGTCTTCGGTGGCCTGCGAGCCGACAACGACAGCTGTCGCCGCTCGCAAACCCTGTTTTATGAAGCCATTGAAGCAGAATCGGTTCACCGCAGTGTGGCATTCAGGATGGGTGCGCGGTGTGAGGTCGTGAACCATCACGATCCCCGGTACCGGGCAGCGAATGGGGAGGATCGCGAGCGAGGCGACGAAGACGTCGATGCTGCGCCGTTCGAGGGCGTGGGGCAGCATTGTGTGAAGCCACACGGTTCCCGGCAGGGGAAATTTCGGCGGGGGAAGAATGTCGATTTCGGTTTCACGGAGGGACTCGGACAGATCCAGGGCCTTCGAGGCGGCCAGGAGGATCCTATTGCCCGGAATTCGAGCGAGACCCCCCATCAATTGGGTGGTCCAGGTTCCGACGCCGGTATGTGGTCCCACCAGCGCGCGGGCATCACACGCGATATTCATCCTCACCTATCTTTGTGAGGCCGGCCGCTTGGCGGAGTATTTGTGCCGTGGCTGCTGCCGCCTCATCCCAGGAAAAGCGGGCTGCGCGTTTTTTGCCGGCATCACTGAGGCGTTTGCGGTGGTCATCGTCTTCCATCAGGGTCGAGATCGCCGAAGCTATCCCATGTGGACTGGCAGGGTCTACATAGATGGCCGCCGGTCCGGCGACTTCGGGCATTGCGGAGCAACCCGAGGTCACAACCGGAGTGCCACAGGCCATGGCTTCGAGGAGGGGAAGGCCGAATCCCTCCATCCAAGAGGGGAAGAGTAGGGCATCCGATTCCCGGTAGAGGCCGGGCAGTTGTTCTCGTTCGATGTAATCCAGATGGATGATCCGGTCCCGGACCGGGGATTCCTCGAGTTCCTTCCGGATGTTTTCGGTGTGCCATCCCCAACGACCAACCAGGACGAGGTGCCCGGAGTAGCCCCACTCGACGACCAATTTAAAGGCCCGAAGGACCCCAAGAACGTTCTTGCGGGGTTCCAGAGTGGAGAGGAAGAGGAGGTAGTGCGGCGGAAGGTCCTCCGGCGGGGCCGAGTCGTTCTCCCCGGCAAAGCTCGGGTCGAGGCCCTCATGGACCACTCTCACGCGATTTTTCCTGAGCCCGAGATGCTCGTAGATGTCTCCGGCTGTAGCGTCGGAGACCGCCACCAGACGTTCGGAGCGAAAGAGGGTCTCGAGCAAATTGTCGTGAAGGGCTTCGAGGGTTTCTGGATTGACGGTCTCGGGCATGACCTTGAAAGCCAGGTCGTGCACTGTGGCGACCACGGTCTGACCGAAGGCGAGCTGGTTTTTTGGCATGAAGAAGTTCGGCGCGAAGAGCACGTCGTTGCCGTCAAGCCACCGCAGCAGCGGCTCGACGACTCGACGCAGGACAACGACTGTCGGGCCAACCGGGAACAGAAATTCCGACGGCAGGTGGTGGAGGCGAAAACGCATGCTTTTGAAGCCCGGCATGACGGTCGTCATCGGTTCCTCGGGGGCGAGAAAGGTGTGGGCATAGAGGTTGAACTGGAGACCGTCGTCTCGTCGGTCGAGGGCCGCCAGGAGATTCCATTCATACCAGCCGACGCCGGTCATCTTTTCGAAGAATGGATAGACATCGACCCCAACCGAGGCAATGTCCTCGCCGAGGACGACACGTCGGTGGAAACGCCGCCAACGCCCGGCCAGGGTGCCCGCGATATCGCGCAGGAGGTTGGCAAAGAAACGAATGGTCGGCTGAATACGCTTCATTGGTCGAACATCATAACCGAGGTGAGGCCTTTGGCGAGATCGGCAACATGGTTGACGATCTCCGTGTCATCTTCTCCAACGCCGAGTTCATGCAAAGCAGCGCCGATTCCTCCGAGAAAGGTGTCTTCCAGGCGGGCCTCGGGCGCCGGTCGCCGTAAGACCTGGTTTCGCCTTGGTATCTGAGGCTCGAAGGCGGACAGATCTCGGATTGCCGAGGCTAAGGCTTCCGCCGAGGCTCTGGGCGCGTGATGGGCCTCGGTATGGATTCGTACGTTTTCGCCCATCTGGCGTCGGAGATCCTCCCCATCGGCGAGAGTCAACATCGCAGCCAGCAGTTCATCTTCTTCGTTGAAATCGGTGGTGATCTTGACGCAGCAGTGATCGGGGATTTCCGCCAGTGAACCGCTGTCGCTGACGATCAACGGAGTGCTCATCCCCATGAGGCGGAGAGCGCTGCCGGAGGTCTCGCCGCCGGGCGGATGGCGAAGATTGACTGCGATATCCACCGCTCGCATGGCGGCAATGAAACTATCCATGGGAACGGCGCCGGTCGCTTCGACCCCGTCGAGCCTCTCCTTGTTGAGCAGTTCCTGGAGGTCGGGATCTGAAGTGAGATCGCCGACCAGAAGGAAATGGGCTGTGGGGATCTTCTGTCGAAGCCGCTTGAATGCCGATAGAACGACGCCGAGTCGTTTCGCCGGAGTTGCGAAACCAAAAGACCCGAAAACGAGGGCTTCGGGAGGAAGGCCGAAAAGGGCACGCGCAGAATCCTTATTGATCGCCTTACCATCAGGGAATTGTTGAAAAAGCGGGTGCGGAACAACTCGGACCTGCGCCTTTGGCCGGCTCGCCAGCACACGCTCTCGCGCACTCTCGTTGTGAACGATGAGGCCGCGGTTGGAGTCGGTCAGTCGCTCGAACAGGGGAAAGTCTTCGACGCCGGCTGTGATGCCCGACTCGACAAAGCGCCGCGCCACGGCCTCACCCAGTACACCGTAGGCGTACCGCATCTCCTCCATGAAGTTTTCGGGCCGGCCTTTGTCCCGAACGAGGTGGTGGATCCCATATTCATGGAGAATGACGACTCCCGGGACACGGAGAGCGGTATCGTAGATCTCTCCGTGAAAGGGGAAATGATTCCCTACGTGGTACACGATCGCATTCCACGGCTCTTCCATGGTGAGTCGGTCCAGTGCTTGGACCGTGAGCCCCGCCAGCTCGAAAATCTTCGGCCTTCCCGGGCAGAAGAGCACCATCTCGTCAAAGCATCGTTTCAGTTCCGGTATTTGCTCGGCGGCATAGTCGGCGATTCCCGACCGGGTCGGAGGCAAAGGACAACAGTAGGCGAGACGAGTTCTAACCCGCACTTCTCACCAACGTTCGTCGCGAGGGCATGGCGTATCCCCGGCCGCAGTAGAAGATCGGTGAGAAATGCGGGCTAATGGTTATGTGGATATTATGGTAGAGAGTCGGCCGATCTCCGGCCGGTGAGTTTCGTTATCACCCCGTCCCAGGTGATTTTCTCTACACGCCGTCGGCCCTCCTGCCCCATCGTGCGGGCTCGGTGCCGGTCCTCGAAAAGAGTGTCGAGACCATCGGCGATGACCTTTGGAGAGGGACTGTCTGCCACAATCCCGGTCTCGCCATCGGCAACGAACTCGAGTACACCGCCCGAATCCCTGGAGGTCACGACCGGCTTTTCCGACCGGAAGGCTTCGATCGTCACGTAGCCGTAGTCTTCGTCATACGGAGCGTAGAAGACGCCGCAGCACCCGGCGTACAGCTCACACAGGCGCTGATCGTCGATCCATCCAACGAGGTCAACTCTTTGCTCCAGGTTGTGTTCTTGGATCAGAGCCGACAGCCGGTCGTGTTCGGGACCGGCGCCGGCGATTACGGCACGGATCGGATTGCGGGTCAGGGCCAGGGCCTCGACGAGGAGGTCATTTCGTTTGAGGGGGTCAAGGCGTCCGACCGTGAAGATGTAATCACCGAATTCTCCAGCGCGGTGATCCACATCGCTGCGCAGCGGTGGATAAAGAGTTTTCGCTTCAAGAGAGTTGAATCGCCGGAGCCGCTCGGCCACGTTGTCGGAGATGGACCATAAGGCCCTGGCCTCGCCGAGGCCTCGAGCATCCATGTCCCGGACCATGTCGATGAAAGAGGCGTCCTCGACCCCGTGGTTTGGGAAACCGTACCGGGTTCCTTGAAGGTCGTACGCCTGACGCAACTGGTGGAACAGCCAGACGACCTTGTTCGGATGCCGAATGAGGTACGAAGGAAAGCGTGTGGAGATCACCAGGTCGATTTCTTCACCGGCTGCGGATTTCAGTTCGAGAAATCGCCACGCCATTGCGCTGTTGAGGATGTCCAATCGGGTGTGCCAGCTGAAGGGCAGGACGATCCGTTCTATCTGAAATCCTCGGGCGCGCAGCTCGTGTTCAAGGGAGGCATCCAGGATTTCCGCGCCGCCATGAGAGAAGGGAACGACAATGGAACAGAGGCAGATTCGCATTATGCCTTGTCCGTTACGAGGACTCGAGCCGAGTTCGCAACTCGTCGATCTCTTCTTGCAGACTGCGATTTGCTGCCGTCAGTTCTTCTATCCGCCGCATGGCGGCCCTATTGAACAGGTTTTGCTGCTGCAGGATCGGGCGAGAATACCACCTGAGAAAACTAACCTTGATTACCTTGCGAATGACCGTGATCACCGGGCCGAAGACGGGATGCCCGGAGACCCCTGAAGGTTCGCTCACGCTCCAGGTCTTCTCCAGGTCCGGCAGGAGGTCTCCCTCCCGCCCGGCTTCTTGTGCCGCCAGAGCGGCGCGCTGTTGCCGCATGCCCACTCGGAGGTGATCCGCTACATCTATGAAGTTCTTCTCGGCCATCAATATCCCTCAGATCAGCAGGATACTATCACCTGAAGCGGCATAGCGTTCAATAGCCTTGACTTTTCGAAACAGGTCTTCAGATGAGGCCCATAAATTATTCATCAAAAGGGTTGCCACGATAGAATCTACCCATGGACGATATTCTGCTCACCACGCTCGACGGGCCCCTGATGGTCTTGACCTTGAATGACCCGGATAGGGCCAACCCCCTCTCACCGGCGATGGTGGAGGCCCTGACCACGGGCCTGGAGAAGGCGGCCGGGGACCCAGAAATTCGTGCGGTCATCCTGACCGGCGCCGGCAAGCACTTTTCGGCGGGGGCGGATTTGGCAGCCCTTGAGCAGGTAGCGGCGGGTGGAGGCGTTGAGGCCAATTTGGAGGACTCCCGCCGGTTGGAGAAGCTTTTCGTTACTCTGCTTGGGCATCCAAAACTCAGTATCGCAGCGGTGGGGGGTGCGGCTGTGGCCGGCGGCTGTGGTCTCGCCACGGCCTGTGATTTCGTCATCGCAGAGTCCCGCTCCCGTTTCTGCTACACCGAAATCAAGATCGGTTTCATTGCGGCCCTGGTCTCCACCTTTCTCACCCGGCGGGTTCCAGGCCACGTGGCGCGTCGGCTGCTTCTGGATCCGGAGATGCTGGATGGTCGCCGGGCCCTTGAACTTGGTTTGGTGGATGAGCTGGTGGATGATGGCGAATGCCTCAATCAAGCGAAGGAACTCGCCCTGAGGATCAGCCGCAAGGCTTCGCCGGCCGCCCTGGCCGCCACCAAGGCCCTGCTCAACGATGCCGTCGGCGTTCCCTGGAGGGACGCCCTGAGTTTTGCAGCCGAGGTCAACGTTCGCCAACGGATGCACCCGGAGTGTCGGCGGGGCGTTCGCTCCTTCCTGGAGAGCAAGAACACGCCGGATTGGCTGGACGAATAGCCTGTTTTCTCTCCTCGACGACCAGTTGGCTTTCTCCGTCGCGAATGGCGACCGTGGCAATCCAATCGCCGGGAATCTCGTGGCGCAGGAGGGTCCAACGGGCGGCCTCTTCCGACTTTCCGCCGATGGCGATCACCCGCGGTGGACGATCTGGATCAGGATCCACTTCAACTTCGTGGATGGGTACGGTGAGGCCGCTGCCGGTGGCCTTGAGGACGGCTTCTTTGGCGGTCCAGCAGTGAAAAAATGTACGAACCCGCTCAGAATCCCCCTCGGCCTCAACAGCTGCAGCCTCGCTTGGTGCAAAAAATCGGCGGGCGAGGCGAAGGGTCGACACGGTGGGCCGCAGTTCCTCGACGTCGATTCCGATTTCGACGCCGTGGGCTAAAGCCATAACGACGGTTACTCCGGAGTGAGACAGATTGAAATGCAGATCCTCGGGGGGATCGAGGCGCGGCTTTCCGTGGGGTCCGAAGGAGAATTTAAGGGTCGCGGGATCGGCGCCCAGTTCCTGACCGAGGAAAAGGCGCAAGGCTGCTCGAGCCGCGACAAAGACCCGACGGGGATGATCCACCGTGAAACGTTCGGCGCGCACCCTCTCTTCGCGATCGAGGAGACCCAGGTCTTCGGGTCGCGGGTCTCCGGATGCCGGGACCCGAAACCACAGGAGGCGGACTACATGACTCACCGGTCGGTAGAACTGGTGTCCACGAGCAGGGTGGAGAGGTCCCGCCGAAGACTCTCGGGGACACGTACCGGTCGCCCACTCTCGTGGCGAATGCAGACCTGAACGCTGTGTGCGAGGGCTGCGGTCTGTCCTTCGCTCTCAATCCGATACTCGAATGCGAAGGAAGAGCCGCAGATGTCGGTGGTTCGCAGGCCAACCCTCACGGTGTCGTTGAGCTTGATCGGTCTCTTGTATTCCACGTTCAGGCCGGCAATGACGAACGGAATGTCCATCGGGTCGGTGCAGACAAAGCGTTTGCGCCACAGTTCGGTGCGGGCGATCTCCAAATAGGTGACGAAGGTCGCATTGTTGACGTGGCGAAAGGCATCGAGATCGCGCCATCGCACCGGAACCTCGATAACGAAGGGAAAGTCTTTCAAGGCTAGAAATCCAGCCAACTGAACCACATTGGGTGACTTTTCTTGTACCAGTGGAGGACTTCCCGGATGAGCGCCTTTTTGTCTGGTGGCATCACCGCATCCTCAATGGCATCGAAGTTCACCCTCATGGTGTCACCCGGGAGGAATTCGATAGCCTCGGAAATCAGCGTTTGGAGTTCGTTGCGAATTCGACCAGAGTCGGAGATCTTAACCGCCCGGGTTCGGTAGTCCTGACCGGCATAGAAGCGGTCGAGCAGCGGCGAGAAAACCATCCGCATTTCATCGGGCGGATCGGCCAGCCGCAGAGTGAGCGTGACGTCCAATTGTCCAAGCCGGGTGGCGGCTCGGGTCGTGACACGGTAAATGCCGTCCTGTACTTCCTCAACGCCATCGATGCCGGTGTAGGGATCGGGGAGCATGCCGGAGGACAGGCTGAGAATGCGCCATTTTTTCATGGGGAAGAAATCATCTGCGGTGACGACCCTCCGGCCGACCGGCATGCAGGCGGCGGTGGCCTCGCGGATGTTCGTTCGGTAGAGGGCAATCGTGGCCTCGTCGACCTTCTGACCGAGGACCTCGGCAAGGCAGGCGCTGAAATCCGAGGCTTCCGGGTCAAGACGCATTAAGAACTGTTCGCGGTCGTAGGGGACGTTGAAGTGAGAGGAGAACAGACAGATCGAGGAATGTGTATCGACGATCTGATCAAGGCTCGCCCCCTGCACCGCCTCGGCCGATGCCGCATAGCCGTCACAGATGAAGACCTGGCGTTCGCCGTCTTCACCGTCAAAGGGGCCGATGCAGTAGACCGGCGCGTAGGTGCCGGACTCGTTGAAAGCCCCGATGCCGGTCCCGGGAATCGGCCACCCATCTTCTACGAGATGGGCGCCGAGATCCCGCCACTCCTGCCAGAGCTTTCCGATTCTCTTCTCTCGAGACGGGCCGCCCAGGGTCCAGACGTGTACATTTTCCGCTTTCAGGCCCGGATAGGTGGCGAGTAACGATTCCATGACGAGCTTGCGTGGCGTCAAGAAGTCGATGAGGACCGAGCGATCCGCCGCCGCCTCGACGACCTTACGTGGAATAATCAAATTGCCCATGTAGCCCTCGAAGGGGCGAGCCACCTGAAGCGGCTGGTCGAAGAGATGAAAGACGGCCAATGGACCAGTTGCCGAACCCTTGGCAAAACGGGAGGTATTCTCCAGCGTGTCCACCGCCGCTCCCCACACCGTGATTCCGTTGCGGTTGATCTCGGCCCAGAATTCAGGCCATTCATAGGCATCGTCGTTGAGCAGGCGGTGCACGCATTGGTCGAGAAAGCGGGCAACCTGTGGACGAGCGTAGACGCGGCCGAAGCCGAGTTGTGGGTTGGAACCCATCTCCGGGGTCTCGCCGGCCTTGGGCATGAGCCCCTCGCCGAGAGAGATCATGACGGCGTGGTTCTCGGGTAATGAGCGGGTGAGGTACCACAGAGCTTCCGACAGGGCGTAGGCCGAGACCGCGTCCGCGTCCTTCTTGACCCGGTTGAGGGTCGCCTTGTCCTTCCCGGCGCCCTCTCCATAACGACCGAAGAGTCTGGTGCCGAGGGCCGTTACTGCGTTGGCGACGATGAAACCTCGCTCCAACGAAGGACCCGTGAAAGCGTGTTCACCTTCGGGCGCTCCATCGAGCCAGTTCTCCTCAACGTCTTCCAACCACAGATGGAAACGGCCGAGGATTGAGCGGGTATCGTAGGCCCACTGGGCAATGAGGTTCCGGCGCTCTGTGTCCATGCTTTGATCCTCCATGCCCAACATGCCACGAAGCTGGATGTTTCTCAAGGCTCAACTACAAAAAACCGGTGAATGTGCGTATTAGGAGGGTGTAGGGCATTGAATCAACGGCGCCTTTCGGGTGTCGTGAAGGCCCTTTTTCGTTGAATCCTCGGCCCGTACAGGGAGTACTGCGTCTCGAATGCGCCTCAAACGGCACAACGACCCTCCGAAATCCATCCACCGTCAATGCCCTACACCCTCCTAGACGTGTGCCCGCCAATATTCGAGAATATCGGCAAGGGTCTGCTCGAGTGGAATTTCAGGCTGCCACCCAGTGGCACTGTTGAAAAGAGTTGGGTCGCCGAACAAGACCTTGATCTCTCCTTTGCGCAGGAGCGTCGAATCGGTCTTCACCTCGATTTCTTTTCGGCTGAATCCCAGAAGGGTATCCAAAAGGTGTCGGATCGCGACCGGTCTGCCCGAACAGATGTTGTAGGCCTCCCCAGGGGCGCCGTGGAGGGCCGCGAGCCACCAGGCCCTGACGACGTCCCGGACATCGCTGAAGTCACGGGCAACGCTCAGATCTCCCACCTTCATAATCGGCTCGCGCACACCTTTTTCGATCTCGGCGATCTGGTAAGCAAAGCTTGAACCGACAAACTCGGATGGACGCCCCGGTCCGGTATGGTGGAACAGTCGGAGGCGAATGGTGGCAAGCCCATGGGCGGAAAAATATTGAAACGCCTGGAGATCCTGGGCGGACTTGGTCACGGCATAGGGAGAAACAGGGCGCAATGCGGCCTTTTCGCTGATGGGACGGCCTTCATGCTGGTCACGGCCGTAAATATCGGAGGAAGAAGCGATGACCACGCGTGGAGGCGACGGCAATTGCCGTGCGGCCTCCAAGATGTTGAGCTGGCCGAGGACGTTGATTTGATAGGCGGGGGTAGGGTCGGACCAGGATTGTGCCACCGATGAGGCTGCTGCGAGGTGGAGAATGATCTCGGGCTGGGCGGCCGTAACGATCTTTCTGACCTCTTCGGCCTCGGTGATTTCAACCGGTACGACGTGAAGGCGCGAGTTGGATTTGGGCCGGCTCTTCGTCGGAGCCTGATTCCACACGAGGGCCCAGATCTCGGATTCGTTTTCCACCTCGAGCAGATATGGCAACAAATGATTGCCGACAAAACCGTCGGCGCCTGTGATCAACCAGCGCATCGTGTTAGCCCGCATTTCTCACCAACAATCTGCTGCAAGGCCCAATACACAGCAAACTCCAGCGCTTTCTCGATTCGCTCGCTCAACGTACTGTAAGTATGCCTTCGCTCACTCATCTTGCGAGATCGCTGGATTTCACAGCGTCTTGAGCCTTTCGCGACGATCCTTGGTGAGAAGTGCGGGCGAGATACCGACCAAGGGCGTCCTGCCATGAAGGCATCGATCGTCCGAGGAGTGTGTTGAGGCGTGAAGTATTCAGCACCGAGTAGGCGGGGCGTGGAGCGGGCCGGGGGAATGCCTCGCTTGTCACCGGATCGACCGCTGTGGAGGCGCCGACGAGACGCACGATTTCGCCGGCAAAGGTGTGCCAGGTCGTCTCGCCGCTATTGACGGCATGCACGATGCCGGTGAAGTCGGTGGCGGCGAGATCGAGCAGGGCGGCGGCGAGATCGTCGCAGAAGGTCGGACAGCCGTGCTGATCGGCGACCACCCGCAGCCTGTCCGTCCCCGACTCAACTTGGCGTCGAATGGCTTCCACAAAGTTCTTCCCGCCCAAACCATAGAGCCACGCTGTTCTTACGACGAGGTGGCGGGGCGCTTTCTGTGCTTCCCGTTCTCCGACGAGCTTGGTTCGACCGTAGGCACTGGTCGGAGCGACCGGGTCTTCCTCTCTGTAGGGGGTCGTCGCCGTCCCGTCAAAAACGTAGTCGGTGGAAACCTGAATCAACAGGCTCCCTTTTCGTCGGCAACTTTCGGCAAGAAGGCCGACGGCGGCGCCATTGATGCGCTGGGCCTCTTCTTCATGGGTCTCGCAGTCATCCACCGCTGTGAAGGCGGCGCAGTTGACGAGAATGCGCGGATCGTTTTCTTCCACCCATCTCTCGACGGCTGACGCATCCGTGATGTCGAGAGTATCGAGAGGCCACGGCTCAGGGCCTGGGCGGTGACGGCGCGACCCAACTGGCCGTTGGCTCCTGTGATGAGAACATCAGTCATAGTGGGAGATGGTAGCAAAAAGAAATGAAAAATATTGGAATCGTCAACTCCTAGCCCGTACTTCTCACCGGGTTTCGTCGTGAGGGCCGCGAAGGGTAGTTAGATGTTTTCTGAAAGTGTTCGGAACGCAAGGATTTGGGCAGATCGCTGCTGAGAATCGCTCAATTTGGGTTATTGTTCAGCAGCCTTGGAGGTATTGAGATGACAAATGAACGACTCAGGTCGGTTGACGATGATCTTCGAAATGACGTGATCCCCCGTGAGAGGGAAGACGAGATCATCAGCCGGGTGGCCGCCCATATGGCTGGAGTTATGGAAGAACTCCAGATGGACCTTGGGGACCCGAACTTTTCGGGCACTCCGGAGCGGGTCGCCAAGATGTACCTCGAGATGTTTCACGGACTCTTCGAGGGGGCCGAGCCACAGGTGACGACTTTTCCCAATGACGAGGGCTACGGCCACATGGTGATCGAGAGGGAGATCCCCTTTTACTCAATGTGCGCCCACCATTTCGTGCCGTTCTACGGCCACGCCCACATCGCCTATATTCCGCAGGACACCATCGTCGGGCTGTCGAAATTGCCGCGGATCCTCGAGTTCTATGCCAAGAGGCCTCAACTGCAGGAGCGTCTTACCGAGCAGGTAGCCGAATACCTCTGGTCCAACCTCAAGCCGCTTGGTGTGATGGTCGTGATCGAGGCCCGCCACCTCTGCGTCGAGATGCGGGGAGTCAAGAAGCCCGGCGCCCTGACAACGACCTCGGCCCTGCGGGGCTGCTTTGACGATCATTCCGTGCGGGAGGAATTCCTCGCGCTCATTCGGCGGTAGGGCGCGCGGCAGGACGGCAGCCGTTTTGGCCCAAGTCGAATTCCTCGGCCCGTGTGCCGCCTTCAGGGGCCAATGCGGTCCCCGTTTCTAGCCGAGCAACTTTGCTGCCCAACCGGGCGGAACCGGTCGGTCGTCCTGCAGGGCGCGTACGATCAGGCCTCCTCGGCGCAGGGCGGCAACCGCCTCGGCGGCGGCATGGGCGCCGGGGATCGTCGTGATGTAGAGGACTCGGGCGTCGAGGGCGGCCCGACGGATTGATCCGGCATCCTGGGCGGCTCGGCGGCCGGCGGCCGTATTGACGACGAGTTCGACCTCGCCGGAGGCGAGCAGGGCCGGGATATCCGGTTTGCCCTCGCCGACCTTGGCGGTTTCCAGGACATCGGTGAAACCCGCAGCACGGAGGACTTCGGCGGTGCCCGCGGTGGCGGTGAGACCGAAACCCAGCTCTTCAAAACGAGAGGCCAGGGCGGGCAGGCGTTTCTTGTCTCGGTCAGCAAGTGAGAGCAAGACGCGACCTTCCGCCGGCAATCGCCAACCGGCGGCGAGTGCCGCCTTGGCAAAGGCCTCGCCGAAGGTTCGGCCGCGGCCCATTACCTCGCCTGTAGAGCGCATTTCGGGTCCGAGCAGGGGATCAACGCCGGGGAATCGATCGAAGGGGAAGACCGGCAGTTTCACCGCCGTTTCGGCGGCAACGCCATCCATGACGCCGAGATCGGTAAGACGGGCGCCCGAGCAGATGCGGGCCGCCAATTCGGCCCACGGCGTTCCTGAAGTGCGGGCGAGAAAGGGCACGGTTCGTGAGGCCCGTGGGTTGACCTCGATCAAGTAAACATTTCCGTCCTGGATCGCGAACTGAACATTCATCAGTCCCCGGACGTCGAGGGCGAGGGCCAATTGACGGACCTGCCGTCGCAGCTCGGCCTGGAGTTCCAGCGGCAGACTGACCGGTGGAGTGACCGCCCCCGAGTCTCCCGAGTGCACGCCGGCCTCTTCGATATGTTCGAGGATTCCGCAGATGACGACCCTCTCGCCGTCGGCTACGGCATCCACATCGACCTCGAGAGCACGCTCGAGGAAATGGTCCAGAAGGACCGGGCGCGATGGATCCATCGCCGTCGCCCGTTCAAGGTACTCGACGAGTTGGTCGTCGGCATAGACGATTTCCATGCCCCGCCCACCAAGCACGTAGGAGGGGCGCACGAGGAGTGGATACCCGAGTTCAGCCGCGGCCTTCAACGCCTGTTGGGCGGAGGTGACCATCGCCCCGGGGGGCTGTTCGAGGCCGAGATCTGACAACAGGACCTGAAAACGGCCGCGATCCTCGGCCCGATCGATGGAGTCACGTGATGTTCCCCACAGGGGTACTCCGTGTTTTTCGAGGTCGGCGGCGAGGCGAAGGGGCGTCTGTCCGCCCAGCTGCACCAGCACACCTACCGGTTTCTCGGCCTCACAGAGGTCGAGCACATCTTCGGTGTGGAGAGGGTCAAAGTGCAGACGATCGACGGCGTCGTAGTCGGTCGAGACCGTCTCCGGGTTGCAATTGACCATCACTGCTTCGAAACCCTCCGCATTGAGGCCGCCGACCGCTTCGACACAGCAGGCATCGAACTCGATTCCCTGGCCGATTCGCACCGGTCCACCGCCCAAGATCATGACGGCTCGCCTCGAGGCGGGTTGCTCGTCGTGGTCTCCAAAGGAACCGTAGAGATAGGGCGTGCGGGCCTTGAACTCAGCGGCGCAGGTATCGACCCGGCGGCGGATCCGTTTGATCCCGTGTTCCAGGCGCAGCCTTCGGACATCTTCGGGATCGATTTTCCAAAGACGGCCCAGGTGGGCATCGGCAAATCCGAGTCTCTTCGCCATCTCGAGGCTGTGAATATCCTTCGATCCGCTCCTGCGTAGGGCTGTCTCTGCACTGATAAGGCCGCCGATCCGGCGCAGAAACCAGGGATCGACATGCGTGATTGCATGCACCTCGTCGATGCCCCAGCCACGGCGCAGGGCCTCGGCAACCTCCCACAGACGCTCGGGTGAAGCTCCTGTAAGGCGCCGATGGAGGTCCTCGTCGCCGGTTGCCGCCAGATCCGGTGGCGCCTCCAGAGAGTCGCGGTCGATCTCCAGCGACCGTATGGCCTTGAGCAGGGCCTCTTCGAAGGAACGCCCCATGGCGGCGACCTCTCCGACCGCCTTCATCGCCGTGCCGAGCGCTGGTTCGGCGCCGGGGAACTTTTCGAACGCAAAGCGCGGCATCTTGACAACGACGTAGTCGAGGGCCGGCTCGAAGGCGGCCGGAGTGGTCCCGGTAATGTCGTTCGTCAACTCGTCGAGGCGTCGTCCCAGAGCCACCTTGGCGGCGAAACGGGCGATCGGGAATCCGGTGGCCTTCGAGGCGAGGGCCGAGGAGCGGCTGACCCTCGGGTTCATTTCGATGACGGCATAACGACCGTCTTCGGGGTTGACGGCGAACTGCACATTGGCGCCGCCGGTGGCGACTCCGACGGCGTCCAAGACCCGCCGCGCTGCGTCCCGAAGAACCTGATATTCGCGATCGGTGAGGGTCTGCGCCGGAGCGATTGTGATCGAGTCGCCGGTATGGACGCCCATCGGGTCCAGATTCTCGATCGAACACACCACGACGAAGGCGCCGGCAGAATCGCGCATGACCTCGAGTTCGAACTCCTTCCACCCGACGACCGATGTCTCAACCAGAACCTCGCCGGTGGGCGAGGCTTCGAGCCCGCGCCTCAAGAGGTGTTTGAACGACTCCCGGTCATGGGCGATGCCTCCGCCCCAGCCGCCGAGGGTGAATGAAGGGCGAAGAATCGCCGGCAGTTCCACCAGGTCGAGGGCCTTCAATCCCTGTTCCACCGAGTGAACGGTGACGGCGGGCAGCACGGGCAAACCGGCCTCTTCCATCGCACAGCGAAATTTCTCTCGGTCCTCAGCCAATTGAATCGATTTGACGGAAGCGCCGAGGAGATGGATGCCCAGGCGTTCGAGGACCCCCGCCTCTTCCAATTCCACAGCCAGATTCAGGGCGGTCTGTCCGCCGAGCGTCGGTATCAGGGCATCTGGTCGTTCCAGTTCGAGAACTGAGGTCACCGCTTCCAGGGTCAGAGGTTCGACATAGGTGCGGTGAGCCAGGCGCGCGTCGGTCATGATCGTCGCCGGGTTGGAATTCACCAGGACGACGCGGTAACCCTCTTCACGTAGAGCTTTGACTCCCTGCACCCCGGAGTAGTCGAACTCACAGGCTTGGCCGATACGGATCGGACCGGCGCCGAGAATACAGACCGTTCCGAGTTCCTCTCCTTTGGTCTTCGCCGGATTCAGTCGGGTGGGTGTTCCGGTCGTCATCGCGTTGCCTCCCGGCAGCGATCGAAGAAGCGGCTGAAGAGACCGGCTGCATCGTTGGGTCCCGGCGCCGCCTCAGGATGAAACTGCACGGCCTCAAAGGCGAGGCGGGGTAGGGCAATACCCTCTACTGTGGCGTCGATCAGATTGATGTGGGTCACTTCGACCTCGCGCGGCAGAGATGCCTCGTCAACGGCATAGTTGTGGTTCTGGGCCGTAATGAGAACCCGTCCCGTCGCCAACTCACGCACCGGATGATTCCCGCCGTGGTGACCGAAGGGGAGTTTTTCCGTGCGGCCGCCGAGGGCAAGGCCGAGGATCTGGTGGCCGAGGCAGATTCCCAGGATCGGCAATCGGCCGAGCAGTTCTTCCGCCAGGGTTCGGACTCGGGTCACTGCAGCCGGATCACCGGGCCCGTTCGAGAAGAGGATGCCTGAGGGTTTTCGGTTCAGAACTTCGGCGGCGGTTGTCGTTGGCGGCACGACCTCGACCGAAAAGCCTTCGGCGACGAGGCGGCGGAGGGTCGAGCGTTTGACACCGAGGTCGATCACCACCACAGGTAGAGCGGCATCGTTGTCGGTCGCGTGATGTGAAGGTGAGCGCCACGGGCCGTCGGACCATCGATAGCTCTCGCTGCAGGCCACCTCTGAGGCCAGATCACATCCGTCAGTGCCGCACGCCTCTCGACTTTCGCGAAGGGCCAGTTCTGAGTTCATCTCACCCTCGGCGATCAAAACTCCCGGAACGGCGCCGTTTTCCCGAAGACGGCGGACGATCGACCGCACGTCGAAACCCCAGCCGACTGTGACTTTGCGATCCTCCAACCAGCCCTCGAAATTTTCTTCGGATCGCCACGATGATGGTTCCACGTCGAGGTCCTGGACGATCAGCGCTCGAGGCCAAATGCGGTCACTCTCGGCATCGAGCGAATTGACGCCCACCTGGCCGACATGAGAAGTGGTCAGGCAGAGAATCTGACCGTGGTACGACGGATCCGTGAGCATCTCCTGATACCCGGTCATCGCGGTGTTGAACACAACCTCACCCTGAACCCGCGCTGGAGTTCCGGCGGCATATCCGCGAAAGATGGAACCATCCGCCAACGCGAGAATGGCGGGGCGTGGATTTCTCAGAAGGCGCGGAAGTAAGTGTTCTGCTTTCATTGTGCGGTGAGATTAACACAAGGATTCTATGCTTAGCCGTATGCAGAACTCCAAGAGATCGCCACGAAAAGGCTTAGCGCGGGCTATGCCCGCAACCCAAGGGGAATGCGTGGCTTCCGAGCTGTTCGCCGGCCTGACGGTGGCCCCGAAGGGGCTCGGCGGACGCCTGATGCCGCTAAGAGAAAAATCTCTGCGTCTCTGCGCCTTTGCCTTAATTTCTTCCGGATATCGCCCATCCTTCAAATTTCTCCTTCAAAACCGACGAATCCCACTTGCGGGGTCGGGCGTAGTAGGCTTAGCGGAGATGGCGGGGAAACACCGAGACGAACATTGGGACGAGGTGGCTGCGTTGGTGCGTCTGGCGCGCTCGGGGAAGGAAGACGCCTTTCGCCAATTGCTCGAGATGCATCGTCAGGCAGTGACTTCAACGCTGTTTGCGTGTGGAGTTCGCTGTCCGGAGACCGCCAGCGACCTCGCCCAGGATGTTGCCCTTCGGGCATGGCTGCGGCTCGACCGACTTGCCGATGCGCGAGCTTTCCCGGCGTGGTTGCGTCGCATCGCAGCCAATGCCGCCCGCGATCACTTGCGCCGCTGTGCCGTCCGCAAGGAGGATTGCCTCGAAGCGGCGATTGCGGTTGAGAGCGACGACAATCCTCAAGACCGGGCCGAAAGGGTTTCGGAGGTCCGCCTGATGCTGGCGGCGTTGGAAAGTGAAGAAGATGAGATCCAGCAGCTTCTGCAGGCGCGCGCTGACGGAGTGCCCATCGCCGTTCTGGCTCGCCAGGCGGGAATCGCCGAAGCCGCGATGAAGATGCGTCTCATGCGGGTGCGCAAAAGATTGCGGAAGAAGTTGGAGGAATTGCGGAAGGGCGGAAAGTTGGAAGGGTGAAGTTGGAAGGGTGAAGTGTGAAGTTGGAAGGGTGAAGTTGGAAGGGTGAAGGGTGAAGTGGGAAGAGTGAAGAGGGATGTTTGGCGTTACTTCCGGCGTCTTGCCCCGTACTGATGAGTGGAGAGATTGATGAAGCGACCGAGCTGTCCACAGCACGGCGATGATGTTCTCGGGTTGGCCTGAGGGTTACTTGTCGGTGCTGATATCGAGCGGGTTGAGGTTATTCT
>JAIOSJ010000293.1 GCA_021107705.1 Thermoanaerobaculales bacterium | reverse complement strand
GTTGAAAATGAGTTCCGCAAGATCATCAGCAATCATTGCAATCGACGGTCCGGCCGGCGCCGGGAAGTCATCGGTTGCGATCCGGTTGGCTGAGCGTCTTGGATTGCCCTATCTTGACACCGGCGCGATGTACCGTGCGGTCGGTCTTATGGCGATGAGAGAGGGGCGTCTCCCTCCTTTCGACGTAACCAAGGACGGCGAAGCTCTCGCCAAATTGGCGGCCGGCGGTCTCAGGGTCGAGCCCGGTTCGGAACGAATGAGAGTGTGGTTCGACGACGAGGAGATCACGGATGCCATTCGGACTCCGGAGTGTTCGGTCATGGCCTCGGCGGTCTCTGCCCTCTCAGAGGTCCGGAAAGCGCTGGTTCCTGAACAGAGGCGGATGGGATTGGAGGCCGGTGGAGTTATGGAAGGCAGGGACATCGGCTCCGTTGTCTTTCCCGATGCCCACCTCAAGGTGTTTCTGACGGCTTCTCCGGAAACCCGCGGTCAGCGCCGGTACCTGGAACTGCGGGACCGAGGGGTCGAAGTGGACCTCGAGACGGTGTTACTCGAACAGGCTGACAGGGACCACCGTGATTCGAGCCGGGCCGACTCGCCGTTGCAGGTCGCTCGTGGGGCGGTGGTGGTCGATACGACCGGCCTGAGTCTTGAGGAGGTTGTGGACCGGTTGGTCAAACTGTTTTTTGCCTCGGAAACGGGCCGAGGATACAACGAAAATGGGCCTTCATGACACCCGAAAGGCGCCTCTGATTCGATGCCCTTCACTCTCCTGTAGCTATTGGATTCCCCGGAAACGGAGTGAATGCTTGACAGCAGAGCGGGTTACACCGTAAGGTCTCGGAATCATGGACGCTTGGGCGTATCCGAGGTGCGTCCGGCCAGGAGGAAGCAGTCTTGAACATGGACCTTGAACATAACGGTAATTCTGACAGCGGGGAGGGCACCGAACAGCTGTCGATGGAACAGTTGATGGAGATGGACACATCGGTACGGAGCCTCAAAGAGGGCGATATTGTATCGGGCATGGTGGTTGCCATCAGCAATGACGAAGTCATGATCGATATCGGCTTCAAGTGCGAGGGCACGGTTTCCCTTGCGAAGGTGACCGATCCGGACACCGGTGAGGTCTCCATCGCCCCAGGTGACGAGGTTGAGGTCTATGTTGAGCGGATCGATGCGATGGAAGGTCGCGTCTACCTGTCTCTTGATCGGGCCGCACGGTTGAAGATCTGGACGGTTCTCGAAGACGCCTTCAAAAACCAGGAAACGGTGAAGGGGCAGGTTATCGAGAGAGTGAAGGGCGGGTTGTCGGTGGATATCGGCATTCGGGCCTTCCTCCCCGGGTCCCTTGTGGATATGCGGCCCAATCGACGTCTCGAGGACTATATCGACCAAGAGATCGAGGCTCGGATCATTTCGTTTGACCGGCGTCGTTCAAACGTCGTGTTGTCGCGCAAGACCCTCCTCGAAGAGGAGGTCTCAAAGGCCAAAGATGCCACCATGTCTGACCTCGAAGAGGGTCAGCTGGTCAGTGGTGAGATCAAGAACATAACGGATTACGGTGTGTTCGTTGACCTTGGCGGTCTTGACGGGTTGCTCCACATCACGGACATCTCTTGGGGACGCGTTGGTCATCCCAATGAGTATTTCAAGGTCGGCGATACCGTTGAGGTCGTCGTCCTCCGCTTTGATCGTGAGAAGGAGCGGGTCTCCTTGGGATATAAGCAGCGCTTTGAGGATCCGTGGATCCTCGTTCCCGAGAAGTACCCGGTTGGGAAACGAGTGAAGGGCGAGGTGGTGAGTATCGTTGATTACGGTGCTTTCATTGCGCTTGAAGAGGGTGTTGAAGGACTGGTACACGTCAGCGAAATGTCGTGGACCAAGAAAGTGAAGAACCCTCGTTCGGTCCTCGAGATTGGGCAGGAAGTGGATGTCGTGGTCTCCGAAGTGGACTCGGAGAAACGGCGGCTCTCTCTTTCCCTTCGCGCCATTGAGGTAAATCCCTGGGAGACCGTGGCCGATACATACCATGTTGGAAACCGCATTCAAGGTATCGTGAGAAATCTGACCGATTTCGGCGCCTTTGTGGAGATCGTTCCTGGAGTCGATGGTCTGGTGCATATCTCCGACATGTCGTGGACACGGCGGATCAATCATCCTTCGGAGGTCATCCAGAAAGGCCAGGAGGTCAACGCTGTCGTTACGGCGATTGATGTCACGAATCAGAGAATCTCCCTGTCGATGAAAGAACTCATGCCCAACGAGTGGGAGGAGTACGCCAATTCCCATGGAGTCGGTCAGGTCGTGTCCGGTACGGTCACAAACATCACTGATTTTGGTGTGTTCATCGAATTGGCCCCGGGGGTTGAGGGACTGTGCCACATTTCGGAAATCGAACGCTTGGGTGACGATAGTCTTGAGGGGGAATTTACTACCGGCCAGAAAGTCCGTTGCCGTATCCTCCGGGTTGACTGGAATGAGAGCCGAATCGGTCTCTCGATGCAGGGCGTAAGCCAGGAGGAAGAAGGGGACGAGACATCTGAAGCTGACGGAGGAGCTGCGGCTCCGGTAGATACCGCGATGGCCGCGGCCCTCAGGGCCGGCGGCTTGGTAGTTCAGGAACCCGAGGCCGATGAAGAGGTGGTTGCCGAGGCAACTGATGCCGAAGAAACCGCTTTAGAAACCGCAGCCGAGGAAGTCGAAGAAAAGGCGCCTGAGGATAAAGCGGTCGAAACGGCGGCCGAGGATACCGAAGAAGTAACGGAAGAAGCGGCAGTCGAAACGGCTGCTGAGGATACCGAAGAAGTAACCGAAGAAGCGGCGGTCGAAACGGCGTCTGCGGAAGTCGAAGAGACCGAAGCTGAAGAAGAAAAACCGGCCGAGTAGGGACTGGGGACAGCTTTGGAAATGAAAGATCCGTTTCGTGAACTGAAGGAGACCGAAATATGACAATGACAAAGGCCGATCTTGTTGAGCAGGTTGCTGCACGGTCCGATATTCCTCGCAAACAGGCAGACGAGGTTGTCCAGGTCATCTTGGAGAGCATTACGGCCGCCTTGCACCGGGGGGAAAAGGTCGAGCTGAGAGGATTCGGTTCCTTTCGGATTCGTCAGCGTGGACAGAGAATTGGACGGAACCCAAAGACCGGAGAGAAGGTCCAGGTGCCGCCAAAGAAGATTCCCTATTTCAAGCCCGGCAAACACCTTCGCGAAACGCTTCTTCAGCAGTAGGCGATTGTGGTCCGTGACACACGCGACGGCGACGTCACGTCGGAAGGGGCGTGACGGTGGTTGCTAAAGCGCATGATAAAAAACCGAAGGAAACGGGTCAAGCGGTTGAACCTGTAGCCTATGGGTTATTGGCACTGGCGTGGTTTGTTCCCGGTCTCGGCCATTGGGTTCTCGGCAAGAAAACCAGAGCCGTCGTGTTTGCTTCGGTGATCACCGCCGGGTTCATCACCGGCCTTGTCCTCGGTGGTGAACTGGGGGTTCCCAAGGTCGAAAACCCATTTTCTTGGCTCGCGACCTTCGCTGGGATGGGGAATGGGGTTCTGTACCTCGTCAGACTGCTGTGGCTCAATGGGTTGGGTGGTTTGTTCTCCGGTCTCCCCCTGGGCCTGGTCGGAGGGGGTGACCCGGTAGGTGCTGGTTTCATCTACGGTAAGACATTCCTCATTACCGCGGGGCTTATGAATTATCTTGCGGTGCTGGATGTGTCCGACATTGCGCGGGGAGTGAAGGAGTAATGGATCATTTTCTCCTCCTCATATGGCATGCCCTGCTGATTTCGGTGTTCTTCGCATTTCTGTGGCGTAATGACGCGTCCGGGCGACGCCGGTTGTTTCTGAAGACCTTCCTTATCATGGTTGTCGGAGGTTTCCTCGTCGGGTGGCTGATGTTCCCCTTCCCGTGATTGAAATCGCCTTAGACACCTTCGCCTCCCTCGATCCCACAACCAGACTGCGACGAACCGGTGTGCTGTGGATAATGGGGAGTGGCTTGTGGAAATATCTGACGGGGCACGACACAAAAAGCAGTCGTATGGAAGAGAATCCTCGAGGAAGCAGTTACTGGTGAGAGATGCAGGATAATCTCGCGGTTGGCGCCAATGTGGCCTATGCATTGGGACTTGTGGTGCTCGCTGTTGTGCCCCAGGCGCCTCAGACGGGACGGGGCCTTCCCGATGCCGTTCCTCATGCTCTTGCGTACGGCGTCCAGGCAGGGCTCCTTTATTGGGCCGTCAGAGGGAGTGTCAAGAGAGACATCAGGATGGTGGTTGCATTCTTCGGGGCGACAGCTTTCGGTCTTTTCACTGAGTCTCTGCAACTGTTGATCCCCTATCGGCATTTTGAACTGACCGATTTATTGGCAAATGCCGTCGGCGCCCTGGTGGTCAGTGTCGCGTGGATTGTCAAGGAGTCGATGGTTGGGCCTCGGCGAGGAGGGCAAATGAACGTTGACCAGTTGCTGGTGGTCGCTGGGGAGGTCTCCGGTGATATCCATGCCGGGAACTTGGTGGCGAAACTACGGGAGCTGATTCCTGATCTCCAGGTGTTCGGTGTTGCCGGGGAACGCCTTCGTGAAGCGGGGGTGGAGAGTGTCGCCCGCACCGAGGACCTCTCACATATGGGATTGGTCGAGGTTCTTCGTGAGCTGCCGAGAATCCGGGCAATCATGCAAGAGCTTGTCGAGGAGGCCGGCAGGCGCAGGCCGGCGCTGGCGGTCCTCGTGGATTCACCCGATTTCAATTTGCGACTCGCCGCCCGGTTGAGGAAGCTCGGGATCCCGGTCGTTCTCTATGTTTCACCACAGCTCTGGGCGTGGCGAAGAGGTCGCGTTCGGAAGGTGAGGCGACTGGCCCGTGAGGTTCTCTGTATTCTGCCGTTTGAATCGCGGTTCTATGAAGAACATCAGGTTCGTGCGCGCTTTGTGGGCCATCCCCTCGTGGATGACATCGAACAGGACCGGTCGGTCTTCGCAAAGGATGATCATTCATCTTCGCGGATTGCACTTTTGCCGGGGTCGCGCACGATGGAGGTGAGGGCACTCCTCCCGACGATGCTTGGCGCATTACGTGAATTGCCTTCATCTCTCGTGAGCGAGGCCGTTCTCGTTCAAGCGCCTGGGATTGATGGGGTCGTCGACGACATTCTGCGAGAGAGGGGGGGAGATCAGAGGTTGAGAAGGGTCTCCGGGAAAGAACGAAGGGGCGCCCTGGCCGGCTGTAGTCTCGCCTGGACGGCATCGGGAACCGCGACTCTCGAGTGTGCTCTGCTCAATGTGCCGATGGTGGTCGGATATCGGCTGCGAAGGCTTTCGTGGGCGCTCGCCAGCTTGCTTGTGAACGTTCCGCACGTCGGGCTGGTGAATCTCATCGCCGGTGAGCGGATTGCACCAGAGCTTCTTCAGAACAGCTGGAATACCCAGGATTTGGTTCGTGTCACGAAGGACCTCATGACGGGCGAGGGTCTCGATTTGCAGAAAAGGGCACTGTCGGAGGTTCGAAAACGCTTGGGAGGACCGGGCGCTTCTACGAGAGCAGCCGAGGCAGTCGTCGAGCACCTGCGGCAAGGGTACAATCCTTCTTCTTGGAGGCTGAATGATTGAGGGAGTTTCTCCTCACACCGGACAAGAAGTCACCGTCGGTATGATCGGGCTCGGCTGTGCGAAGAACCTGGTTGACGGTGAAGTCATGCTTGGCCATCTGCAAAAAGAAGGGGTCCGCATTACCGCAGACGCCACTGCGGCGGATGTCGTGGTAGTGAATACGTGTGGCTTCATCATTGACGCGAAGCGCGAAAGCATCGATGCCATCCTCGAGGTTGCCGAGGCCAAGAACCGGGGGGACGTCAAGCGACTGGTGGTCGCCGGCTGTATGGTTCAGGCCTATGCGGACGAATTGCGGAGAGAGGTCCCGGAAATTGACGCCTTCGTCGGGCTTGATCAATTGGACAGCATCGTCGAGGCGGTACGAGGCGAGATCGATGGGCGACTGCCGGATCAAAGGGGTGCGGTGCGCCTCTACGACCACTCCCAACCCCGCCTTCTCTCGACCGGAGCTTTTGCCTATCTCAAGGTTGCCGAGGGGTGCAACAACCCATGCAGTTTCTGCCACATTCCGGCGATGCGTGGCGGCTACCGGTCACGCCCAATGGGCGATCTGGTGGCTGAAGCTCGGCAGTTGGAAGTCGGCGGTGTCAAGGAGATTGTGCTCATTGCTCAGGACACGACACGCTATGGGGAAGATCTCGGCCTCGGCAGTACGGGACTAAGGCAACTGGTAGGCGCCTTGCTCGAAGAGACCTCCATTCCCTGGATTCGGTTCCTTTACGCCTATCCGGCGACCCTTGATGAGGAAATCTTTGATCTGATGGCTTCTTCCGACCGATTTCTTTCTTATCTGGACATACCTTTGCAACACGCCAGTCGGGCCGTGCTCAAGGGCATGAAACGGGGTGGAGATGCCCGGTCTTATGCGGCAATGATCGAGCGGGCGCGGACTCGCGTGAAGGATCTGGCGGTCCGGACGACCTTCATCGTCGGTTTCCCCGGTGAAGGGGATGCCGAGTATGAGGAGCTGGAGACCTTTGTTCGCAAGGTCGAATTTGACCACCTTGGCGTCTTTACCTATTCGTGGCAGGAGGAGAACCCCGGGTCAGAATTGGGGGATCCGGTGCCTGAAGAAGTCAAGAAAACGCGCTTGGCTCGCCTGATGGAAGTGCAGCAGCCGATCGCGTTGGCCTGGAACCAGGACTTGGTTGGGAGGACTCTCCCCGCGATCGTCGAAGGCCCCCTCAAGGAAATGGAATTGCTGACCGCGGCGAGGCTTGCTCGTCAGGCGCCGGAGATTGACGGACGCCTGCTGATCAACGATGGAGCAGCCGATGCGGGCAGCCTTGTAGAAGTCGAAATCACCGAGGCCCACCCCTACGATGTCGTCGGTCGCATGGTTCGCACGCTTTCGACGAGCGAGGCGCCCCTCGGTCTTCCGGTGAGGAACTGAGTCGATGGAAGTGATCAACGACCCCCTCGGCCGCGATGATGTTCCTCAGCAGGCCGTCTTGTCCATCGGGAATTTCGACGGAGTCCACCTCGGTCATCGGGCGGTCATTCGGAGTACCGTAGAGAGGGCGCGTGAACTCGACACCAGCGCCACCTTGATGACCTTCGATCCTCATCCGGTCAGTCTTCTCCGTCCTGAGGAGGCGCCGGAACTGCTCACGACGATGGAGCAGCGGCTCGAGTTGTTGGCACAGACCGGGTTGGATGTGACGACTGTGGTTCCCTTCACGCATCGGGTGGCGAGAATGTCCGCCGTTACTTTTATTGAGCGGGTTTTGGTTGAGCGATTTGCGGTTCGAGAACTCTTTGTCGGCGCCAACTTTCGTTTTGGCGCCGACCGCGAGGGCGATGTCAACCTTTTGATCAAAGAAGGGGAGCGCCTCGGGTTTGACGCTCGGCCGTGGCCGACTGTCGAGATCAATGGTGGGGTGGTGTCCTCGACGCGGGTCCGAGCTGCGGTTGCTGACGGCAAGGTGGAACTTGCCGGCCGAATGCTCGGCCGAGCGCTTCATGGCGACGGGAAGGTATTACTCGGCAAACGCCTCGGCCGGAGGCTCGGTTTTCCGACTCTCAATGTTGTTCTGGAGAACGAACTCATCCCGGCGGAAGGGGTCTATATCTCGGCCGTTTTCATTCCTTCGTTCCAGAGGGTCTTCCCCTCGGTCACGAATATTGGTGTGCGGCCGACGGTGTATGAGGATTCCGGCGTGACGATCGAGACTCATCTCCTTGACTTCACCGCTGATGTTTATAGTGAAAGAGTGAGGTTGTTTTTCCTCGAACGCCTGCGTGACGAGAAAGTGTTCAACTCGACTTTGCAACTGGTTGCACAGGTTGGGCGTGATGTCGAGAAGACCCGCCTGTGGTTCCTCAATCATCCGGTTGACGGACTGAAATTGGTCCATCCATGACCGGGCTTGAATTGGCCGCCCTCGGGGCTGCACTTCTTGTGGCGTCCGTTCTCCTTTTCACTGTAGTTTTGTTGGTATGGTGGGTTGATCGCTACGATCGGGAGCCTCTTCCTCTTCTTTTCGGAGTTTTGTTTTGGGGAATGGTCATAGCGCCCGGCCTCGTAGGGTTTGCGGCCTCTCTCGAAGTTTTTCAGGAGTACCTGAGTGTGATGAATCCTGCGCTGGATTCCTTGGGTGTTTTCGGCGCCGCTGCACTTGAGGAGGGGGCGAAGGGTTTGGGGATCCTTTTGGTGATCCTCTTTTCCCGGCATTTCGACAACCCAACGGACGGTCTTGTGTATGGAACTGCGGTCGGTCTCGGCTTTGCGATCACCGAGAACCTATTTCACGGACTGGGTGCTTCCATTCTCCCGCAGACCGTGATGCTCAAGACCATCATCGGTCGGACGCTGTACACAGCAGGCGTCCATGCCCTGGCCTCCTCGGTCTTTGGGGCGGGCCTGGGGTTGGCACGCCTGTCCGGACGGGCCGGGGCCCGGTGGCTGTGGAGTGTGACGGGCTTTGTCCTTGCCGTTCTTC
This sequence comes from Thermoanaerobaculales bacterium, assembly GCA_021107705.1. Taxonomy (GTDB): domain Bacteria; phylum Acidobacteriota; class Thermoanaerobaculia; order Thermoanaerobaculales; family Sulfomarinibacteraceae; genus JAIOSJ01. Next base: position 8,157 of record JAIOSJ010000293.1, on the reverse strand, counting down.
TGCATGGTGGCTGGAATCAGGTGGTCATAACTCTGGGTTTGGGTGTTTCCGGCGGGTACCACCCGTGGTTGATTCTGCTTCCCCTATATCTGCTCTATGCGGGAACCTTTGGCCTCCTCCTGCACGCGGAACACCGAATCCTGATTCGTCAGTTGGCCGATGAAGTGCGCCTTGGCGTGTTGCCGGGGTGGACGGTGACGGTGATCCCGTACTACCGACGTCGTATCCGGTCGGGTTGGTGGCCATCACGGCCTGAGCGAGCCGTCATCTCCCGCCTCCTGACGAAATTGGCCTTTCGCAAACATGCCTTGGCCTCGGCTGGTACCTCGGGTTCCAGTTTGGATGGTCTTGAGCTTGTGAGTTTGCGGAAGCATATTCAGAGTATCCTCCGTCCGGTGGAAGACGGTCCGGATAGCCATGACCATTTTGATGACTAAACCCGCACTTCTCAGACTGAGAAATATCGCGCGTCGGGGTGGTGGAAGACGATAGCGGAGACAGTCGCTTCGGGATCCATCATGTCGCCTTCGGTCAGTTCAACCCCGATTTCCTTCGGTCTCAGGGCGGTAAAGAGTTGCCTCTGACCTTTGAGATCGGGGCAGGCCGGGTAGCCGAAGCTGAAACGTTTACCGCGATAGCGCCCCGAAAGACGATCTCGTGAGCTGGTTCCGGTGGGGTCCGGGAAGCCCCACAGAGCCCTGAGGCGCATGTGGAGCCACTCCGCGGCGGCCTCTGCCGTTTCAACGGCGAGGGATGCGAGAACGTGGCTTCTCAGATAGTCTCCGTCTTCCTTGAGCTGCGTCACCCTGGATCGTATCCCTTGGCCTGCCGTGGTGACGAAGAGAGCGACATGGTCGTCGTCAAGCACGTAATCCGTCAGGAAGAAGTCATGCTGGAATAACCTGAACTCGGTTTTCACCGTAAAATGTACGAATCAGCGATGCGTCGCGGGTTCATTATTGAAGTTTAAGGGGGAGAATGATGACAAAACGAGTGTTCGTAGGAATTTTTTGCCTGGCACTGGCGGCAGCCGGCGCCTGGGCCGATGAGGGGACCGGGCTCCTGCGTTTCCCGGATATCCACGGCGACACGGTGGCCTTTTCTTACGGTGGCGATCTGTGGCTGGCATCCACCGAGGGTGGCACGGCGTGGCGATTGACCGCTCATCCCGGCCAGGAACTCTTTCCCAGATTCTCACCTGACGGAAAGTGGATCGCCTTCACCGGTCAGTACGAGGGTGACGAGCAGGTCTACGTGGTGCCCACAACAGGTGGTGAGCCCACCCGCCTGACCTGGTACCCGGCGGCCGGCCCACTGCCGCCGCGTTGGGGCTACGACCACCAGGTCTACGGATGGACCCCGGACGGCGAGAAGGTGCTCTTCCGCTCCCTGCGTGACACTGGTGGGACTGTCGAAAGTCTGCTCTACACCGTGTCCCGTACCGGTGGACTTCCTGTGGCCCTGCCCATGCCCAACTCAGGCGCCGGTGACTTCTCGCCGGACGGCGGGAAGATGGTCTATTCCCCGCTCTTCAGGGATTTTCGTCACTGGAAGCGCTACCAGGGCGGGTGGGCACAGAATCTCTACATCTTTAATCTGGCATCCCATGACGTGATGCCGGTGTCGCACAGTGTACGAACCGAGCGAGATCCGATGTGGATCGGGGATACGATCTACTTCGTCTCGGATCGTACCGATCATCTGAATCTGTTCTCTTTCGACCAGGGCAGCGGCAAGGTGGCGCAACTCACCGATGCCGATCCATGGGATGTGCGTTGGCCGAGCACCGATAATGAGAGCCGAGTCATCTACGAACTCGGTGGGCAACTGCACATTCTCGACGTGATATCAGGCATCGACACGGCGATTGTGATCACGGTCCCCGACGACGGCCTTTGGAAGCGCCCGCGGCGGATCTTGGTGAGTGATCTCATCGAGGGCGTTGATCTTGCTCCTCAGGGCGAGCGCGCATTGTTTGTGGCTCGGGGCGAGGTCTTTTCTGTGCCGATCGAGAAGGGTCCCGTTCGCAACCTCACTCGGAGTTCGGGCGCCCACGATCGTGACGCGGCGTGGTCTCCCGACGGTCGGATGATCGCCTACATCTCTGATGCCGGTGGCGAGGACGAGATCTGGCTTGTGGACCAGGCGGGGAAAGGCGAAAGCAAACGCCTCACCTCGGGCCATGAGGCCCGGCTCTTCCGACCTCTATGGTCTCCAGACAGCTCATGCATCGCTTTTGCCGACAAGGACGGTCGGCTCTTCGTGGTCGAAGTCGAGAACGGTTCCGAAATTCTGGCGGCTGACGATATCTTCGGCCGGTTGTTTGACTACGGCTGGTCTCCGGACGGCGCCCACATCGCCTTCAGTCTGCGCAATGAAGCCGGCGTATCTCGCCTGCACATCTGGAGCGCAGCCGGCGGCGAACTCCGCCAAATCACCTCGGATCTCTTCAACGCCGACTCGCCGGCATGGGGAACAGAAGGGAAGTACCTCTTCTATCGTTCGGACCGCCACTACGCGCCGCAGATCTCGAATATCGAGTGGAACTTCGCCGGCAACCGGCGTGGCGGCATCTATGCGATGACATTGCGCAAGGACGTCGAACCGCTGTTTCCGCCCGAGAGCGACGAGGTGAAGATCGATGGTGACGACAGCGGTGATGGAGACGAGACAGAGGGGAGAAAGAATAAGGACGGTGACAAGGACGAAGCCGACAAGCAAGAAAAGGATGAGAGCCCCGAGCCTGTGGTCATCGACTTTGACGGGTTGGCGAGCCGCGTGATCCGAATTCCTGTGGAGGGTGAGAACTACAACGGCCTGGTCGCCGTCAAGGGTCATCTGCTCTTCGGGACCTCCGATGGACGTTTCTACGGCCGCTCCACCAGCGAATCGTCGAAGCTGCAGATCTTCTCCTTCGAGGATCGAGAGGCCTCGACACTCGTGGATTCCAAGGTGCGCGGTTGGGTGGTGTCCGCCAACGGCAAGAAGGTGCTGGTGCGCGCCGAGGGCGGCTTCAAGCTCTATGACGTCAAGCCCAAGGCCGACAAGCCGAAAGCCATCTCCACAGCCGGCCTGAAAATGGACCTCGTGCCCACCGAAGAGTGGGCCGAGATCTTCGACGAGACCTGGCGACGCTTTCGCGACTATTTCTACGTCGACAACATGCACGGCTACGATTGGAAGGCGATTGGTGCGCGCTACCGTGCCCAGCTCACCCACGTAGCCCATCGCTCCGACCTGAACTACGTCATTTCGGAGATGATCTCTGAACTCGGTGCGGGCCACACCTACATTTCCGGTGGTGACTTCGAGATCCCTGACCGAGCCAGGGTTGGGCTGCCCGGCGCCCTCTTCGAACTCGACGGCGACGCTGGGCGCTACCGCATCGCGGCCGTCTACCGAGGCCACAACGAGGAAAGCAAGTACCGGTCGCCGCTGACCGAGGTCGGCGTGAACGTAAGTGCCGGTGAGTACGTGCTCGCCATTGATGGCGAAGAGCTGCGTGCGACCGACAATCCCTACCGTCTGCTGCAGCACAAGACCGACCCCGTGACCCTCACGGTGAACGGCTCACCAAGCATCGACGGCGCCCGCGAAGAAACCTATGAACCCGTGACCAGCGAATCATCTCTTCGTTACCTGCAGTGGGTGCTCGGAAACTTTGACAAGGTCACCGAGATGACCGACGGCCGAGTCGGCTACATGCATATCCCGGACATGGGGGCGCCGGGCATCGCCGAGTTCGTCAAGTGGTTCTATCCGCAGATTCGCAAAGAGGGCTTCGTCGTCGATGTCCGCGGCAACGGCGGCGGCAATGTCTCACAGTGGATCATCGAGCGCCTCGACAACAAGCTGCTGGGCACTCGCTACAGCCACACCTCCGACATCCCGACGACCTACCCCAGAATCGTCTTTCACGGCCACCTGGCCTGCCTGCTGTCGGAGACGTCGGCCTCGGACGGCGACATCTTTCCCCACTACTTCAGGGCGGCCGGCCTCGGCCCGTTAATCGGTAAGAGATCGTGGGGTGGCGTCGTGGGCGGCGGCAGCACAGGACTCGTGGACGGCGGATCCGTCTTCGTGCCCCGTTCTTCGACCAACGATGCCGAGGGGAACTACATCATCGAAGGCTACGGTGTCGATCCCGACATCGAGGTTGAGAACGACCCGAAATCGGTCATCGAAGGCCACGATCGACAGCTCGAGCGTGCAGTGGCCGAGATATTGGCTGCAATGGAGCGCGATCCCAAGGTCATGCCAACCCGCCCAGCGGACCCGGTGAAGACACCGGGCTAACCTCGATTCTGGCTCTGCCATGCCTGGGCGTAGATCCCGGCGGCGGCGAGGAGTTCTTGGTGGGAGCCGCTCTCGATGACCCGTCCTCCGCCGATGATGTGAATGAAGTCGGCTCGCATGGCAGTCGTCAGGCGGTGGGTTATGAGTACGGCGGTTCGATCCTTGACCAGTTCCAGAAAGTGGTCCATCCACGAGGCCGCTGCCCACGAGTCCATCGCCGATGTGGGCTCGTCGAGGAGCACGATGTCGGCCTGGCGGAGGAAGGCCCGGGAGAGGGCGATCCGTTGCCATTGGCCGTGACTGAGTTCGACGCCGTCGAACCAGGCGCCCAGCATCGTGTCGTATCCGTTGTCGAGTTCGCTGATGAGATCGTGGGAACTCCCGTCGAGAGCGGCCTTTCGGAGATCGTTCAATGAGGGCTGTCCCTGCAAATTACCGAGAGCGATGTTGTCCCCGGCGGTCAGACTGAAGTTGGTCGGATCCTGAAAGAGAATGGCGATTCGGCGGCGAAGGTCTTCGAGGGTGAACCGCCGAATGTCGATCCCGTCGATCTCGACTGTGCCCTGATCCAGATCGTAGAATCGACAGAGGAGTTTGAAGAGCGTGGTCTTGCCGGCGCCATTGGATCCGAGGACGGCGACTGTGGCGCCGGCCGGGATTTCGAGGTTGAAATCGACAAGGGCCCGGCGGTTGCTTGACGGATAGGTGAAGTTCACATCGCGAAAACGGATGCCGCGTTGCAGCGGGGCAGGTACGGGGAGCGGATTCTCCGGATTTATGATCTTTTCCCGCAGGTCCAAAAACTCAAAGAGGTTTCCAAGGAAGAGCATGTTGGAATAGATCTGGCCGGCGCTCTCGAGGGTGGTTCGGAGAAGACGCTGACCTTGGAGAAATGCCTGGAAGAACATGGCCAGGCCACCGAGGCTGACTCTTCCGTGCGCAGCCTCACCGACCATCCAAAGAGTGGCGCCTCCCAAGGCGGCAATCGCAAAGAGACCTGCGCCCACCTGCGCCCGTGCTTCACGTTGGGCAAGGCTCAAGCGCTCTGCCCGAAGGGTGGACCGCAGGCCGTCATGCAGCGAACGAAAGTGGTGTGCGAGATCAAAGAGACGAATCTCCGGGAAAGTCTCTCGACTCGTGAGAAGGAAATCGAAGTAGGTGGCCTTGCGCTGGTTGATCGTCGTGCGGATGCGCCACTGGTGGAGACGAACGATGGCGCCCAGGATCAGAAAGAAGGCCGGAAAGAGGGAGACGATCAAGAGCACGGGCAACCACCATGCGAAGGTGATCAGGACCGCGCTCATGGCGATCAGGGTGAGGCTGCCCTGGAGTAGATTGCCGAGGCCTTCGACGAGCAATGCCGGTCGCGTGCGGGCTTCGGAGCGCGCTCGATGCAACTTGTCGAAATATGCGGCCGAATCGAAGAACGCCATGTCCAGGGCGGTGGATTTCTTGTGAATAAGGCCGTGAACGTGATCGGCAACGAGCTCGGACTGAGCGGTACGAACCCAGACCGAAAGCGCGCGGGCGGTTTCAGCGACCAAAAGAACGATCGCGACGGCGACCGTGAGCCCGATGGCCAGGCGAATCGCTTCGGTGGCGCCTTGGCTTTCCGATGCGGCGACGAGTGCGTTGACGAGTTCGCGGGTCAGGAAGACGGTGGCAACCGGCAAGAGGCCCTGCAAGACCAGGAGAACGGCCCAGATCAGGGTCCAGCGGCCTGCTGAATCCCGGACCAGGCGCAGAGCCCGCGGAAGGTGGGGCAAATGATCAAGTGCCTCGCGAAAACGGGGGGTGATGAATCTGAGAGTGTGCCGCACGATATGAGGCTAGCAGAGATGGGGGCGCGGGGGTTGTGCTATACATGTAATGCAATGGAGGTTGCCATGCTTGCAATTCGTTTGCCTCAGGATATAGAAAGCCGTCTGGCTGATCTTGCCGCCAAGACCGGTCGAACCAAGACGTTTTATGCCCGCGAGGCAATTCTCGAATATCTCGATGAGATGGAAGACAGATATCTGGCGATCGATCGGCTTGAGAACCAAAGTAAACGTTGGACACTGGACGAGTTGGAGCAAGATCTTGACCTGGTCCGTTGAGTTTGACGATGCCGCCGCGAAAGAGCTTCGCCGGCTGGACCGTCAAGCCCAAGAACTCATTCTCCAATATTTCAGGGACCAGATTGCCACGAGTGAAGATCCACGCCGTTTTGGCAAGCCACTATCGGGTGAACTCGCCGGCTTGTGGCGCTACCGTGTTCGCAATTACCGCATGATTTGCACGGTTGAAGACGACAAGCTGGTCGTACTGGTGCTTCGTGTCGGCCATCGTAAAGACGCCTACAAGTAGCGGTTGACCTGGATTCCAACTTCGGTCTCTATTCCTCCGGCGGCTTGTCTGCGGACATCTGAATGGATTTGGCGCCGACTGCCCGTGCGATGTCGAGCACGTGGACCACGACTCCGTAGTCCGCGCCCTGATCGCCTTTCAGAATCACCGTTTGTTCAGGACGTCGCTGTACGAGTTCGGCCAGTTGGTCTTCGAGCTGCTCCTCGGAAATCTCGATGTCGTCGATCCATATGCTGCCGTCCTTCGCGATCTTGACCACCGGCGGGCGGTCCTCTCGTCCGGTTCCGACCTCTTCGGCGGTCTTCGCGTCGGGGAGGTCCAGCTTGAGCCTCTGATCGGACACGAACTGGGTGGTGACGGCGTAGAAGATCAATAGCAAAAAGATCACGTCGATGAGTGGTGACATTTGGACCTCAGGCCTGCGCGGCTTGAGGTTGAGGAGTTTCATGCCGCCTCCTCCTCGTCTTCGGTTTTTCCTTCCGATCTTCGGACGAAGTGAAGCAAATCGATGAGCTGGGTTTCCATGTCGGTGATGATTCCTCCGGCACGGGACTCGAGAAAGCTATGTGCGAAGAGGGCGGGGATGGCGATGATAAGGCCGGAGGCAGTCGTGATCAGGGCTTCTGAGATACCGAGAGACAGGGCTTCGGTGACCTGTGATCCGGCGGAGGCCACCACCGAAAAAATCTTGATCATGCCGATCACCGTCCCCAGAAGGCCAAGCAGAGGCGCCCCGGCGACGATCGTCCCGAGTGCCCCGAGACCACGCTGCAGACCGTAGAGGCGGTGACGAGCTGTGTCCTCCATGATCTGTTTGAGTTCGTCATAGGGGGCGAATCGGTTCTCTACGAGGGTTGCGACAAGGTCGGAGAACGGCCCTGGGTTACTCTTGCAATATGTCACGGCCTGCTTAAAGTGGCCGCCTACCAGAAGCTCCCTCAGGGTGCTCACGACCGCGGGTTTCATGAAATTTCCGCTGCGCAACCGCCAGAAGCGCTCGAGAACGATCGCGAGGGCCACGAGCGAAAGCAAGCCGAGGGGAATCATGACGAGTCCGCCGGATCTGAGGATGTTGAGGATGTGGGTCATAATAACTCCTGATTAACGGCCGCGGTCTTCGGGCCGTCTCGTGTTGTAGAGGAAGGTGATCGTCACGCCCTCTCGGGCGGAACCCCGCAATTCGGGTGGAAGGGGTTTGAAAGGGGAAGAGTGCGCAATGGCGTCACGGGCCGCAAAATCCATCGGAGGTTTCCCACTTTCGTCCATGATCTGAAGGCCTGTTACGGTTCCGTCCCGTTCGATAAAAAATCTGATTTTGACCCTTCCGGAAACACCCATTCGTGCAATTTCCGGGATGCGCCAGTTGCGTCGGATCTTGGCCAACATCAGTTTCGCATAGGGACCCCAGTCATACCACTGGGTATCGAAGCTCAGACCGCCCGAATCAACCGAACCGCCTTCTCGGTCCGGATTCTCCCGCAGCCCGCCGGCATCAGGTGGAAGGGTGAAGAC
>JAIOSJ010000100.1 GCA_021107705.1 Thermoanaerobaculales bacterium | reverse complement strand
CCGCGGCGATTATTTTGTTTGGTGACCCCAACGGGATTCGAACCCGTGCTGCCGGCGTGAAAGGCCGGTGTCCTAAACCTGGCTAGACGATGGGGTCTATCAATTTTCTGTTCAATGGCTCCGGCAGTCCTGCGCCACCGGGCGCATATGGTACATCAAAAGTTCATCTGCGGGAAGAGCCTCGTGCCGGGAGGAGAAAACTGGTGAGCCGTGCTGGATTTGAACCAGCGACCTGCGGATTAAAAGTCCGATGCTCTACCAACTGAGCTAACGGCCCACCCTGAACCTGGAACTTACCTAATGGAGCGCTGTGGGTCAAGGCCGATTCAGAATTTTCCCCAAGACCACGGTCATTTCCGATGTGCCGCGGACCATTGTCTCGGCCCGCCGGGGACCCGTCGACACGACGGCAATCGGAACCCCAATCTTTTCCTCGAGAAACTGTAGATAACCTTCGGCCGCCGGGGGAAGATCGGACTCCTGAACCAACCCTCGGGTCCCTCCGGCCCAGGGCGGCAGGTCGACATAGATGGGCCGGACGCTCGCCAGCGTTTCCGCGTCTGCCGGAAAGGTGTCCAGAACCTCTCCGTCTTCGGTCTCGTAGGCCAAGGCTACCTTCAAGGTGCTCAGTCCATCCAGCACGTCCAGTTTTGTCAGGGCAATGGCGTCGATTCCGGCCGTCTCAACCGCGTACCGGGCGGCGACGACGTCAAACCAGCCGCAACGCCTCGGTCTTCCCGTGGTTGTTCCGTATTCGGCGCCCAGGTCTCTCAGGAGATCACCGTCGTTTCCGTGGTCTTCGGTCGGAAAGGGCCCGCTTCCGACTCTAGTCGCATAGGCCTTCATGACGCCAACGACCGGACCGAGATGACGAGGTCCAACGCCACAGCTGGCTGCCGCACTTCCGGGAAGACACGAGGAGGAGGTCACGAATGGGTAGGTTCCCCAGATCAGGTCAAGAAGCACTCCCTGGGCGCCTTCAAACAAAACCGCTTCCTGGGAATCACTGTAGTTACGAATTTCCGGCCCGATCTCGCGCAGGAACGGGGCCAAGTGGACGGCTGCAGACTGAAGCTCCGCGACCGCCTCGTCGAGATCGACCGCCGGCGCGCCGTAGACAGCTTCCAATTCCTGATTGTGTTGGTCCATGAGAGTACGGCTCTTGATGGCCAGCGCGTCCGGATCCACGAGGAGCCCAGTCCGGAGCCCCCTTCGCTGCGCTGAATCCTGATAGGCCGGACCGATTCCTCGCCCGGTTGTCCCGATCTTCTCCTCACCCCGCATCCCCTCGCGGGCCAGGTCAAGGGCTCGGTGAGTCGGAAGAAGGAGCGCGGCCCGCGGCGACAGACACAGGCGGCCGGCGATCTCGACGCCCTTTTCCGCAAGCAGATCCAGCTCAGTCTTCAATGCAGTCGGATCGATGACCATGCCGGCGCCCATGAAACAGGAAACATCTGAATGAATGATCCCGGAAGGCACCAGGTGGAGCGCAAAATGCTTCTCACCGACCCGGACGGTATGACCTGCGTTGTGGCCGCCGTTGTACCGAACTACGGCGGAAAAACCCGCCGAGAGAAGATCGACGATCTTGCCTTTGCCCTCGTCGCCCCATTGGCCGCCCACAACCATGAGTGAACCCGATCCTCTTTTTGCGCCCACCGTCACCTCCGGCAGGGAATCATACCCTTAACCCGACCTTCTCACCAGCTACTGGAAACCGACCCTTGGAGTCTTGCAAAAGGCTATGCCGAGAACACTGATCAGCAGACTGCGCTCACCTGACTCGGGGCGCTGAAGTAGTCAGTGACGTCGATGCTGCCGTCCCGAAGTCTCTCCGGCGCTTCAGCCATGTAGTTGTATCGTTTGCCGTAGCTCAGGAGCGAACGCTCAAGCATCCGGCGCCCACGGTAAAGACGGGACATCACGGTTCCAACCGGAACCTCAAGCAGGTCCGCGATCTCTTTGTAGGCAAAACCCTCAAGATCCGCGAGGAGAACGACCATTTTGTAGTCGTGCGGCAGCAAAATGAGGCTCTCTCCAATCTCGTGGTCGATTTCGTCAAACAGAAATCCATCCTCGGGGTTGGAATTCAGGGCTTTGGCGCGATCCATCAGAGTCTCTTCCAAGCCCTCGTGCACATCGTCAAAATCCACCTTGTGGGGCTGGAGCTTTTTCTTGCGGTAGCTGTTGATAAAGGTGTTCTTCATGATCTTGAAGAGCCATGCCTTGAAGTTGGTACCCTCAGAAAACCGCTCATAGTATTTATATGCTTTGAGATAGGTCTCTTGAATCAAGTCCTCAGCATCCTCAACGGACCGCGTCATGCGGAGAGCACTCTTAAACAATTGGTCGCGGTAGGGCAACGCTCCGGCGCTGAAATCCCACATGGTTGGACCGACTTGTTGCGACATAATGAACCTCCGACTTCCGGAATGCTACACTTCTGAAACGTTTCTGTCAAGCAGTAGACTGAATATTTCTTGAAACCATATTGATTCATTATTGAAACGTCTACATCGAACACGATGCATATCAGCCTGAGAGGCCTTTCTGCCTGACTGTATTCCAGGGCAGCCGCCCATTCGGCTCATACCCGCTCTTCTGAAAGAAAATTCAACAACCAGCCGATGCGCACAGCGCATCAACCAGCACAACAAAAAAGACCTCCCGAAGGAGGTCCTTTGCACTCGAATCAACTTTTCTCAGTCCCGTTCGAACCAGCCACTTTCGGTTTTCCAAACCGGACATATCGCCGCCTACCCGGATTCCTTGGGGCAGCGACTCCGATGTTTCTAGGCGGTGATAATCATAAACGAGATGATCAGCGCGTAGATCACCAGGGACTCGATCAACGCGAGACCGATGATCATGGTGATGCGAATCGGTCCAACGGCGCCCGGATTACGACCGATGGCTTCGCAGGCCGCCGCCAGGCCCTTGGCCTGACCGAGAGCGCCGAACGCCGCCGCAATACCAATCGCGAATGCCGCCGCGGCAAACTGCCACCAGTCCTTCGAACCCTCGTCGGCAGCGCCGTGATCCTGCGCCATTGCGGGCCCGGCAACTGCCAAAGCCACGAACACCAATGCCAAAACTGCGAACTTTTTATTCATGTATTCCTCCTCACAAATTTGTGGTCAAATCAATGTTCTTCGTGACCGACTGCACCCTGCAGGTAGGCCATCGTGAGCATAATGAAAATAAAGGCTTGGAGCAGTGCCCCAAAGATCCCAAGACCCATCATCGGCCAGGGGATAATAAACGGGCATAGACCTAAGAAAATTCCCGTTGCCGTGTGTTCACCGAAAATGTTGCCAAAGAGCCGAAGAGCCAGGGACAGGATCCGGGCCAGGTGCGAAATGATTTCGATCGGCACCATCAAGGGCGCCAACATCGGCAGCGGACCGGCAAAGTGCGCAAGGTATTTGAAGAGACCGTTGTCCTTGATGCCTACGACATTGTAGTAAAGAAATGCGGTGAT
>JAIOSJ010000282.1 GCA_021107705.1 Thermoanaerobaculales bacterium | reverse complement strand
CTCTTTGACCTTTTTCGCCCTGTTTTTGTGCCTTTTCGTGCCTTTTTCTGGCTATTCCTGGAGTACTGAAAACAGCTGTCAAATGAGGCATAGCCAAACCGGCTGAGTAAAGCCCTGCGTTGTCAGACCATGCGATACGTTCGACGTATCGCCGTTCGACGAATCACCTCTTACCCCCGTGCAAGGATGACGCCGCGCTCGGAGCTTTCGATGAAGGCGAGAACCTGGTCGACGTCAGGCTGCCCAGCCAGCTCTTCTTTGATCCTGACGACCGCCTGGCTAGTGTTGAGCTTCGGGTTGCGCAAGATTCGCCACATCGCCGTCAGGCCCTTCCGCCGATCCTCGGAAAACCCCTTGCGCTCCAATCCAATGGTGTTCGGTCCGAAACAACGGGCCGGCCGGTTGCCGACGATCTTCATGAACGGCATGCAGTCTTTGGTGACAATGCTGCCACCCCCGATGAATGCGTGCTCACCCACCCGGCAGAACTGATGCACAGCCGTAAGGGCTCCGACAGTCGAACCGGCTCCAACATCGACATGCCCGGCAAGGGTTGCGTTGTTGGCAAAAATTACGTCGGATCTGACCCGACAGTCGTGAGCAATGTGAACATAGGCCATGAAAAGGCTGTCGCTGCCGATGGTGGTCAAACCACCGCCGCCGGGAGTTCCGCGGTGAATAGTGACGAACTCGCGGAAGACATTGTTGTCACCGATCTCCAAACGGGTCGGCTCCCCGGCATACTTGAGATCCTGGGGCGGCGCGCCGATGGAACCATGGCTCTCGAACCGATTGTCGGCGCCGATGGTCGTATCTCCCGTCAGACGGTTCAGAGGTCCAATGAGGCACCGGTCACCGAGGCGAACACCGGCCTCGATGACCACATGGGGTCCAATGACGACATCCTCACCCAGCTGGGCTTTTGGATCGACGACTGCTGTGGGGTGAATCTTCGTGCTCATGACCGATCCGTCATCGCCGACATCAGATCGGCCTCACACACGACCACACCATCGACCAAAGCCCGCCCGTGCATTTTGGCAAATGTCTTTCGGACATGGGTAATCTCGACTTCGAAGACCACTTGATCACCGGGAACGACCGGCTTTCTAAAACGACAGTTGTCGATCCCCGTGAAAAAGATCAGTTTGTCCGCACGATCCTCCACTTGCCCAAGCAGGAGAGCCCCGCCCGCCTGAGCCATCGCCTCAACCAGGAGGACCCCCGGCATCACAGGATGGTCCGGGAAATGCCCCTGAAAGAACTGCTCATTGAAGGTCACGTTTTTGATCGCCCGGACCCTGGTCTCATTGACCTCCAGAATCCTGTCCACCAACAGGAAGGGATAGCGATGGGGCAGAATCTCCATGATTTCCCGAACATCAATCATCGTCACTCTCCAGTTTTAGGAGACGCCGCTCCAACTCCTTGAGTTGCTGCCGCATCATTCCCAAACGTGCCACACCCGCCTGAGACCGGGCCCATTCATTTCGGGGTCTCGCCGGGACGCCGGAAACCACGCCGCCCGGCGGCACGTCTTTGAATACCGCCGTTTTCGCGGTGATCTGGGCGCCTTCACCAAGGCTCAGGTGACCCGCAGCGCCGGCTTGGCCGCCCATGACGACGTACCGCCCGAGTTTGGTCGAGCCGGAAATCCCCGACTGGGAGACCAGAATCGAACCATCTCCCACCACAACGTTGTGGGCAATCTGAACCAGGTTGTCCACCTTGACTCCAGACCCGATCCGGGTCTCCCCAAGCGTCGCCCTGTCAACACAGACATTTGCTCCGAGTTCCACGTCGTCTTCAAGAACGACGATTCCTACCTGAGGAACTTTGTGATGAATTCCATCCACCGTTGCATAGCCGAATCCGTCGGAACCGATCACCACACCTGACTGGAGAATGCACCTGTCACCGATGCGACACCCATCCTCCACAACCACCCGCGGATGCAGGAGGCAATCTTCTCCGACAACCACATCGCCAACGAGAACACATCCTGAACCTATCCGAGTGCGGTCACCAATTCGACAGCCCGGACCCACCGCGGCCAGGGGTCCGATACAGACATCCTCACCGAGTTCAACACCCTCGGCTAATACGGCTGAGGGGTGAATCCCCTGTCCCGGCGCCATTCTGGAAACCATGAGTTCCAATGCTCGTGCAAGGGCAAGGTAAGGTTCATCGCAGACCAAAAGGTTTCGTCCCGGTAACAGGTCCGGATCCGCCACCAAAATAGCCGCAGCATTGGATTGTCGTGCCTGTTCTACGTAGCGGCTGTTGTGAAGAAAGGACAGATCCAACGATCCCGCTTCGTCCAGAGCACGAATTCGGCACACCTCAACCGCCGGATCACCCACGACACGAGCGCCGAGGTGAAGGGCCAATTCATCGAGGCGCAAGCGCGCCATGACCTATTGGACGGTGTTGAACCGGCGGATAACCTCCTCGGTAATATCCACCGAATCATCGGCATACACCAAGCCGGACTGAAACTTGTTGAAGATCAGAGTCATGCCCTGATCCTTACCGACCTGGTCGATGATCGGGAGAATCCGCTCTTCGAGACCGCCCAGTGCCTTTCTTCGAGCCTCTTCGAGTTCTCGCTGAGCATCATCCTGAAATCGTTGAAGGGCAATACCCTTGTCTTCAAACTGCTTGTTCAACTCCTCGAGCTTTTCCTGGCTTAAAGTGAACCGCTGCTTGGAGATTTGGTCCCTCAGGCCGTCCATGTCTTCCTGGATCTGCCGTCCTTCGGCAATCTTGGCGTCCTGCAATCTCTTAAGCTTGCCGAGGCTCTCCTTCCCTGCATCAGACTCGGTCACCACTCTCTGGATGTCGATGACTGCAATCTGAGCCTGAGCCGATGCGGAGACTGCCACAACCATCGCCACCAATCCAAACAAAACCGTCTTCAATATTTCACGATACATGCTTTTCCTCCTCTGTAGCCCTCTTGAGGACTACTAGAATGTTGTTCCAATTGAGAATTGGAAGTCGCTGGAATCTTCGTCCGGGAAGGGATCCACCACGTTCCCATAAATAAAACGAATCGGGGCCTGGAAAATGGGCAGGAATATCCTGAGTTCCACCCCATAGGTCTGGCGGTAGAGCCCAAAATCCCAGCCCTGATCTTCATGATAGGGGTTTCCTAAGTCGGTAAAGAACACCAGTTTCACCGGACCACCAACCCTGATCTGATATTCGAGGTTTAAGAGCCAGTAACGATCCCCACCCAAGACAGCGCCCGCTTCGGTGTAGAAATATTCCCCCTCCTCGGTCCGAGGACGGACCGAGTAATAGGGCAATCCTCTCAGAGTCCGGTCACCACCCAAACGATACCTTTCGTATGTCGGAATTTCAGAATCGTCGTAAACAAAGAACTGACCGACCTCCGAATTCAAGGCGAGTATCGTTTTCCCCTTCCGGCCCAGTGAAATGAATCTGGTGAATGAAATCTCAGGTCGGACATAGCTGAAATCTCCACCGAGTGGTCCTCCGGCAAAGCGAGTCCGAAAGTTGATTCCCGTCCCCCTGCTCGTGTCAAACGGATCGTCCCGAGTGTCATACCGATAGGCCGGGGTGAACGACACGGTTGTCCCGGTGAAGGTCTCAAGCGCATTTTCCATCGGTTGGCGTTCAATCGGCGGAATATTCACCGGACGACCATGCCCACCGGTCTCGTCGCCCGGGAGCCCGGGACGCTGGATCGCGAACGCGCTTTCGACGTTTTCGTAGCCGAACAAGCCGGACAGGGATCCCCACATTCCGAGGCCGACGCCCAGGGTCAGACTCGCCCCTGTGGATTCCCGATGATAGTCGGCGATATCAGTGGACGTACTGAAGATCGACGCTCCCAGCAGAATCCGCCGGTCAAAAAGGAAGGGCTCGGTGAAACTGAGGTTGTAGTAGTCCGCCCTCCCTCCAATCTGGATGGAGACGCCGAGGGAGTCTCCCCGACCCAGGAAGTTCCGTGTGTTGAAGGATGCCTGTCCGAAGAAGCCGTCAAGTTCGGAATAGCCTGCCCCAAACTGAAGGTCGTTCCGTCCTACCTCGTTCCCCTTGACCGTTACGTTGACCCTATTCTTCTCTTCGTCAAAATCGAATTCGAGAGGGTCTTCCTCAAGCTTCCAATAACCGAGTGCATTCACCTTGAAGACCGAGGATCGGAAAAGACCCATGTTCATCCAGTTTCCTTCGAGGACTCGGAATTCCCGCCGCAAGACTTTGTCCTTGGTCGAGGTGTTTCCCGAAAATTCAAGACGCCCGAGTTGAAAGCGGTCTCCTTCAAAAACATCGACCATGACATCAACAATCTTGCTTTCGTCGTCCCGCCGTTGCCTGATCTCGTTGGTATAGGCATAGATGTAGCCGCGGTTGTGGTAACTGTCGCGGATTCGCTCGTTCCCCGCATCAATGACTTTGTAGGAGTACGGTTTCCCTTCTTCAGCACCGATCGATCCAGCTATAAACTCAGGAGGGAAAATCTCCGCTCCTCGCACTTCGATCGACCCAAGCGTGTAGACCTCACCCTCCTCGACCGGAATCGTAATCTTCGCCCTGAACTTCTGTTTTTTCAGCGTTTCGGCATCGGGGTTCTTCGCCACGAGTTCAACTATCGGCTCACCGATCTTTACGTCGATATAGCCGTGGTTGAGAAAGAACTCACGGAGATTCTGTTGGTCTTCTTGCCATGACTCCTCGGAATAGATGATTTTCGAACCCCAAATACGATAAAGCTTCTTCTCCTTGATCAATTTCAGCGACCGCCGCAGACGACCATCCGAAAAGCACTCATTACCGACAAAGTCGATTTCGTCGATCTTGACCTTGCCGCCTTCTTCGATGTTGTAGACGACACGGCGCCGGTTTCGTCCCAGATCCTCGATTTCGTAATCAACTCTGGCGGACCGATAACCGTCCGTTGAATATATCTGTTCCAGAGCATTCTGAATCCTCGACAGCTGGGCCAGGCGGAGCGGTGTGTTTCGCGGAAGTTCGACGCCCTCTTCATCCAGCCTGTCTTTCAGGGTCGTCGCGCTGAGCTTCTTATTGCCCTCGAAAACCACCGACGAAATAAACGGACGTTCCTGCACTACGACGATCAGATTGACCCGGCCGTCATCAAGGATCTCGGTCGCGATCTCCAGATCTTCAACTAAGCCGGATTCCCACAGCCGTCGAAAACCTTGCGAAAGAAAATCGTTTTCGAGGAGGTCTCCCTCTTCCAACCCCAGGTAATAGGAAACCGTATCCTCGGTGAGGGTCACCCCACCCTCGACGGAAATACCGGCAATGATCGGGCCCTCTTCATTTTCACCAACGGCAAACCCGGCCGGCATAACCATCAGAGTCGCCAACAAGACGCAAATTGCACTCGCCTTCACGTTATATCCCCCACCGAACCCGGCGAAGCATCACCGTCAACAGCTGCCTGTCGGCGATATCACCTGCCGGATCACAGACATTTTCACCCTGCCACTCAATCAACACAACACCCACGCCTCCTCCGGGAGAAGAGTTTCCCCTCCTTGAGGTATGCCAAAACCGCAAAGCGCAGAATTCGTCAAACTTCTCGAACATATCCGGAACGCTCGCCGAGGGGAGCCAATCTGAAAATTCGGTCGCACCGACTCGCCACGGCCTCGTTGTGTGTCACTATAATCGACGTCAGATTTTCCATCAAATGTAGTTGGCGCACCAGTTCGAAGACACTCTCGGCCGAAGCACGATCGAGATTACCCGTCGGTTCATCCGCCAATAAAAGCCGAGGGCGCATGACGAGGGCTCGTGCCAGGGCTACACGCTGTTGTTCACCACCGGAAAGCTGGTCCGGAAAATGAGTCGAACGTCCACTGAGATCAACCTTCTCAAGGAGGGCGTCGGCTCGCAACCGAGCCTCCCGCGCCGGTTTCCCGGCAATGCGGAGCGGCAAAGCAACGTTGTCTCTGGCATCCATCTCGTCGAGCAAATGGTGGTGCTGAAAGACGAATCCGAGCGTACGATTGCGGATTCCCGCCCGTGCAGTGCCGTTGATCTCCCCCACATCCGAACCGTCGATCTCTATTGAACCGGTATCCGGCCGATCGAGGAGACCTACAAGGTGAAGCAGAGTGCTCTTCCCTACTCCCGAAGGCCCAACCACCGCGAGCAGTTCTCCCTCTGCGATCTGGAGGTCGAGTTCATGCAAAACGCGAACATCAGTCTCACCTGAACCATAGCCTTTTGAGATCCTCGAAAGACGGACCATCGGCCTCGTGTCACTCATAGCGCAGCCCTTCCGCGGGCTCGCGCTGTGCAACGACCCGGGAGGGCAGCCACGAAGCCACTGCCGACATTCCCAGGGTCAGACCGACAATCAAAACCACGGTGATGGGATCGACACGGAAAGGGACCGACGAAACGACAAAAACTCCTCGGGGCAAAGCCAACGCCCCAGTCGCGTACAGGATCCAGGCAATTGCGATCCCTAAACTCGCACCACCCAGCGCGCCCGCGGCACCGAGTCCCACACCCAACAACAGCAAGAGGCGGCGAATGCGGATCGCCTCCATTCCCATGCCGGCGATGACTGCG
>JAIOSJ010000323.1 GCA_021107705.1 Thermoanaerobaculales bacterium | reverse complement strand
GGCACAAAAAAGAAGGCAGTTCTCTCGCAAAGACCGCAGAGGACACAGAGGGGGGAAAGAGGAGGAGGGCTTCTCGTAAAGATATATTCTCTCAGCGTTCTTGGCGTTCTCTGCGAGATTTTCTCCTATGTCGTTTCCGGAATGTGGTTGCCCTGTGTTTTGGAGCGCGATTGCCGGGCCCGCATTCTCGGACGCTGGATTTTGCAAGCGCCTGTCAGGAGAGCCAGTGGGTCGTCTCCGGATGGGCCGTGTTGAGGACGTTGGGGGTGGGCGCCCAAGCCTCGCGTACCGCGGTCTCCGCCACCCATGTATTACTCGAGCCGGGCTGCCCAAACTCCCGGCACCACGAGTTGAGTTCACTCAAGACCTGACCGAATGCCTCTCTTGCCTCGCGCGGCCACTGGGATCTTCGGTCGGGAAG
The DNA here is from genome assembly GCA_021107705.1 of Thermoanaerobaculales bacterium. Classification (GTDB taxonomy): domain Bacteria; phylum Acidobacteriota; class Thermoanaerobaculia; order Thermoanaerobaculales; family Sulfomarinibacteraceae; genus JAIOSJ01. Next base: position 22,577 of record JAIOSJ010000323.1, on the reverse strand, counting down.
GCCCGAGTTGGTTTGGTGGTAGGTTCTTCCGTCCTTGGCCATTTCGAAGTCCTGCATCGGATGCCTCCTTGGATTCAGTATAGTATAAATGAGGCGTAAATGCAATGAGTGGGACTTTTTTTGTGACACCGGCCTTCGGGAGCGCGAGCGCTCCCGCTCGACATTTTTCCAGGGGGACAAATATTGTCGGAGCCGTAACAGCTGTCCTGTCCCCCTGGAAAAATTGCCTCGGGGGACCGTTCGATAGAACCGTTCGGTCGACCCGCTGAACCCCAACCGTTAGGTTAGGGGCTCACCCACTGGTAAGATCGTTTTATGGAAAGCGTGTCTTTCTCCGAGGTTTTTCAGATGCCCGTGGCAGATCGCATTCGATTGGCCCAGGCTCTCTGGGACAGTGTTGCCCGAGATCCTGACCAAATCCCTCTTACCGATACTCAAAAGGCATTGCTTGACGAGTATTACGCGGAGTACCAAGCCAACCCCAACGAGGGATCTCCCTGGCCTGAAGTCAAGGCGCGATTGCTGTCACGCGAATGAACCGCTCCTTGGTTGTTCGCCGAAGGGCAGAAGTCCAAGCGGCTGTTGCTCGTGACTGGTACGACGACCAGCTGGAGGGTCTCGGCGACCAATTTCTAGATGAACTCGAAGCGGCTATGGTCAGGGCTCGGGACAATCCACTTCACTACCAGAGAACACATCTCGAGATCCGGCGAGTCCTTCTTCGTCGGTTCCCTTACTCGCTTTTCTTTGTGGCCGAGGATGACCGAGTGGTCGTTCTCGCCGTACTTCGCCAATCGGAGAATCCGGCGAAGTGGCGGACATAAGGCAAAGACAGCCAAAGGTGAATTGGCAGCATCATGATCTTTGGCTCTGGTTGGGCCTCATGGGGCGCAACCCGAGCAGATTGATCGCCTTTCTGGAAGTGGCGGGGTTGAAGCATCGGCCTTCGGAAGCGCAAGCGCTCCCGCTTCGACTTTTCTGGGGGGACGAGGTATTTCGAAACCAGGACAGTCGCCCGGGTCCTCCCAGAAAAGGTCTTCAGACGACCTCCCACTCCAGCCATCAACCTGGTATGAACGCCATTCCCGCGGGTTGCCAAGCTTGCCTTTTCCCTTAACGAGACGAGTTCACGAAACGACCATCGAGGAAAAGTCAAAGCACGCCCCGGCCGAGGCGAATGCTTCGTGGTGTCGAGGATTCACGCCTTCGATCACCGGATCAGCGGAGCGTTTGTCAGCAGGCGGACGGCGCGCCCCGCCGGGACGTGCGGTCTCTGACGTTCTTTTGTTTGACGCTACGCTCATTTTTTGCGCAGCAGAAGAACGTCAGAGGGGGCAATCCTCGGGAAGAACGATACGACCTTGGTTCTCCCGGCAACGAGAAAGGCCGTCGCTCGCCTGAGCAGTGTGGTCGCAGTCGCCTCGACCTGTCTCCCTCGCGACCGCGCTGCTCACGCGACGCTGGGGTGGCGAAGCCACACCAGAAGGCCGGGGTTGAACACCGGTAAAGGCAAACCCCTCACAAAACCTGGCGAGTAATCCAGTCCGAGGTTTCTTCTATCGATCGGTTGGTCACATCGACTGTTCGGATCTTTCGCAGCTTACGGAAGATGGTGTTGGCGTACTCAAGTTCGGAGATGATATTTGCGCGGTCGGAATAGCCTGGGATTCGCGAACCTATGCGGCGAGACCGTTCCTTCCGCAACTGAGCCTGACGTTCGATATCCATTTTGAAGCCGACCTTGGGGATTGGCAGGGTCGCAATACCTTCGGGCAGGGGAATGCCCAGGACAATGGGAATATTGGCGACCTTCAGTTTTCTGCAGGAGAGGAAGACGCTGGTAGGGGTCTTGCCGGTACGCGAAACGCCGAGAATGATGAGGTCAGCCATATGGATGGTGTCAAGCCCTTGGCCGTCGTCGTGCCTAAGAGTGAAATCGATCGCCTTGGTCACCTTGAACAGATCTTGCTCCCGGCTCCGAAACAGTCCTGGGGTTCGGATCGGAGTGTAATCCAGGGTGTTGGCGAAGAGGTTCATCAGAGGGCCGAGAAGGTCTATTACGACGAGGCCCTTGGCTTTCCCCAGGGAAGTGATCGTGTCGCTCAGTTCGCTCGAAACGAAGGTGAAGACGATCATTCCACCACAGGCGTCGGCCTCTTCGATGATGGTCTCGACGGTTTCATTGGAGCGAGTAAACGGGTGTCGGTGGATGTGGGCCTCAGCCCCGCCGAACTGCACGAGGGCCGACGTCGCAATGGCCTCGGCAGTGGCGCCCGTGGCGTCCGACACGATGAAGATGTCGAGGGTCTTTTTCATCGAAGCCGCCAAATATTGGTCATTATCAACGTGGCCGCGACCACCTGGGATTCCGAATAGCCGATCAACTCTATGAAACCCATCACTCTCTCCTTGGCTTGAAACTCAATCCGAATTGGAGCGTGGTTACTTACTGAAGAGGGCCTTGAGGCCTTTCATGCGTTTGACTTTCAATGGGGCCTTGGAACTTCCGAGTCGGCCGGTGTGACCGCCCACGTCGGTGGCCTCAACGTACAGGAAAAAATCGTCGTTCCTGTGGGTTTCGGGCCCGATTTCGAAACTCCAGGAATCAGTCGAGTCATCAAGACTCAGTTCAATTTTCGAAAAAATGGTGGCGCCGGCTGTCTTGAGGTAGGCTGTGGCGCCGGCAACCCGATGATCGTCGGTGATGATCAGCCGGATCGTCACGGTCTTCTTCTTCTTGAAGGTGAGGTCAGTTTCCGGTGTGAGTTCCACTACAGGTGGCTGGGCATCCAGCTCGGCGAGTTGTTGGCGCAACAGGTTGAGGGCTTCCGAATGATTCTCTTGGAGTCCGGCTCCGGGAGTGACGGTGTTCAGGAGGGCGAGTCCGGCTTCGGGATCTCCGGCCCTTCCGCTGGCCAGGGCCTTTTCGATGTCCGTCCTCTGTTTCTCCTGCCGTTGCTCGGCATCATTGACGGCGGAAAATCTTTGGTCAAGTCCTCGGCGCTCGGGCCAGTGTTTCTTCACCGACTCGAGCAGTTTTTTGGCCCGGTCGTGATCTCCCGCCTCTCCAGCCCGGTCCGACATGCTTTCCAGGGCGCTTGCCGCCTCTTCGCGAAATTTGAAGCCGGTACTGTAGTTCGGGAGGGCCTTGATCATCGCTGTGCTGCGCTCCATGACCAATGGATAGTCTTGCGCCTCCTGCGCCTTCCACATCAGGCTGTGAAGGTGAAGAGCGGCCTGAGCCCTCTTAAGCATGGCCGACACTTCCGGCCGGCTTGCGAACTCCTCGGAGTTCAATCTCTGAAGACCTGCAACGCCTCGTTTCAGCATTCGAATACTGCCGTGCTGAAGGCCGCCTTCGAGGTCGGAGACGGCGGCGTCGAGCCGAGATCCCTCAAGCGCATCTTTCATGGCGCGGAAAGCCTCGGCCTCGTCGTTGGAAAAGTTGCCGATTTCCTCATGGGTGATTGCCGCGAGAACGATACGGGCCCCTTCGACGTCACCTTCGAGCAACAGGGCATCGGCCTTCTCCAGCGCAGGATGGACCTCGGCTTCGACGGGCTCTTCAGGCGGTAGGGCGACTGATGAAGGAGTCGGCTGAACGACAGTCACGGGCGCTGGGATTGGTTGCGGGTCGGGAGCGAGGCGTCGGAGCATTACCAGGCCGAAGGTTATGGCCGCGATGACGACGAGAGCAACGGGCGCCCAAACCAGAAGTCGTCGGTTGAAGGAGAGCCCGGATTTTCTCCCGGCAGGATCGGCAGGGACGGCCTCGGTCCGAGGCGCTTGCTTGGGAGGTAGAGGTGGTGGACCGGGGGTCTTCGGTACGAAGAGGGGGTCAGTCTTGTTGGGGTCGAAGGCGACCGGGCCGGTTTCGATGAGGTCCTCTTCCAACAGGCCGCCTGTGTCCCGGTGCCCAAGGAGGAGGTTTCTCCCGTCAACGGTGGTTTCTTCTCCGGGGCCTTCGGTCAGAAGGGGTGGCGAGGTCGGCGTTTCAACCGGTTCTTGAGCCGATGGTTCTCCTGTTTCGGCCGCGGGCAGAGGCGGTGGACCGGGTAGTTCCACAAGGGTCTCCGAGGTCCAATCTGCTTCGGTGGGACTTTCCAACGCCTCAGGGTCGAGTTCCGGATCGGTCTCCGGTTCCAGCTCGGGCTCCAGGTCCGGCTCGGTCCCCGGTTCCAACTCGGTCTCTGGTTCCGGCTTGGTCTCCAGTTCCAGTTCGGTCTCTGGTTCCGGCTCGGTCTCCAGTTCCAACTCGCCTTGGGCCCCTTGCTCATCGGATCCGCCTTGGTCGGGACCTATTACCTGGGTCTTGTAATTGTCTTCGTCTTCCACTGAGAGCGCCTCGGAGGCAGTATTTGGTGGTGGTTCCGCAACCGAAGGTGGGCCGTTCTCTTCCGCCGGCGCCAGATTCCGCTCAAGAGCATTCCTGAGGATCGCAAAGGTCGTCTGACGCTCGTCAGGCACCATAGCCAGGGCGCCCTTGAGAGCCTCTTCCAGGATCTCGGTTTCTGGGAGGGCGGAGCGAACGCCGTCGGAAAAACGAACCCCAGGATCACCCGATTCCAACACCTCGCCCCCGAGGAGGTCGAGTGTGACCATCGCCAGGGAATAGAGGTCGGCAGGGGCGCCGCCGACGGTCCCATCTTGCGAGGCTACGAAACGTTCGGGTGCGATGAAACGGTCGGCTTCCGGAGAGCGCCCGACCAATGTGCCGGCCATGGTCCCAGTGAAGTATGCAGCGGTTCCGAACCCAACGATCTTTGCCGCCCCCCCCTCGATTTGCGCCTCTACGAGGATGTTGTCCGGCGACAGATTATGGTGATAGACCTCACCCATTGCCAGGGCCTCGAGAGTCTCCGTAACCTGAATCAGAACAGGAATCACACGTTGGGGCGGAGCGCCCGCAAACGTTGTGAGGCTTTCGCCGTCGATCCACTCCATGACCATGAAGGCACTGCTGTCGTCGGTGAATCCAAAATCGAGGACTTCAGGGAAGGCCGGCAGGCAGAGGAACTGTATGGCGCCGATGGCACGCAGAAAGTGGTGGCGAACGATTTGATCCTCGGAGGCGCCGTTCGAGTTCAGCAATTTGACCACGACATCCCGATCGGTGTCCGGTTCGAGGGACCGATACACGGTCCTCTGCGGCGATGATGCGAGCATCGTCGTTATGGCGTATTCGTCGAGGAAATTCCTTGGTTGGTTCACAGTAAAAACGACTCGTAAAGAACGAATTCTCCCTGAGGATATCACGGTTGAATCTATGGTGGAACCCGCCTGTTACCATGCGTCCAGATGTTGGATGTCGGCGATTTTGTCTTTCACCGGTTCAACCCTGATTTGGGTTCCGGGCGTGTGGTTCGGGTCGATTCCCGCCGGTGGGTCGTATTCTTTCCCCGGGGCGATGAAAGGCTGGATTTCTCCGCCAATACGGACGCCCTGATTCCGATTCCCCTCCGGTCGGGACTGACGGCCCGCCTTGATCCCTCCGGTGAGTTGGTAACGGTGGCGGCTGGTCCGAGAAACGACAGATGTCTCTTGGAGGATGGTCGCGAGGTCGAGATTAAATTCCTGTGGCCCATTCCCGTGGTGGAGTCCGCGATCGATCTCCTGGCGGACGGCGTCGTGGGCAACCTGCACGATTTCTCGAATAGGGTCGATGCTCTTCGTCTGCAGCGTTTGCGTGAGGCGGAAGGTCTGGGTTCTTTTCTCGGCGGCCGTATCCGTCTCTATCCGCATCAGCTCTATGCAGCCGAAAGGGCCTGCCGCAAGAATCCCGTGCGGTGGCTTCTGGCTGATGGCGTCGGACTCGGGAAGACCGTTGAAGCCTGCCTGATCATGAATCGCCTTATCCACACCGGTCGCGCCGAACGCATCCTGGTGGTCGCGCCGGAGTCGCTCACGGTGCAGTGGTTGGGGGAACTCTGGCGTAAGCACCATCATGTCTTCGTACTGCTTGACGACAAGAGGATTGCCGAGGTCGGGCAGGAGCAAGGTGAGGATTTCAATTGCTTTGAAGTTCATCGCCGGGCAATTGTGTCCCTCGAAAGATTGAGCGCCGATCCCCGTTTGGCGGAGATGGCCCTCGCCGCCGGCATCGACCTTCTGGTTGTGGACGAGGCCCATCATCTGCAGCGCCCCGAGGGGCATCCGGGCAACGCCGCCTACAGGGCCGTCGCTCCGATCGCAGCCCTCGACCGCAATTTGCTGCTGCTGACGGCGACTCCGCTGGAAGATGACGCCCTCGGATTCCTTCGACTCCTCCAACTGCTTCGCTCCGATGATCTGCCGGAAGGGGAAGATCTTCCGGCTCGACTGGAGAGTCGGCGGGCTCTGCCATCGTGTACCAGCGCCACCCGGGCGGTCGATATCGGCGGCTGGCCGCCGCGCCTCCCGTTGCCGGTGGATCTCGGGGAAGAAGAGTGGCGGCCTTTTCGTCGTCTCGAAGACCGGATGCGCTCACTGCCGGCGGAGAACCGGGCCACGCATGGTCGCAAGGCGGACCTCGTGCTTCAGGCCGTTTCTTCATCGGCCGCCCTCGCGGCCGTCCTGAAGGGGCGCGATGAGGAATTGGACGCGATGGTGGCCGAGGCGGGGGCGAAGGATCCGCGTCTGCGTTGGCTTGTGGATCAGGCTCCGATTTGGCGTAGGCGCGGCGAGAAGACCCTGGTGTTCGTTGCCCGGCGTGAAAGCCTCGAGATGGTCAAGGCTGCTCTTGAACGCCGCGCCTACCTCCGGGTCGGGCTGTTTCACGAGGAGCTTTCGACCAAGAGACGGGATGTCGAGGTGGCGCAGCTGGGTCTGTCGACGGGACCGTCAATTCTGGTCTCCACCGAGTGCGGCGGTGAGGGCCGCAATTTCCAGATGTGTCATCGGCTGGTTCTCTTTGACATGCCCTGGCATCCGGGAGTCGTGGAGCAGCGCATCGGTCGCCTTGACCGAATCGGCCGCGATCGTCCAACGGAGATAGTTTACTTTCGGCCGCCGGCCGGTCTGGCCGGCGCCGTTGTCCGCCTGTATGAAGAGATGGGTCTCTTTCGTGAGTCGGTCGGTGGGCTGGATCGGGAACTGCGCCATATTGCACGGGAAATCACTAGGGTCGCCGTGGAGGGTCTGAAGGAAATCGACCAAGGGCTCTTTGCCGAGGTGCTGCGAAAGGCCGAAGAGGCCCAGACGCGCGTTCAGGAGGCCGCCTACCACGAGCTGCACAGCGAACCCTATCGCGAGGAAATGGCGGAGGGCATTCTCGGTCGCATCCCCGAGGATCTCGAAAGCCTCACCGCCAAAGTCGTTCTCGGTACCGCTGCCCGATTCGGGTTCGAGATGGAGGAGCAGCGCGGGGTTCGCACCTGGTTCATCGGCCTGGGTGGAGAGACCCTTCTGGATCGCCTTCCCGGCGTGCCGCCTGAAGCGCGTTTCCTCGGCACCTTCGATCGGGAGGAGGCCGTGGCGCGAGAGACGCTGGATTTCTTCGCCTCGGGCCATCCCCTGGTGGAAGGTGTTCTCCAGGAGTTGCACGAAGGAGACCGAGGACGTACCGCCTGTTTTGAAATCGATGGAGAAAAGGAACTCTTCGGTCTCCTGGCAATCTATAAACGGGAGGGTGAGATGGAAGCCGTGGTGGTCGATGCCGGGGGCCGGCTTCGGCCCGGTCTCGCCACCCGCCTCATCTCGTCCGGGAGTTCTTTCAAATCCGTCGACAGCCGACTGTGGGCCTCGGTTCCGGGATGGTCGGATGCCGTCCGCCGCATGGCGCGGGCCCTGCCGGAGAGAGAGCCGCCGCAGGCCCTTGCGGCTTTTCGGGTTAATCCGGTGAAGTGAAAAGATCCAACTGTTCTCCTGTTCCCGACTGAAAATTGGAGCCGGTGATGCCGAGGAGTCGGACGGGGCGAGAACCGGCCATTGTTGAACGCCCTTCTGAGAGTGGTTTGAGTTGAGGCGCCGGCCTTCTGGTCCGCCTTGCGGCGGCCCAGCGTCGTCTTGTCAGCGGGCCCGGGAAGGTAGGGTGAAATAAAGAGAAAGCCGGGCCCGCTGACAAGACGAGCGACGGCCTACCGACCTGCCGGGAGAACTGTCTTTGAAAGACCTCCCCGGGAGTTGCCAGGTTTCGACCTTTTGCACCCGCTTAAGCGAAACGACCCGCAGCAAAAGGTCGAGACCAGGCACGCTCCGATGGAGATGTCGTTTCGTGGCGTCGAGGGTCGACAGCCTCGATCACCTGATTGGTGAGGCGTTCGCAGACCCGCGGACGGCGAGCGACGCTGAGGCGTGCCATGTGCGGCATTGTGACTGGGAGTCGTTTCGAGTGTCCTTCGCCGCCCGCACAATGCCGACACTTGGCAACCCTCGGGACGCGCGATGAAAGCATCTGCTTCGCTGGCGTGGGAGGCCGTCGAGGCCTTTTCCAAGAGGGACAGGACAAGTGATCCGTCTTCTTTGACGTCCGTCCCTCTTGGAAAACGCCGAGCGGGAGCGCTCGCGCTCCCGAAGGCCGGGGTTGAAGATACGGCTGCGAGTTCCTCATGAATTCAAAAGGAAAAGCTGGAAGAACTGGGGTGGCACGGATGGCACCAAACAATACTGGGATGCTCAATCATCATCATCCGCAGGCTGCATATACTCCCACAATTCATTCTGATGCAGCCATATTGGATCAGCGTTATGCCGAATGAACTCGTCAACACTCATGCCATCAATCGTCGGAGGGCGTTTCACTCGGACTTGCTTGCCATTCATGAAAACCCACATGTACTTCTTCTGCCTCTCAGCCTTGGCTATTTTTCTGGCGCGCTTCTGCGCAGTGGTCATCTTCTTCTGCTTGGGCATGTTATGTGTTTCCTGTGTTGCTAAAGGCTACCATAAGCGGCCCAGACGGTTTTCGCGAAGCGAAAAACTGGAAGAGAACTAGCTCCGCAAGTTGTATTCCAATAGATCTGGGTCCGATTGCATGGTTTTGCTAGGTATGTAAAGTGTTGTACAAAAAGAAGTTCAAAGCACCTGTAGGAAAAATTTGATGGATCGATCAAGAAACCCTCGCGTCGTAGTTTCCTGGGGGTTCGGGTACACCTCGTAGCTCGATCGCTGGATTTCTGCTCCGAAGTTCGATACCCAAACATGAAACAGCTGTTGGGTCTTCAAAGAGTAATTCCGCCCCACTGCTATGGTGTAGAACGAAGCTCCTGCCTGAAAGGCCAAACATCGGTCGAATTCTTTTGATTGACGCAATGCTCACCTCAGAACCTCCGCAACCTCGTTGAAATTCTACCCGACCGTCTTCGTGGATAAGAACCGCTTTCACAGGCTTGAGTCGCATGTACCAGAAGTATCCAAACATTGGTAGGCAGTACAAAACCTCCCACTGAACCTCACGACCAGAAATATGTTGCCCGAACGGTACCCAAAGGAATAGGAAGGTCATAAGGCCGAGGCCGAAAGTGGCGAATGTTCCGTAGAATCCTCCGCGTTGCAGCGTGAACTTGATCGCCATAATTGATCGGTGCCCTTTCTGGCCTAATTGAGACCAAATCTATTGGATGTGGCGGCCTAACTACTTATTCGCCTATAAGAACCTTTTGCCGAAATTCCCGCCATCCTCCCGTCCGACGATACCACCGAACCCCATCCGAGCGTCGCCTGGTCGGCGGGTCCGGGAAGGTCTTCCCGAAAATGGCGGGGTTGAAGCGCCGGCCTTCGGGAGCGCGAGCGCTCCCGCTCGACATTTTTCCAGGGGGACGGAAATCCTCACAACTGAAACAGCTGCCCTGTCCCCCTGGAAAAATTACCTCGACGGCCTCCTACTCCAGCCATCAACCAGGTACGAACGCCCTTCCCGCGGGTTGCCAAGCTTGACTTTTCCCTTGAGGAAAAACGTCCCCGACACGACCGCTGGGGAAAAACCAGAGCATGGCACGCCCCGGCCGAGGCGAATGCTTCGTGTTATCGAGGATCCACGCCTTCGATCACCGGATCAGCGGAGCGTTTGTCAGCACGTGGACGGCGCTTCCACCGGAACGTGCCTGTGCGGCATTGTGTTGATTCGCGCTTCGCTATCGTTTCGCCTTCTTCACAATGCCGACACTTGGCAATTCACGGGCAGGCCGCCTCGACCTCGGCTTTCCCGGGAACGAGGTAGGCCGCCGCTCGCGTATGAAGCGAAGCCGCAGTCCATGCAATTGGCTTTCTCGTGGCTTCGCTTCATAGCGACGCTGGGATGGCGAAGCCACGCCAGAAGGCCGGTTCCACAAAAACACTCGCCTCACGAGTCAGGCTTCATATCTGAGACCTTCGATCGTGAAGGTCTGATCAGGCGCGGATGCTTTGATGCTACTTCGTTGGCGGCATGGTTTGTGGCGTCGGCCTTCGGGAGCGCCCGCGCTCCCGAAGGCCGGAGTTCAAACCAGGCTCGTCAACCAGAACCGCCTCGAGCTTGGCCGCCGCCTATGCTCCGATCAGAGAACCCAGCGCCTCAGCCAAATATCGGTACTGCTCTTCGCTGTTGTAGAGCTGGGCCGAGATGCGCAGCAGGCGCTTGGGCGGCGCGGGCCAGGGGATCACCGGCACTTCGACACCGTGACGGAAGAGCAGTTCGTCCTGCAGGGGATCGCAATATAGGGGCGAGGTCGGGGGTTCGGGGCTGCCGTCAGGCAGGGGAATTGCCGCCAGTGACCCGATCATTGAGTCTGGGCAGGGCGGCTCAATTCCGAGCTGTTCGCAGAGGATTCTCCGGCCGTACAGCGCGAGAGCGCGGTTGCGGACGCGCACTTCCGGCCAACCGCCCTCGGCCAGTGCACCCACAGTTCTCAAAGCGGTCGGGACCGAGAGAAAAGCCGTTGGGTCGTCGGTTCCGACCCAGTCGAATTCGAGGTGAAAGCGCGATTGTCGGCCCAACGGTGCATTAGCGCCGTGGCTGATGGTCAAGGGGTGAATCCGGTTGCGATGATCCTTACGCACCCAGAGAAAGGCAGCGCCCTTTGGTGCGCATAGCCACTTGTGGCAGTTGCCGGTGTAGAAGGATGCCCCCAGATCGTCCACTTTTAGATCAAGCATGCCGGGGGCGTGGGCGCCGTCGATCAGCACGGCGATGCCCCGGTTCTCGAGTTCGTCGGTCAGTTCGGCGATCGGCAGGACGATTCCGGTCTGACTGGTCACATGGTCGACCAGGGCGAGTCGCGTTCGGGGAGTGACTCGCGCCAAGACTGCCTCAATCACGGCGTCGTTGGACTTCAGGGGGAAGGGGATGACCGCCTCCACGACCCTCGCCTCGGCTCGAACGGCTCGGGCATTGAGGGCGTTGCGGCAGGCGTTGTACTCGTGGTTGGTGACCAGGAGTTCGTCTCCCGGGCCGAAGTCCAGTGATGCGAGAACGGTGTTGACGCCGGTTGTGGCGTTGGACACAAAGGCGAGGCCCTCCGGATCCGCGCCGACGAAGGTCGCCAGTTCGCTGCGGGCCTCGTCAAGGAGATCCTGCAGTTCGCGAACGAAAAAGCGCACGGGCTCGGCCTCCATTCGGCGACGTAACTCGGCCTGTTTTTCAAGGACCGCGAGCGGGCAGGCGCCGAATGATCCGTGGTTGAGGAAGACGATCTCCGGATTGAGTCCCCAGACATGGGCCTCAGTCCCGGTGGGTGGAAGTCTGATGTCCATACCGCATGGTACTCGGACTGCGGTTTCGTTTCTCGTCTCTTCGGTGTCCAAGGTATTAGGCTGGCTTCAGTGGCTATTCAACAACATCAGGCGGGCCCGAGAGGGGAAATCTCATGAGTCAGAATCGCCTTCTTCCGTTTATTGGTCTCTTTGTCTTCGTCGGGCTCTGGGTGGGTGCGGGTTCGGCCGAAGCCTGGTTTCGCTCCGGCGCCGAGAGAACGATAAAGCTCGAACTCGCAAACGGTGCAGTTGAGGTTCAACTGGTGCCGGACCGCGGGAAGGCTCTGGCGCTCGTACAGGACGGTAAGAACCGTTGGGTCTTCGATGGATCTACCGAAGCCCTGGTCGGTGGATCGTACTCGATTGTGCTGCGCAATCGGACCGCGGAACGCCTCAAGATCGTCGTCGGCGTGGATGGGGTGAATATCTATCGGAGGGACCCCATCGTCGGCCGGGCCGATGGCGACACCGGCTCCATCCTCGCCCCCTGGGGCACGAGAACCCTTCCCGGGTGGCAGCTCGACCATGAGAGGGCCCAGCGTTTCGTCTTCAGTCCTCCTGAGTGGAGCGAGGGCCAGGGAAGGACGGACTCGCAAATCGGTTTGATCGTCGTGCAGGTCTATCGGGAGCGGCAGCCTCGTTGGTTCGGTTGCCAGGACAAGGCCGGCATCCGGGCGCCTGAAAGCGGGAAAAAGCTCGAAGCTGAGAGTCGATCCCAAGCCCAACCGCAGATCGGTACGACATCGGGCGATGACGTTACGAGCCGAGTTCGCACGGTGATGTTCGAAAGCCGGACCTCTTACCCCGAGGTCTGGGCGGAGATCGACTACGGACGGCACATCCCACCTCCCCGACCGAGGCGCCGGGAGCTGCTCGGCATTGAGGTTGAATCAACCTACGGTGGCAGCCGGATTTTATCGGTCGAGCCTGGTTCGCCGGCCGATCGAGCGGGTCTTGAATGCCATGACGTGATTGTGCGCATCGATACCAGCGATGAGCCGAGCCCAGCGACTTTGAAACGTATTCTCCGCGCCAAGTCAGCGGGAGATCATGTTTTCATCCGCGTGCGCAGAGGCCCGCATGAATTGGCACTGAAGATTCGGGTCTGAACTGTTTCTACACCCTCCCAGGCATAAAAAATGAGGGGGCCGGAGCCCCCTCGAGCTTGTCACTTTGTTCCCATCCGGAGTTACCGGGAGGAAACTAATTCAGAGAATCAACGCAGCAGCGCGAGCGACAACCATGGCACGTAGGTGATGACGAGCACCGTAATGAAGAGAACGAGTAGGAAGGGCAGGGCGGCGCGGTAGAGCTGAACCACCGGTTTGTTGAAGCGATAGCTCGCGATGAAGAGATTCATGCCCACGGGCGGGGTGCAGTAGCCGATCTGCATGTTGGCGAGGAAGATGATGCCGAGGTGGATGGGGTCGATGCCGTAGCCGAGGGCGATCGGCAGAATCAGCGGCACGACGATCACCAGAGCCGAGAAAATGTCGAGCATGGTGCCGAGTATGAGGAGAAAGGCGTTGAGCAGGATAAGGAAGGTGAGCTTGGAGGTAATGTGGGCGTTGACGAAGGCAAAGAGCTGCTCCGGAACCTGGGCATCGATCAGGTAGTTGGTCGAAGCCAGAGAGGCCCCGAGGATGATCAGAATGCCGCCGACCATCACCATCGACTCGCGCATGACGGCGGGAATCTTTTGAAGGCTGATCTCGCGGTAGATCAGGACCTCGACGACGAGTACGTACACCACCGTGACCGCCGCCGCTTCCGAGATTGCGAAGAAGCCGCTGTACACACCGCCGAGCACAATGATGGGTAGGGGAATCTCCCACATCGCCCCGCGCACCGCCGCCACCGCCTCTCGCCAGTCAAAGTCGATCTGCGCCTTTTTTACCGCCGATTTTGAACCCTCCCGGATGCTCATCATCGACAGTAGGAGCACCATCAGGGCGCCGGGCAGGATGCCGGCGATAAAGAGCTGGTCGATGCTGACCTGAGCGACAATGCCGTAGAGGATCAAAGGCACTGAGGGAGGAAAGAGAAGGCCGAGACTGCCCGAGGTTGTGATCAGGCCGAGATTGAAGTTTTCGCGGTAGCCGGCATCTTTGAGCGCCGGGTAGAGCAGGGCGCCGAGGGCGACGATCGTGACGCCGGATGCGCCGGTGAAAGCGGTGAACAGAGCACAGGTCACCAAGGCCACCACCGCCAGGCCGCCGGGCATCCAGCTGAAGAGGGCGTCCGTCACCCGAACCAGGCGACGGGGTGCGTTGCTCTCACCCACCAGATAGCCGGCGAAGGTGAAGAGTGGAATGGCGAGCAACACCGGGGTCTCCGCGATCCGGTAGACCTCCATCGCCACCACCATCGGATCGACGTCAGCACGGGCGAAACCGAAGAAGGCGCTCGCCAGAATGACGGCGAAGAGGGGCGCGCCGACAAGGGCGAGCAACAGCAGGGCGGCACCAAGCAGGATCATGCCGTCGGTCCCTTCCCCATGGTGAATGCCTCGCGCAGGTGGCGCACGGCATAGGCGGCATACCGCAGGGCGATAATGCCCATCGCAAAGGGCAGGACCAGTTCACACACCCACACCGGAACCGAGGAAAAGGCCACCATGCCGGCCATTCGGTCTTCCAATACCAGCCGACCGGCGTGCCAACTCAAAAAAGCGGCGACCACCGAGGTGAAGATGTCCGTCACGACCCGCAGGCGCGGGGTCCACTTTTTCGGCAGAAAGCGCGAGAGCGCGTCCACCGAGATCTGGCGATCGTCGCGGGTAGCTGCCATCGCCCCCACCATGCCGATCCACAGAACCGAAACCCGGAGCATGGGATCCGCCCAGATGATGCCGGATCCGAAAACGTTCCGTAACACGATCTGAACCGCGGCCAAGACGATCATCGCGGTCAGAATCGTTGCGAGGATAGCGTCCTCGACGGCTCCGAGAAAAAGAAGAAGCCGAGGAATCAGCCCTTGTCGGCCTTCACTCATCTTGTTTCCGGAAGGCCCGAAGGTGGGCATTGATCTCGTCCATTCTCGCGGCCGGAAACCCGCCCCTTCGGTTCAGGCTGTCCGTCGCCTTTTTTGCGACCTCGCTCCAGTGGGCCAAGGCAGCGGACTGAACCTCGATAAACTCGATTCCCTGTTTGGTCAGAGCCTCACGTGCTCGCTCGTTGTCGGTGCGGGTTCGTTCGTCAAGGGTCTTGGACACCCTCCCCATGACTTCTCGAACGATATTCTGATCAGCGGGATCCAGTTTCGAAAACGCCTTCTTGCTGATTAAAAGGCTGCCGCAGGAGTAGAGGATAGGCATGTCGGTGAAGTACTTGGTTCGGGTGAACCACTGCAGTGCCACCGCGGCGACCGGTGGGCCGGCAACGGTGTCGATCAGGCCGGTCTGCAGTCCGGTGAGCACGTCCGAGATCGGCAGCGGTACCGAAGAAAATCCGGCGGCATCCAGAATGGCCTCGCCGACTATGTCTCCCTCGGGAATCCATGCTTTCTGGCCTTTGAGGTCCGCAAAGGCGCGGGTTGGCTTGTTGGACATGATGTAGGCGAAGCCACCCTCAATGAGGCCGAAGGAGATATATCCCTTGTCTTCGAGGCTCGAGATCAGGGACGAATCCATGCGTTCACGCACGAAGTCGACCTCGGCATAGGAACGAAAGACCAAGGGTAGACCGTACACCTGAAGGTCCGGGGTAATGCTCGTCAAAGCCATCCCCATCACCATCCCGCCCTGGAGCTGACCGATGCGCATTTTGCGCAGGATGGCCTGGTCGTTCCCCATGGTACCGCCGGGGTAGAGGCGCATTTTGATGCGGCCGGAGGTTTTTTCAGCGATCTCGTCGGCGCCTCTCCTCACCTCGTTCATCCAGAAAGAGCCGTCGGGAGCGAGCGTGGCGATCTTGAGTTGCGTCGCACCTACACTTTGGGTCCAACAGAGAGCCAACAGGAAAGAAAAGGTCAAGCTACGTCTCATCATCAGTCTCCAAAATAGTCCTGCGAGTCGTCGAGCAATCGACGCGCCTCATGTTGAGCGAGCGTGTTGCTCAGGGTGAGTCCAGGCGCCACCGCATCCGCCTCGATGACCTCGAGCAGGAGGCGATCGTGCAGTTCCCGGTCGAAAACCAACCGGGCGTAGTCCCTCGCGATGAGGACCTTGGCCATCAGGTCTCTCCCGCCACTCAAATCGATTGACCTCTCGAAAAATGCCCGGCCCTCTTCCGGTTTACCGCCGAGAGCCTCCGGCAGCAGGGTGGCGAGGACACCGAGGTAGAGATAGGCGGAGCCTTGCCGATAACCCTCGTCCAAGGCAACGACCCGCTGCATCAGGGCCTCGACCCTTGCCTTGTCGGCCACCGCGACCCAGTCCTCAGAATTTGCCTGGACCCAGGTGGCCCAGGCCATGGCCGCAACGTATGCCGCATCGATATCCTTGTCGCCCAGCCCGTCCACGACGGTGGAAAACTCTTCATAGGGTTGGTCCGACATTCCGCACGCATTATTGTTGGTCAGGCACAAGCCCCTGAAACCGTAGTCCCGCGCCTTCAGGGCCATCAGGGCGGCCCGTTGGGGATCATCGACAAAGGCCGCCGCATAACTGGAGTAGAGGCGGGCGGCGGTGAGCAGCACGTCGGCGTTGTCGGGATCTTCGGCGATGAAACCGTCAATCATCAGGAGGTAGGCCGGTGCGCCCTGGCGGACGGTTTCAGGGTCGTTCTGGTTGAGGATCGACGTCGCCAGACCGGCCGACATTCTGCTGGTGATCGACGAGGTCACGGCCGAGCACCCTCCGATGATCAGGAGTGTGCCGATAACAGTTGCCGTTACGACCATTTTTCTCAGCGTTGCCACGGGTCAGCCACCTCGTTTCTTATGGAGGAAAGTTTAACCTAAACTGAGCGATTCTCAGCGGCGAGCTGCACGAGTGAGCCTTGACACAATCGCCCCCGCGAAAGGCGCTATAATAAGGGCCTCTAAAAAAGAGCAAAAGGGAGAAGAGATCATGACGTATCGTGGAATCGTAATTTTTCTCGTCACAATAACAGTGGTGGCGCTGGTAGCGCCGACGGCGCTCGCCGGCTTCGGAGGCGCCGACGTTTACCTGCCCTCGGTGGGGCGTGGACCCGGCGCTGAGAGTTCGGACTGGTACACCACCATCTGGGTCAACAACCCCTCCGGTTCGGCGGTCAATGTCAGTTTCCTCATGTACGAACGCAACGGCGTCGGAACACCGGTAGGTTCATTCAGCGACACGATTCAACCGGGAGACACCGTCCGTTACCCCAACGCCGTGGAGAACATGTTCGGCCTCGGATCCACTTTCGGCGCCATTCGCGTGGTGGCCGACGGCAATGTCATCGTCAACAGCAGGATCTTCAGTGTTCCCGCCGGAGGCGACGAGTCCGACTCGGTGGGTCAGTTTTTCTCGGGTGTGCCTGCCCAGTTTGCCATTGGCCTCGGTGAAACCACCGACCTGCTCGGCGTGTACCAGACCGATCCACAGAATGCTTCCGATTACCGTTACAACTTCGGTTTTATGGAAACTTCGGGCGCACAGGTCACGGTGCGTGCCTCGGCGGTGAATGATCTCGGGGTGACCATCGCCACCAAGGACTATGTGGTGGGGTCTTTTCAGCCCAAACAGGTGAATATCACCGACCTCGCCCCCGGAATCAATCAACAGAACCTTCGCATCGGTTTCGAGGTGATCGCGGGCGCCGGACACGTGGTGGTCTTCGGCTCGGGCCTGGCCAATGTCTCCAACGACCCCTCTACCTTTGAAATGGCGTATTCCGAGGATCTTCTGGGCAGTGGCGCGTCTTCCGGCATCGACACGGTCAACGCCGGCCAAGGCCTCTCCGGAGGAGGTTCCTCCTCCACGGTCACCCTCAACGTGGGTGCCGGGGACGGTATTTCGGTGCTGGCCGACACGGTAGGCATTGCCGTTGGAGGCGTCACCAATTCGAGGCTCGCGGACGGCGGCGTTTCTCAGGGCAAACTCGATGCCATGGGCGCCGTCGCCGGCCACTTTCTGAGCACCAGTGGTTCCAACCTCGTGTGGGCTGTCGCCCCGGAGTTCACCCTGCCCTACGAGGGTACCGTGGCCACCACGGGCAAGGCGTTCAAGGTGGAGAACTCATCGGATCTGGGCACAGGATGGGCCGGCTATTTTAAGAACACCGACGAGGCCAACACCTATCCGGCGCTCATCGGCTCCACAGAGGGCAGCGGCGTTGCGGTGTACGGCAACAATCTCGGTACCGGCCCGGGAGTCAAGGGCGTCTCCAGCTCCAGTTACGGCGTTGAGGCCTACAGCATCGACTCCAATGCGCTTTACGCCTACGGCAACACAACCTCTGATATCACACCGAACGCCCACAATGAACTTCAGGCCGCCATCTGGGCCGACGGCGGTGATGCCTCGGCTATGTACGCCACCTCCTCTGCTCCTTATTCGGGAGCGATATCGCTCGAAAACAACGTGGATCATGGCCGCGGCCTCTTTGCCCTAGCGACCGGTGACAACGCCCATGCGCTTTATGCGGTCGCCGGTTTCGGCACCAGTGGAACCATTGCCGCTTGGCTGCAGGGAGACGTGGACATCTCCGGGAGCCTCAGCAAGGGTGGCGGCTCGTTCAAGATCGACCACCCCCTGGATCCCGAGACCAAGTACCTCTCGCACTCCTTTGTCGAGTCGCCGGACATGATGAACGTGTACAACGGTAATGTGGTGCTCGACGCCGAGGGCCGGGCCGTCATCGAACTCCCCGACTGGTTCGAAGTGCTCAACCGTGATTTCCGCTACCAACTGACGCCCATCGGCGCCCCGGGCCCCAATCTTTTCGTGGCCTCGGAAGTCGCCGGCAATCGCTTCGAGATCGCAGGCGGCACACCCGGAATGACGGTGTCATGGCAGGTCACCGGAATCCGCCACGATTCCTGGGCCGAGGCCAACCGCATCCAGGTCGAAAAGGACAAATCCTTGACCGACCAGGGCAAATACCTGCACCCGGAAGCGCTCGGCGCCGACCCCATGCAAAGAATTGGTTATACGGGCAAGGCGTCGGCTGAGTAGGGCCGACATTCGACCGAGAAACTGACCCGGCGTTCCCGCACGACAATTGTGTCGGGGAGCGCCGGGATTTTTCTGTCCTGCCATTGTGCCTGTCACCGTAATCCTGTCGGACGCACCACAGCTGAGGAATCAGTATTTCCGCGGGCGTGCAGAGTACTCAGTCGTCGGATCTGAGCAGGACCTCCAGTTGTCCGAGGGTCTTCTCGAAGACCGCCAGGGCAGCTTCGATGGCATCCGGCTTGGTCAGGTCGACTCCGGCGTCGCGCAGCATGTCGACGGGAGGCCGTGACGACCCACCCTTCAGCATGTCGAGGTAGGCCTCGGTCGCTCCCTCTTCGCCGCTGCGGATCTTTTCCGACAGGGCGATGCCTGAAGTCAGGCCGGTAGCGTAGGTGAAGACGTAGTACTTGTAGTAGAAGTGCGGGATATAGGCCCACTCGATCTCATCGTCTGGGTCGATCGTGTAATCGGGACCGTAGTAGCTTTCGATCAGAGAGCGATAGATCCCGTTCAGGATCTCGGCGGTGACGGGTTTGCCGTCCTCGACGAGTTCGTGGACCTGAAGTTCGAAGTCGGCAAACAATGCCTGGCGAAAAATGGTCGTCCGGATGCTTTCGAGCAACTCGCTGAGCAACCAGGCGCGCTCGGCATCCGAAGACGAATTTTCCACCATGTGGTGGGAGAGCAGCATCTCGTTGCAGGTGGAGGCGATCTCGGCCAGGAAGGGCGGATAGCGCCAGGTCAGATAGCCCTGATTTTGCATCGCGAGATCGCTGTGGAGGGCGTGGCCAAACTCGTGGGTCAGGGTTGAGACGTCGTCATACCGGTTCTGGTAGTTCATCTTGACGTAAGGATGCTCGCCGTACGCCGCCGCCGAAAAGGCGCCGCTTTCCTTGTTCTTCGCCGGGTAGAGGTCGATCCAACCCGAAGCCGGGTCGATGCCCTCGGTCAGTCGCTTGACATAGGCCTCGCCGAGGGGCTCGAGAGACTCGATGATGTGTCGGGCGCCGTCGGCAAAGGAAATCTCCGATGCCACGCTCTCGGCCAGCGGGATGTAGAGATCGTAGAGGTGGACCTCGTCGATATTCATGACCTCTTTGCGCAGAGTGATGTAGCGGTGCAACAATCCGGTATTGGCCTTCATGGTATCGATGAGATTGCGATAGACCGCAGGATCGAGATCGTCCTTGTCGAGGTAGGCCTCGAGTGCGGAGTTGTAGCCGCGGGCGCGGCCGAGGAAGACGTCAAAGGCCGCCTGTCCGCTCAGGGTCGCGGCGAAGGTGTTTTCAAGTGACTTCAGGGTGGAAAACATGGCGGCTACGGCTTGTCGCCGCACTTCACGGTCCGAGGAGCCGCGCAGGAGTCCGTAATTCGAAAAGGACAGCTGCACTTCCTGGCCGTTCTCGTCTTTGACCATGGGAAGGGCCATCTCCGAGATCAGGGAGGAGAACGCATTCTCGGACGGCGAGGGCAGCTCGTTGAGATCAATTTGCGCCCACAAATTGTCGCCCGCCAGGGCGAGGACGTGTTCCGCTTCGGGCGACAGGACGTGATCCGCGCGACGGCGAAGCTGGTTGATGAAGGGCCGGTAGTTTTCAAGGCCTACAGCGGACTTATAGGCGGCATCCATCTGCTCGGTGGTCAGTGAGAGGATTGCCCGCCTCAGGGTTGGGCCCTTCTCCATCAACTGGTTGGTCAGTTTGAGAGCACGCTGATGGAGTGCGATGACGGTCTGGTCGACCGTATTGGTGTTGCGGCGAAGGTTGGCATGAAGGGTGATCCTGTTGATCACCTCGTCGGCCTCGAAGTACTGTTTCAAGTACTCGGCCAGGACCTCGATCGAACCCAGTCCATCACGCATCTCGGTGAGGGCCTCGAGTTTGGCGGCAGCTTCCTCGGCGCCGGCCTCCCACGCTTCATCATTCGCAGCGAGAGGCTCGAGTTGCCATTTGTAGATGTCGGGGACGGACGAGCGCTCGGCGGCGGCATCGGGCGTCCATTCGGGGAGTGCCACGAGATTGTCGGCCGCTACCGAGCCGGCGACCACAAACAGCAGAACCAGAACAAAATGAAATTTCATACGCATGACAAAACCCTCCAGCGCGATTCTAACTCCAAAAAAAGGATGCTCTTCAGTTTTTATCTATCACATGTCAACGTAGCCTTCATGGGTTCGAATTCGAAGACCCGATCGTTGGGTTTTGACCCGAACCCGGTGCCAACTGCCGTCGTCGAGTTGTTTGCTCGGGTAATAACCGAGGGCGTATTGTTCGCGCAACTCGAGGAGAATTTCGACGAAGATCGGGCGAATCTGCTCACTCCGAATGACGTCGTACACCTTGCCTCCGCCGGTAACCACCGCTTTCTCGAGAAGGTCGATGTCCGAGCGATAGTCTGCGACATTTCTCCAGGCGGACGAGAGGCCTCGTGTGCTGTTGGACCGTAGTCCTCCGGACTTCGGACGTTGGAGTCGGATCCAGTAGATCAGGGCCTGACTTCGTTGGGCCTTTTCGAAGACCTTGGTCATCGGAAGAACGCTGTGGGTGTCGACTCCGTCCGTCAAGAGAACGACAACTCTTCGGCCCTGGTTCTCCTCCAGGAGTTTGAGGGCGAGATACAGATGGTCGTGGAGGGCCGTCCCGCCGCGCGCTTGTGTGGCACTCAGGCCCACCGAGAGCACCTGTTTGGAATCCGTGAAAGGTGTCGTGTTGAGAATTGAATCGGCGAACACCAGCACCTTGGCATGGTCGAGATCCTGCATGCCCGAAACAAAGGCTGTTGCTCCGATGGTGGCCGCCGCCAGCTTGTCGCCGTGCATACTGGCGCTGGCATCGATCAGGAGGGCGGCGGTGAACGGGATGTCGCCGATGGCAAAAGTGACGATTTTCTGTTTCTCTCCATTGTCCTTGACCGTGAATTCTTCGTTCTTGAGGTCGAGCACTCTCGTATCGTCTTGGGAGACTGTTACATAGAGTTGCTGGAGTTCGACTGAAATTTCTCCGCCGATAGGTACGGGTTGAGTGGTGATTGAGTCGGTGGCCGTGTTGCCCTCGACATCGCCGGCCACGACTTTGAAACGATGTGGTGTATTCTTCGCGCCGAGATCGATGCGCAGGCGGTACGGCGCTGAGGTCACAACGCCGACAACGCGGTCATCGACGAAGAACTCGACCTCAGAGATCTTCTTGGCCGCAACTGCGTCAACGACCACCAGAACCTCACCCATCACGAACGAACCGTCGCGAGGCTCGGCGATGCTGACCCAGATTTTCTCTTCAGATACCGAGAGGGTCGATGCCAGGAGAAAGAGAAGGGAAAAAATTCCTGTCTTCATGACCCAGTTCCGGATTTTCCGCGCGCCAGGCCCTCGGCCAGGGACTTGAGTGCCCTCTCTGAAGAGGCGCCGCCATACCGATTCTGTGCCTTTTGCACGAGCATCGGCCACTCCGTATATCGATAGCGTGGGGATTCATCTTCCCCTCGGTTGGCGTGGGACAGGCCCCGCAAGACCTCGGTTGCTTCTCCCCGACGCTCCGCCTGATCGAGAGCAAAAGAAAGCTGAATGACGAGCCGTTGATTTTCGGGAAGGCGCGTCGTACCCTGGCGGAGAAGACCCACCGCCTCCGAGGCCCGCCCTTTCGCCAACAGCGATCGCGCCAACTCTTGGTAGGCGATTACCTTGATCCAGTCCGGGGATTGCAGGTCGATCAGCTCGCGGTAAAGACGATATGCCGGCCGGTCGGCCCCGGTCCGAGCAAGATTCACGGCGAGTCTGAGCTTGCCCTCGAGATTGTCCGGGTGGGCCTTGATCAGGTGACGCAAAGCTCTCGCTGCCTCATCGTAGACG
>JAIOSJ010000055.1 GCA_021107705.1 Thermoanaerobaculales bacterium | reverse complement strand
GGGCCCGAGCCCACTGAATAGAAAGCCCACGCCGAGAGGTCAGACCGCCGGGTAGAACCGTCGGCCTCACGCCCGCTGGGCAGGACTTTGGTCAACCGGTGTTTCGACTTCCGAAAATGCAGCGCGCCGGTGGATTGATCGCCCTCCAAGAGTGGCCTCATTCGAGGCCCCGGTCTTCTGGCGCACCTAACAGTACCCCAGCGTCGCATTGCCTGCGGGCCCGAAACGGCGGGGTGATACAAACAGGAATCCGGCCCCGCAGGCAATGCGAGCGGCGGCCTACCCGCCTGTTGGGAGAGCTGAATTTGCACGACCTCCCCGTGAATTGCCCGGTTCGACCTGTTGCGCCCACTGAAGCGAAACGACCCGCAGCAACAGCTCGAGACCCGACACGTTCCGGTGGAGGCGGTTGCTTCGTATTGTCGAGGACCCGCGACCTCGACAATCACTCCGGCCTGAAGGGCCGCATGCAATCCGTCCGACGGATTGCCCAGAAGGCCGGGGTTTCAGAGAACCCTCGTCGCGCCCGCGAAGAAAAACCGCAGTACCCACCCTTGCCCGATCCAGGTACAATGCCCGAACCCTACTGCGTGGGTCGCCAAGCTTGGTCCCTGGGCTGCGACCCCGCCCGGAGAGTGAATGACTGAAATTGCTTTGTCCCCAGTGATGCAGACCGCCATAGACGATGGCTCATGGGACCACATCGAAGAACTGTGGCTCGAGAAACTCGAGTTGAAACCCATTCCGGCAGCGGAGCTTCTCGAGGTCCGCCGCCTCCTATGGAAGGCCGGCAAGAAATCGCTGGCCCGGACTCTGTTGGAACTCCTCGCTGAGACCCTTGAAACCAACAACAACACAGAAGGTGCGTTGGCCGCCATTCGCGAGCTTGTCCGTTTGACCGAAAAGCCCAATCAAGATCAGCTCAAACGCCTCAAAGACGCCTTCATCAAAGTCCGTGCCGGCAGCCCGTCTCTCGAGGCTCTCCTCTCCCGCCATCCCCTATTCGAATCGCGCAAACCCCTCGATGAACTGGAGTTGATGGATATATGGTTGGACCACGAAGTCGGCACGATTGTCGAGGTCCAGGGCCAGGGTGTGGGCCGGGTCTCGGAGATCAACCTGGAATTGGGAAATCTCAAGGTAGATATCGGTAGACGCCGACCGGTGTCGATTCCGTTCGGCGCCATCGGCCGGTTTGTCCGACGCCTCCCCGAGGGTGATTTCCTGCGAGCAAAGGTCGAAACCCCCGATGAGCTTCGTGAGCGGGTTCTTGCCGACCCGCCCGGCGCCCTCGTGCACATCCTCTCGAGTCTGGATGGTCCCTCCGAGGTCGGAATCATCAAGGAAGCGGTGGAGGGCCTCATCCCGTCCTCCGGTTGGACCTCATGGTGGACCAAGGCCCGAAAGAGCCCGCGTGTCCTATCCTCAGGCACCGGATCGCGGCTTCGTTATTCGGTGACTCTATCGGCCGAAGACGCAACCGACTCCCTACAAGCCGAACTCCGGTCCGCGGCCCCAAGGGACCGGCTGAAGGCCGCAAAAGGACTTGGAACCCGAGGCAAGGAAGCCGCCGCCCAGACAGCTGATTTCCTTTCCGCGACTCTCGACGATCTTCTGGAAAAGGACCCCGGTCTCGCATGGGAAACCGCTGAACTTCTCTCCACCCTCCCGGGTGGAGAGATCTCTGCACAGACCTGCAAAGAAGAGTTGGTTGCCTCTGTTCTTCCACTGCGGCTTTTTTCCGGCATTCACGATCGATCGGCCCGTCTCCAGGCCCTGGAGTACCTTCGGGAAAACTCCGTTGACGACTGGGGGGAAACCTGGGCCGAGTGGCTGCTGCATGAAAAAACAGCGTCGATCCTCGAGGTTCTGGCCCGTGGGTTGAACGAGAGTGGAACAGCGGAGATTCTGGATTCCGCCATTGAAACGATCTTCCGCAAACACCTTGAGCACCCACACCAGTTCCTCTGGGCAACCGAGGCGATGACCGAAGAGAACGCACCCGAGGCTCTCCACCGTCGGTTGCGGCCGTCTCTTCTGGAGAAAATCCCAGACACCTTGTCGCGCCGTGAATTTGCCGAGGTTCGCAGCCGGGCCAAGGGCCTGCTCCAGGGCGGTAAGGCCGCCATTCGACTCATTCTCGACCAGGCAACTCCACAGCAGGCTCAGCGTTTCACCCAGCGCGTAGCGCGCATCGACGCGGTGGACCCCGGACAGATCCGGTTGGTGGAGCAGGCGGCACATCAGGCTAAGGGCAGCAGCAACCGAGAGAAGGCAGAAGCGATCCTGTTCGTGGCCACCGAGACCGCCGTCGAGAGGAAGAGGGCCGAACTCAGACATCTCCTCGATGTCGAGATTCCAAAGACCCTCAAGGGCATCAATGCCGCCGCCGCAGAAGGAGACCTGCGGGAGAATTTCGAGTACCACATGCTGAGAGACCGGCAGGAACTCCAGTCGGCCCGAGCGGCCAAGATTCAGGAGGAATTGGGCCGGGTTCGCATCCTGGAGCCGAATGCCGCCGGAGTTGACACCGTCAACATCGCCACCATCGTACATTTCGAATCTCGGGAAGGAACCCCGCCTCAAGCGGTCGCTATCCTCGGCGCCTGGGACGCCGACATCGATCAGAGGATCTTCGCCAACGGAACGGACCTGGCGCAGAACCTCCTCGGTCGGTCGATAGGAGACGAGGTCGAAATCGACGGCGTCAAGGCCAAGATTGCCTCGATCGAAGCCTGGGGGGGCTGAAGAAGCGGGCGGCCCAACTATTTGCGAGACCCCAAAAAAACCACAGAGGCTCAGAGGACGCACAGAGAATGGGTTCAACGGGTTCGCCGAAGCTACTCGGCTCTCAGAAGATCCAATTCATCGGGCTCAGGAGCGAAAAGCACACATCCCACCGTGCCGGGTCCGGCATGGGTGCCGACAATAGGTCCAATCTCACCCTCGAAGAGTTCCTCTACGGTAAAAGTCTCATTCACCAAAACCCCGAGTCTCTCGGCCCATATTGGAGCTGACGCATGCCCGACGGCGGCAAAAACCGGCGTCTCGGTACTGACCCTTTCCTTGAAGAGTTCGATGAGCTTCGGCTGCGCCTTCCGACCGCCGCGAGCCTTGTCCTTTGCCTGCACCTCACCGTTTTCCATCGCCAGGATCGGCTTGATGCCAAGAATGGTTCCGATGAAAGCGCGGGCGCCCCCGATCCTGCCGCCCTTCTTTAAATATTCCATGGTATCCACAAGGAACAAAAAGTGGAGACGACTCGAAATACTCTCGAGACGGTCGCCGATCTCGTCGATGCTGAAACCTTTACGCGCCATCCGAGTGGCGAATCGAACCAGCATGCCGAGCCCGACCGAGTTAACTCGGGTATCGACGGCCCGGAGCTTCGGCGGGCGCATGAAGCCCGCCTCTTCGCGAATCTTCCTGAATTCAGCCTCACCCTCCTCCATAGCCTCAAGGGCGTGATTGTACGTCAGGGACTGTGCCGAGGAGATATGAAGGGAGATGATATCCCCAGTTCCGATCAAACGCCTGTAGACCTCCAAAAACTCGCCTTTCCCCGGGGGACTCGTACTCGGAAACCCCTCCGACGTTTGCAGCTTTTTGTAAAAATCATCGGGAATGATGTCAACGCCGTCTTTAAAGACCTCCTTGCCGAAGATCACCGACAACGGAACCACCGAAATCGCATTCTGGCGAACAACGGAAGGATAGAGATCACATGTGGAATCAGTAACGATATGGGTACGGTACTCAGGTTCGTGAAAGATCAGCACCTTCCGCTCCTGGAGGACCTCAATCGCCTGGAGAGCCACGATGTCGGTGAAGGGAACGACATCGATCAGCTCAGCAAGGTTTCTCGCCTTTTGTACCCCGGTCAGGATTGCCCTCTCGACATCACTGAACTCGGTATTGAAGAAGTCACCGGCCATCTTGACTTCGATCCGAGAATTCAGGGAAGGAAGCCGCCTGAAGATCTCGTCAAGTTGGAACTTCTCGTCAACCGCATCAGTCACCAGGGTTGCCAAATCGAGATCAATCGAACGAACCTGGGACACTTCCTCAAGACTGAGATTGAACGCCCCACCGCGCAGGCCCGCAATACGGTTGAACGCCTTTCGGCCGACGACCTCTCCCCAGTGCGCATCGACGACCTCTCCGTCTTTGAACCACAGACCGGTGTCGGGCCCGATGGTGAGAGAAACATGCCCGGTGATCTTGAACCTCAGAAGAACTCTCAGAAGGTCACCGATGGCGATCCGGGTAAGATCACCAAAGAGCCGGTCAATCGTCTCATTAAGTTCCCCGCCGACGTCACGGGCAAGAAGAAGCAGGCGAATTTGGTATAGGAAGACCGAAGAATCGAGATCCGCGATTCGAAGGGAGTAGAAATCACCTTCCTCAAGATCATCCGGGATCGCCACTGCATCTTCACTCAAAATAAGCATCGGAGGGGCATCCACGCCGGTCGCTTTGACCCCCCGGCACAGATCGATGGGATCCATGCCTTCAAGACCCGTATGCGCGATCACCAGCGTTGGATTAAGACCTGCCGTGAAACGCAATGCCTCCTCACCGTTCACCGCATTGATGACCTCGTAGCCACCTTTGTAGAGCGCAAGACCAAACTTTTGACGCCTATCCTCCGAACTGTCGGCTACGAGTATCGTATTGTCATGGGACACCAATGGACCCTCCCTCGAAGCAGTATACGTGCTTGATTCCCGAATATGAAATTCTCACCGACCGAAACTCTCTTGAGAGGTAGGCCATTGAGAAATCCCCGCTCGCAGCAGTACACTCTGCTCATGGCAGAATACCGACTTCGCCTCGCTCACCACCTGTCGTTCTTCGGTCTACGGATTCTTCTTTGGATCTCTTCGTTCTTGCCGCTCCCCTCCCTTCGCAAGATCGGCGTGTTCCTGTCGGGATTCTACCGCTTCGTCGCCTCCAGGGACATAAAACGGGCAGAGGAGAGCCTTGAGATCGCCTTTCCTGAGATGCCGCCCAGGGAGCGTCGGCAGCTGCTTGTGAGGTCGGTGCGCCACCTTGGAACCGTCTTGGGTGAGGTGGCATGGTTGATTCACACCACTTCGGACGAGATCGCTTCGGTGTGTGACATCGCCGGCGAAGAACATCTCCGTGAAGCTCTGGATGCGGGTCGGGGCGCTGTTCTCGTCACCGGTCACCTCGGCAACTGGGAACTGCTCAACGCCCGCCTTGGGGTCGGGGGAATTCCGATGACCATCGCGGTGCGCAAGGTGTACGATCCGCGAATCGACGCCATCGCATCGAAGCTGCGATCCCGATTTGGCGGCGAAGTCATTCCACGGGGGGGAAAGGCCGGCCGACAGCTCTTCGCCGCCTTGACCAGAAACCGGGTGAACGGACTGCTGATCGACCAGGACATACGAAAACTGCCGGGCGCCTACGTACCCTTCTTCGGCCGTCTCGCCTGGACGCCCTCCGGGGCCGCCACTCTCGCCATCAAAGCAGAATGCCCGGTTGTTCCTGCATTCATTCACCGCAAAGAGAACGGCCGTCACGTTGTTGAGATCCATCCACCATTGCCGATCCCGACCGAGGGTTCACTCGAAGACCGTGTTCAGGCGCTGACCGCCGCCGCCACCACGGCAATCGAAGATCAGATCAGGCGTTTCCCCGAGCAGTGGGTCTGGATGCATCGCCGCTGGCGAAGTCGGCCGACGTTGGAGTTACCGGATGAGGATTGAAGCACCGGCCTACAATCCCATCTGCTCCAATTCCACCAAGCCTGCCGTGACTGCGGCACGGGCATCTTCAAGCCGAAGGCGTCCCTCTGGTCCCAGCTCATCCAGCATCGTCTCGCCAACCTCAAGATCAACCACTCCCGATCCCAGGTCAAAAGCGTAAAGCCGAGCCTGGAAGGCGCCGTCCAACACATCCCGGCTGATTCGAGAGACCGACTCCGGAAGATCGATACTGATGGCGGCCACAACCACATCAGGGTCCCAGTCGCCACTCTGAGACCCGACCGTAATCAGGCGTAGACCTGCCTCTTGAGCCGCTACCATCACAGCTTCCTTCGCCACGGTCGCGGCATACAGGGCTACCGTGACTCCGGCATCGACCATCTCCATGACACCTTCGACCCCCTCCCCCTCCACCACTGTTCCAGAGAAATACCTGGATTTGAAACCATCCACAAATCCCGCCTCAATCGCACCGAGCCACGGTCCTCCGTCCCCTGTGAGAATCCCCACCTGGGAACCACCAACCAGCGCGGCGGCCACTCCGCCGACATAGGCCGCCCCTCCAGGAAGGAACTCAAGCACCGCAACATTCGGCGCTACAACCGTGCCCGGCTCAACGAGGTAGGCCGTGAGGGGATGGTGAGGCGCCTCGGCCAGAAGAGGACGCTCAAAGCCGGGGCCGGCGCACAGAACGAAATCCACGCCTTCAAACCCAAGGGATCTCAGGATTTCTCGTCGCCTCTCAATCGACTCCGCATCGACTCGGAGGACATCCGTCCCAAACTCGGCTTTGAGACGGCTCAAAACCGCATCTCCCTGGCGTATCCAGAGCTGACCCTCGGATCCTGAACTTATGAGGCGAACCCTAAAAACCGAGGCGACGTCAACTGTTTCTTTCTCGCGGCACCCGACGTTTAGAGCGGCCACAATCACAAGGGCAATCGCACAGAAGCGGCGGCAACGCAGGCCTGTTGAAGGCAGATGAAATCGGTGGATCAGTCTTCGCACCGGACCATTGTATGCTGAGGTCATGAAATTGGACCTTCTGATTGCGAAACTCGACGATCTATTGAGCGCGGACACCACCAAGGACTACTGTCCCAACGGCCTTCAGGTCGAAGGCCGGACCGAGGTTCGGAAGGTTATTACTGCGGTTTCCGCTTCGAGGGCCCTTTTCATGCGAGCAATTGATCACGACGCCGATGCCATTCTTGTCCATCACGGCATCCTGTGGAACAGCCCCGAACCACCACGCTTGGTAGGTTCCTTCCGCGAACGCGTCCGCCTGCTTCTCGAAAATGACCTCTCCCTGATCGCCTACCACCTTCCCCTTGATCGCCACCCGGAGCTGGGCAACGCCGCGCAGATGGCCCGCCGCCTCGGACTGGAGGCGCTCGAGACATTCGGTGAGCACAACCATCAGAGTGCCGGAATGTGCGGAGTCTTCCCGCAGCCTCTCGATGCCGAGGAATTCTTCACTCGTATCGAAGAAGTGTGTGACCGAGAACCTCAGGTCTTCGAAGGGAATCGCCGCCTGATCTCCTCGGTGGGCATCGTTACCGGCGCCGCGGATCGGGAGTACCACCAGGCGGTCGCTGCGGGTTTTGACGCCTACATCACCGGAGAAGCCACCGAGTGGGTCATGCACCAGGCCGCAGAAGACGGCGTGCACTACGTTGCGGCGGGCCACTACGCCACCGAGCGTTTCGGGGTCCAGGCCCTCGGTTCATGGCTGGAGCACCATCATAACCTCGAGGTCGAGTTCATCGACCTGCCGAATCCAGTGTGAAATCCAGTGGTTTGAGCCTTTCGCGACGACCCCCGGGTGAGAAATGCGGCCTAGGAGGTGGAGCAGCTTTTCGACATTGAGGGCCGCCAGTACCTCGAGGCGGCGATCGAAATGGGGCGCGGCG
The DNA here is from genome assembly GCA_021107705.1 of Thermoanaerobaculales bacterium. Taxonomy (GTDB): domain Bacteria; phylum Acidobacteriota; class Thermoanaerobaculia; order Thermoanaerobaculales; family Sulfomarinibacteraceae; genus JAIOSJ01. Next base: position 7,426 of record JAIOSJ010000055.1, on the reverse strand, counting down.
GCCTACTGATCTGCGGCCACATAGGATCCTGGCAGGTTGGGCCCTATCTTCTCGGCCGGCTTCTGGGACAATTTCACGTGGTGGCGCGACCGCCGGACAACCCGTATGTGGCTCTGGATGCATGACAGGTGGCGTCTGTAGCCCAGCCTCATTACCAATCCGTCCTCCAGACGAAACATAGGGTCTCAACGGGAGGACACCTCGGACGCGAACCGGATTGATCCGGCCCGGAATCATAGGCATCGACCTTGCATTCCCTGGTATCAGCGATGCACTCATCGGCGGCATCGACGGAACTGAGTCGCGAACGAAGGAGGACCTCATGACGAAGACATTGGCTTGGATCGGTGTGCTTGGAGCGTTAGTGCTCCTCAGCGGGTGTTCATCAGTCACCTATGTGAGTGATATGGACACCCAGACAGACTTTTCTCGTTATGAGACCTTCGCGTTGTACGAGTTGCCGACACGAGCGGGTCGAGAAACACCACGGCCGGCGCCGAACGCAATTGTCGCCGGACGCATTCAACGCTCGGTGAAGGGCGAGCTCACGCACCGAGGTTTGCAAGCGAAACCGACCGCAGAGGCTGATCTGTTGATCACCTACAACATCGCTCTACGCCACGGAATGCGGGTATACCACGGTGGCTGGGGACACCCCTACCGCGGATGCTGGGGCCCCGGCTTCTACGGCGGTTGGGGTAGTGGCTACAGTTCGGCGCGAGTGGTCACCGAAGGCACGCTGATCATTGATGTTCTCGACAGATCGACAAGACGGATGGTGTGGCGGGGCATCGCCGACGGTGCTTTCAAAAAGCCGAATCCCTCTGATCAGGAGGTCGCCAAAGTGGTCGCCGGACTCTTGCAGTCGTTCCCGGTTGGGTGATCCCTCGGCTGACCCTCGAGCGACTTCGACAGGAGAAGATCTCGCAGAGAACGCTGAGAACGCAGAGAGAATGTCTTTACGAGAAACCCCTCTTCCTTGTCTTCCCCCCCTGCGACCTCTGCGCTCTTTGCGAGAGCATAGTCTTCCTTTTTGTGTATTTTTGCGCCTTTTTGTGGCTATTTGCTAGAGGCTAACCCGGTCTTTCGGCGCACATCTCTCCTGAATAAGGGCGCCGTCGTCCACCCTGTAAGCGCTGAGGGAACCACCGTAAACACAACCCGAGTCCAGGCACAGAACCCCGGGGACCTGGTACACGCCGAGATAGCCCCAGTGGCCGAAGACCACTCTGAATCCCTGATCCAGCACCCGTGCTCCCTCAAACCACGGTCTCGCCCCTGCTGGGGCATTTTCGAGCCTGCCCGAAAATTTCAGAAGAGGCTGCCGATCTGTCCCGACCACCCTCACCCGAGTAAAAACCGACATGGCAGCGGCCTTCTTCGACATGCCTCTCAGGCCGGGGCGCCACGCCGTTTTTCGATTGGCCCACAGAACGCCGATGCCTCCCTTCTTCAGGGCTCGGGAACAGCTCTTAGCCAACGTCTCCGCCTTCTTGATCTTCCAGGAAGGCATGAGCCCGGCGTGCACAGCCACCAGATCACCCGATCGCAACAACATCGGCCGCCGCCGCATCCATTTCACCAGATCATCGCGGTCCGGCGCGTTCAGAATGTCTTCAATCGTGTCCTCCGGCCGCTCTTCAACCAAACCTTCGGCCCGGGCCAGCAAGTGCAGATCCAGGTTTCCCAGAAGACTGTCATTCCCCTTGTCGAGAGAGGCCGCCCACCGCAGCACTTTCAGAGAGTGGCGACCCTTGTTGACCAAATCTCCCAGCAACCACAGGCGGTCACGCGACGGCTGCCACTCAATGCGTTCGAGCAATCGCTGCAGGGTGAACCAACAACCGTGAACATCTCCGATAATCCAGTGCGCCATCGCGTTCCCATCCTCGCATAGATCAAAAGAGGAGCGAAACGTATACTTCATGAATGGCAGATATGAGAACGGCCGTTGTCATCCCATCTCTCGGTGGACCCTCTCTTCCGAACTGCCTCGAAGCGGTGGTCTCTCAGACGGCCCCACCGGCTCGCCTGGTGGTGGTGCTTTCGGCCGGTGGGGAGCTCGCCGAGCATTCCGGCGAGGTTGAGGTCCTCCGAGTACCGGATCGACTCGGTTTTGCGGCCGCCGTCAATCGAGGAATCGGCGCCGTTGAAGAGGATGTCGAGGCGGTGGCGATACTCAATGACGATGCCTTGCCGAACCCCAGGTGGCTCGAAGTTCTGAGCAAGGCCCTCCAAGAGGGCGATTCAGCCGCAGTCCAGGGAACCGTCAGCGATGCCGAAGGCATTAAGGTTGACGGACGCGGAATTGAATTCGATCGCTGGGGCCTGCCGAATCAGGTCGAACGAGGTTCTTCCGCATCGGATGGAAACCGCGTCGCGGAGGCCAGATTCGGCCTTTCGGCAACGGCCGTTCTCTTCCGCACCCAGGTCCTCCAAGACATAGCCCTGTCCAACGGCAAGGTGTTCGATGAGGTATTCGACTGCTACCACGAGGATACGGACCTTCTTCTGCGCATGAACCGGCTGAATCTCGGCCTCTCCTGGATTCCCGGCGCGCCGTGCCGCCACCTCGGTTCGACAACGGGAACCAAACTGAGTTGGCGGCATCCCTGGTGGCTGCTGTCGAACCGCTGGCGGGCCCTGGCCGGAAATCTCACGGCCTTCGGCCTCTTTCGAGGCGTTCCACGACTGATGCGCGGCGAGGTTCGCGCCGTGCGAACCCTGGCGCGAGGCAATGCCTTGGTCTGGCTGGTTGAGTTCGCAGTCATTCTTGCGGCCCCTTTCATCGTCGTCCGCGCCCTCTTTCGAAAAACCAAGGGGCCACGCCTCACACGTTTGCCCGGGCCACATTCATGAAGATTCTGGTCCTCACCGATGATCGCATCGGCGAAGTCATGGCCGGCTCGGCGCTTCGCGCCTGGGAACTGGCGCGTGCGCTGGCCGCAGCGGGCCACCAGGTGCGCGTATCCGGAGGTCCGAGTTCGACCGTGCCCGGTCCCGGACCACCCCTTGAGGACCGACCCGCCTGGCGCTGGGCCGATGCCGTCCTTTCCCCGCCGTGGAGTCTGCCTCCACACACATTCTTTTCCAAACGAATCCTCATTGTCGATGGGGCGACCCCCCTACTGGCAGAACTCGACAGCATGGAACAGAACACACTCGTCCGCCGCCGACGCCGGACGGCGGGAGCGCGCCTGCCCCTTGTGGCCGCGTGGGCGGACGCCCTACTGGTGGCCGGTGAGAACCAACGGAAATGGTGGTCGCAACGTCTCGGCCGAAAGCGACCCGATTTACCGATCATCGATCTGCCTTTCGGTGTCCCGGAGAACCCACCTTCAGATCAGAGAGCGGAGATCCCCGGGGTGCCTCGGCACCACGCCGTCGTTCTGTGGTGGGGAGGAGTATGGCCGTGGCTTGATCTGGACACGCTGCTCGCCGCCAGAGCCAGGCTCGGAGGCGCCCCGCTCAGCATCGTCATCCCGGTCGCCCCACGACCCGGCGACAGTACCCCGACTTTCGGACCTTCAGACCTCGACCAGATCTGCCGACACCATGGGCTCGCGCCACCGCAGGTTGTCGGCCTGCGCGAGTGGGCGCCCTATCGGGAGCGTCATAGGCTGCTCAACCGATCCTCTCTTCTCGCCGTACTGCACCGCCCCGTCCCGGAGGCCGACCTCAGCTTCCGAACGAGGGCCCTCGACGGCCTCTGGGCCGGAGTTCCTCTGCTGCTCACCGAGGGTGGTGAGGTCTCGGAACTTGCCCGACGCCATGGATGGGGCGGCGTCATTCGTCCAGGCGACGTCGCAGGGACCGCGGCTGCGCTCGAGTTACTTCTTTCCCCACGAGAGCAGGAGAGGTGCCGAAAGAATCTCCTAAGGGCCCGCGAACACTGGACCTGGCAACGACTCGCCGAACCGCTGGTCGAGATCCTCCCCGCCCTGCCTCGGATCCCCCGCGAGAATCTCCTTCCGGCTCTCGCACGGGCCGCTCTGATTCTCGCTGGTGGCGGGCTTTAAGGACCAACGCGGTACGCGATCCTACTGAACCACGACCTTGTCAACAACGAGGGTCGTTCCTGGAGGCCCCTGGAATATCAGATTCAAACGTTGGCGGCCGTCACTGGGCGGAGGCGGAAGAACCAGACCCTCGTCCCCCAAGCGCAGGCTCTCAACCTCCCCCTGGTCCCAGCGCACGAGGAGAGCGGTCCCCTTTACCGACCCATCGACCTGACCCACCAATACAGGCTGTTGATTCGCGCCGATCTGCAGAGGAAATGTGAGACCGTCCCCATCGGCCAGGCGGCGGCCGTTCAGGTAGGAGTACCTCGCCGGAGTCCCGATCGGGGGAACCGGCGTACCCCCATGTCTTCGCACCTGAGGCGCCTCAGCCTCGACCACCCCGTCCCGGCGTAGGTCCACTGCCGCCACCAGTCCGGTGGCTGCCAGCAGCCACAACGCAGTGGTCAAACGAAGAAGGGTCCTGGCCCGACGCGCAGATCTCGTCACCCACCAGAGCAGGCACGCCGAAAAAATCAGAACGCCGGGAACCACGACCGTGGCCGGCGAAGGAACGAGGAAGGACGGGAACAGCGAAGACGCATCTGCAGAAAATCGTCTGGACAGAGCATTCGTGAGCCACCAGAACCCATCCCCTGAGTTGATGGTGAAATGCAGCCGAGTAATCAGGACCCACCAACACAGGAGACTCGGTGGAAAGAGCACCATGACCACTTTTCGCAGCGGATCGACACTCGCCAGGAGGAGTCCCAATGCCAACCACACCCCAGGAAGCAGAGCTACCAGATACCGACCGGGCGGGGAGCCCCCGCCGTACCACTCGGTCGAGTGGAGCAGAAAGACCAGGGTTGCGGCCCCGCCCAAGATCAGAGCCCGCTCACCCTTGCCGCCGCAGCGCCACAGGCCGGGTACGACGACCAGGGCGAGCAACCAGAGAGGAGCCATCCACGCCAACCCTCCGGCCACATCGAAGAGCAGCCCACCCACCACCGTCATGGTGAGTTTGATATCGCTGGGCAGAAGATGGTGCAATCGCCTGAAGGGACCAAAGGGATGACCCATGGTGACCCAACCCACGGCGAGAGCCGCAACCGCTGCGCCACCGAGCGCGAGCGGTCCCTGCCAGGACCACCTCTTTTCTCGCCGCCACCAGCCGGCTGCCGCCACAGGAAAGACCATGAGCGCAAACCGGGTCTTGACCGCGACGGCCACAAACGCAAGGCCCGCCGCAATCCATCGACCGTAAGCCGACCTTCCCTCATGCCTTCGCCGCGGTAATTCTTCGCCCATGGTATTGGCCTCTGACCGAGACACCAATACCAGACAGCCCGCGACCGCAATCATCCCCACAATTCCTGGCCAGACCTGCGTCGAAAATGTTGCCAACGGATAGCTCAGAACGGCGCCGAAGCCGACCAAAAGCAGGACCCTGAGCGGGGGATCCAACCACCTTCTCAGACGAATTCCAATCAAGCCGACCGTCAGGGCGCCGGCCAGGGCCAGCATCACCAAAGCGCCGGCACGTCCACCGACCCAGAAACCGGGTAAAAGAAGAAAGCCGAGCACGGGTGAGTGAAAGAAATTCTCGGATCCGAGGATCAGTTCAGCCGTGCCCCCCCCTCCGCCGTGGAGATTATTCGCCAACTCCAGATCTCCATCATCGACCAGGCTCTCCATGAGGGCCAGATGGAAGGGTTCATCCCCCCACAGGGGCGGGGTCAGGCTGGGGGTTGCCAGAGCCAGGGGGACCAAGAGCCAAGCCACGGCGGTGACAAGTCGGCCCCTCTTCATCCAGGCCACGGCCGCAGGCGCCCAGGCAACCAAAACCGCCGCCAAGCACAGATCCACGCAGTAGCGCTCCAGAAGCAGGTGGAGAGGTTCCACGCTCATCCTGGACACGATCAATCCTGCGGTCAACAACATCCAACTGGGCCAAGCCCACGTGAGGGCCCACGTCCCCGACGCCAGCTGCACAAGGGCCACCACTGCTGCTGCCAGCCACAGCCACTTTTCTGCCGGAAAATTCCGTGGTGAGGCCGGCCGCACCGGACCTGCCGAGGAAACCAGGAGTCTGGTTTTCTCAGGAATACCAGGGTGGCGCTCGATCACCGGGCTCACGCCCTGTGGAACTGCGATTTCAACCCGGCCTGCAACCCGCCATGCCTTTCCCGGCCTCAGCGGAGGTCGCCAAACGGGGTTTTGTACAAGAGAGTGGCCCACAGGTTTCTCTTCAGTGGCCCGCGCAAAGGAGGACTCGACGGCATCGCGACCGGCCCGCATTGAAGTCCTCTTCTTGCCGACGTGCACCCATGCAACGGTTGTGCCTTCCTCGACCTTCATGCCGTTCCCAAGAGCGAGGTGAAGCACGTAGGGGCCGCCATTACCCGTGCGAAGGCGGGCACTGGTTCTGTCGGTACTGAGTCTGACGGCCCCACCCTCCGGCGTGGGCGGAACCGCGACGCCGAAGAGGAGGCAGACCAGCAGGGTCGAAGCGCCGGCGGCCGCAGGAAACAGCCGAAGGGTGACGGCCAAAATCACTGAGAGACCGACCCAACTCACCCAAGTGGAGCCCTGCAAAACGGACTCGAGCGGCGGTGGGCCCCAGGAGCCGAGAGAAAGTCCCACCAGGGCCACGGCCCCGAAGGCCGGCAGCCATCCCCGAAGTCCTTGCTCCAATTCGCGGAACCATCTTGGATTCACACCTCGATTTCGGGCAAGGACGAACAGGAAGGCGATCACAAGAGCGGCGGCACACAGAACCGAAGCTGCGACCGGGCGTTCTTGGAGGGGGAAAACAGAGATCAGAAGAGCGGCGAGAACGCCGGCAACCGGAGCCATCACCGCAACTGCGAAGGGAACAACCGCGGAAACAACCAATGCAACCACTGCCCCCGTCCAACCGTTCACACCAAGAGAAGATCCGATGGCCGCACGCGCCGTCAGGCCGAAGACCGCAATCAGCGCCGCGCCGGTTGCGAGGTCGGCTCTTCGCCGAAGGCCTGCGGACAGAGCCGCCCAGGCGGCAAGCAGCAACAACGGTGGCACCAGCATTTGCCGCATCGATGCCTCTGCGATCAACGTCATCACCAAGGCTGTTGGCAGCAGGAGAGCCTCCGAGACCCATCGCCGCCACCCAGCTGGAGCAATCCATCCGGACGGCCCAAAGGCGAGAACTACGGCCACGACAGTCCATCCGACCTCAGCAACCGACACCTTCCCCAATCCCGCCAGGAGGAATGCGAGAAGAGAAAATGCCGCCGGAGCGGCAAACGCGCGGATCCGCACGGCCGTCATGGTCGAACAGTATACGACTGAGTCTTCAGAAATATCCCAGGGCAACGCCACGAAGAGGGGGAAATAGCCACAAAAAGGAGCAAAAATGCACAAAAAGGAAGACTATTCTCTCG
>JAIOSJ010000274.1 GCA_021107705.1 Thermoanaerobaculales bacterium | reverse complement strand
CGCGAATGCACCGTTTTTGAATGGCTCATTGTGATTCCCCTTGGCAATAAGGTATTCAAGTTGACCGACGACTATCAAGAAATTACCACGTCAATATACAGGTATAAAGAAAAAGTTTTCGAGGAACAAATCGGGTCGTTGAGGTTTGCCTGAATATCCTAACCCGAGCGGCTGCCAGGCAGATCCAGCCACCATGACCTCAGAAAGTTGAGTGCTCAGAACCCTGAGTCGTCGGTGGCGTCCGGTCAGGCGACGCCGCCCTGCCGAGGAGTGGCAGAAGCTCGTCAAGCCGGTCTTCAAGCCATTGCAGGCGCTCGGCCGGGGTCATGGCGAGGCCCGCGGCGCGCTGGCGGCGGACGGTCTCCTCCCGGGTCCAACCGTAGTCCGAGCAATCGTTGTTTCGCTCATTCATCGCCGTCACCGGTAGCCGGCTCCTCGAGGGCCTGTAAATCGTCGAGATCGCGAGGCCGCCCGGCTGCGCGCTTGAGCTTGAGCAGGTCGTCGCGACTCACAACCGCCGCAGTCGTATCTTCGAGGTGGATCTCCACTCGCCTTTCCCACGCGCCACCGAAATCAAAAGGCGCCTCCACGAAGAGATCCACTTCGAAACCCGGTAATCGCTCGTGCCATAGGGAGAATACTTGCATGTTCTTGGTTTCAACCCACAACCGCCGAAGTTCGGGGTTCGCGAAGTCTCGGATGCTCACCGGGGCTCGAGGTCGAAAACCGGCAGCGTCCAGCGCCTCTACGGCGCGGCGAACGTTGTCGTTCTCGAGGTCGATGACCAGGTCGAGATCATCGGTGGTGCGCAGATAGCCGTGCAGGACAACGGCGACCCCGCCCACCACGAGGTAGCGCACGCCGGCCTCGTTGAGGATCTGCATAACAGGTTCGAAACGACGGACCACGGAACCATTCTACGCTACGGCCCAGAGGCACCAGATTTCTGCTGCACCTTGCGGTGCATCAGCGTCGCAGAAATGCAAGCAAGGATAAAACAGTCTCCCTATTGAAACCGCCGCAGCGGCCTCCTCGTGACGTTCGGCGCAACCAAATCCTGGGAACTGACAACACCGTTGAATATCGGCTGAACGTCCAACGCTCAACGTCGAAGTTCGCGTTTGGCGTGGCCGCTTGTTTGGGGGTTGACGCTCGTTGCCGGTGATGTCGGGGTTCTGAATAGAATCGATTGTATGATCGACATCGAAATCGAGCCAATAAAGGTGGTTCGTCGTGCTAAGGTTCGATTGACAGGTTCGAGATTCTGAATCTTGATTTTTTTTGAGACCAAGAAAGTGGGGGAGAAAATACCATGAAACGTGCATCGATCATTGTGTTCTTCATAACGCTGATTGCCGTCTCCGGCTTGGCAGCAGAGTTCAGCACCAACCCGAATGGGACACCGTGGAGGGTGGATTTTCCTCACCAGGAACGGGCTCTGACGACCATCACTCACAGTACTTCACAGTCGATTGTGGGCGGCAACTCAGTCGCTTGTAATGACGGGGTCAACCATACCGACAATAGCTATGTGAGGCGTTTCGACCTCTTAGCGTTCGGGATCACCGATCAATTCGACGTGACGCAGGTCGAGATGTGTCGAGACATGTACTTCGAGCAACGGGACGGACCAACCGATTGAAATCCGTCTGTACTCCATTGCGGCGGCTGACGCGTTGACTTTCGCCAACATGACCCTTTTGAATACGCTCGTGACCACCGTTTTGGATACGGCCTCCGGTTCGATTGTTACCTTCCCAATCACCGGTTCCATCGTTGACCCGGCGGTGGATCACCTCGTCGTCGAGGTGTTCACGCCAAATGGTCAGGCCACGGGAGAGACCTTTTTCATCGGTTCGAATCCCGACGGTCAGACCGAGCCGAGTTACCTCGCTGCAGCGGATTGTGGCATGCCGGACCCGTTGGATACTAGCGCCATCGGTTTTCCGAACATGCACATCGTGATGAACGTCACCGGGAACGTATTGCCGGTGGAATTGATGACTTTCACCATCGAGTAGAAATTTCTGACCATCAGAACGGACCCAGGCCCCAATAGATCAGGAACGAGCTGAAGCTGATCGCTGCGAGGCCCGTCAACAGGAATCCAAGCAGGCTGCCTATCGGGAGTTTGTTCTTCTTCTGGGCGCGGATCGTCAGCACGACCGTCGCGAGCCCAGCGATGCCGGCGAGCAGCCCTGCGGCAGCGCCGTACCATGCCCACGGCACCAGCCCGAACAGCAGCAGAGCTTCAAACGCCTTGTAGGTCACCCCGATGGCGGAACCAATGACGACGGCGGACGCCACGACCAAGAAGCAGGCAAACCAGGCGAATGCCCTTGCGCCGAAAGCCGGTCGAGAACGTCGTCCGTCGATCCAGCGGCCGATCGGAGCGAAGGTGAGAACCAGGAAACCCAGGACCGGGATCAGGAGGCCAACGCCACCCCAAATTCCCGGGACGACCAGGCTCTTCTTGTTCTCCATCGCCTTGACTATCATTCGCGGCCCGAACGAGGTTGTGAACAGGGGGACGTAGAAATCCGGCGCTTCCATCTCATCGACGCAACTCAGATCCGGTTCGGCGGTCGGGTCATCGAAGAAGGCGTTGAGCATGTCGCCCGCACACTCGACCGAACGGGATGGGCCGTGTCCTGCGTAGGGAAACTCGACGTAGGTTCCGTTCGAGAAACCGGGAAGAATCGCCTTGGCCAGAGGCGGCGGAGTGATGGGATCCATGTCGCCTTCGATGAGCAGGGCCGGGAGATCGGTCTCGACCGGTGCGTATTCTTCGGCGCCCCGCGGGATCATGCCGAGCTCCTCACACAGTTCGGCTCGCCGTTGGTAGGACTCGGCGGAGGCGATCGAGGCACCGAGAATCGGAAACTCTTCAATGTCTTCTCGGCCGGCGATTACCTGCACCTCAGCATCGCCGTCGTTGCACAATATCGCGTTGGCCATGCCCTGGCTACCACCGAAAAATGAGCCGGCAACCGTCGTGATGGCCTTGAAGACCGCCTCATCTCGACGCTCAACAGCATCGACCCAGGCGTAGATCAGGGCGGGAAGACCGGGATAGTTGGACTGCTCGTACATGAAGGCGAATGGCAGAAAGGCCACCACGTCGGTGAAAATGTATGCCTTTCCGGAAGGATAATTCTCGGTGTCCTTGACCTCCACCACGATCGGGTCGTCCTTGACCGTCAGGGTGGCCTGACGAATGCGTTCGCCGAGATCCGGATAGTGTCTGGCGCAGTCAGGCTGTGCCCGACACAAGTCGTCAATTATTTTCAGGTCTCGGTCGTACCACTTCACCGAGCGCCATGCCCAGGAATTACCGCGGATATCCAAAGGCACGATTGCGTCCAGGACAATCGCCCGAATGCCCTCAGGATCCACCTTAATGTATGCCTGACCGAGGATCGTTCCGTAAGAAATGCCCCAGACATTCCATTGGTCAAAGCCGAGGGCCACTCTCAGGGCCTTGACGTCGCGGGCATTTTCAAAAGTGTTGTAGCCACTCAGATCGACCCCATGGGCAGCGGCATTGACCGCACAATCCGTCACCGCGGCCAAACCGGCCTCGAGGTGCTCTTCAAAAGTCGCAACATTACCCACTTCCGGTTTTCGCGTGTGGTAGAAAGCACAAAAGTCGTCGGAGTGCCCGACCCCCCTTTGCTCGAGGATGTACATGTCGCGATGCTTCCGGATGCCGTGGTCTTTGAATCTCTTGATGTAGTAGGTCGCATGGGCGCCCGGACCGCCCGTGAGGTAGACGATCGGATTATCTCTTTTCCCGGGCGCAAGACCCGTCTCACCATCATCGCCGTCCTCGTCCGACTCTTCATCATCCCAGGTTGAGTTGAGCTTCACGAAGTGCAGCTCGATGAACCGAGAATCAGGATTCTCGCGGTTTTCCGGAACCTGCAGCAAGCCACACTCGATCTCGCCCGGCTCGTATTCAATCTCCCCCTTGAAAGGGCACACCACCGTGTCGATCCGGAAGGTGTCCCGGGCAAAGAGTCCGCTCTGCATTTCTTCCTGGTTCAGAGCCGTTTCGGACACCGTGGTCTGTGCGAGAGCGGCGGCGGGAACGATCAGAATGGCGAGTGCGACGGCAAACAGGGTCTTGTTCATTCTTGGTCCCTTCGAATCAACAGGATTGGAAAATCCATGCATCCGCCCGAAACTATCACACCGTCAATATTCACTCCTGTTTCGGCTGTTGCAAATACGGAAGACGTGGACGGGCGGCCTAAAAGCCCTGTGCCAAGCCCTCTCGCGGCTGCGTTTGCCAGGCCGGTTCATTCCTGTTTTTCTTCGCTTTCTTCTATTTCTTCGATTTCCTTGGGCTTCTCGATGTAGGAGCACAATTTCAGATCGGGTTCGGCCTTGACCTTCGTCATGTTGTCGACCAGAGGGTGAAAACCTGTTGCTCGTAAGCACCAGGTCTGTCGTATGAAGTACTGGTGATTCTCCCGTAGATTCACGGTGACGAAAGCTGAGGAAGTGCCACCGGCTTCGAACCGAGTCTTTCCCGGTGGCAAGAACCTGAATGTGTACTGGCCAGCCTGAAGGCCGCCGACAAGCTCGTCGTTGATAATCAGGTTGCAGACGGCCGAGTCGCCGAGAATGGATGGCGGCCGGTAAACGTAGGTAAGTGCCTTTCCCTCAACCACCTCATCACTTCCGAGAAAGCGGAAATCTCCTTTCGGCTCAGGGGCACATGATGCATGAACTATCAGAAAAATGACGGCACAGAGGATAAGTTGATGGTGGTGCATGTCACCTTTCCCGTGAACCTTATTGTTTGCTTGCTTTGTAGTGACCCAGGAACAGAAAAAGCCATCCCAGCACAAACAACACCATGACGTGCAGCGGGGTGCCTGATGCCTCTCCTTCAAAGGCTTTCAAGAAAGGCAGGCCGGCTATTCCGCAAGTGAACCATGCCGCAATCAAGAAAAACACATAACCGGCTAGTTTAAGATCGGCTGCTGCGGACGCATCTTTCAGAGCCAAGCGTTCCTTCGTCCATAACCTCAGTATTCCGATGAAGAACAGCAAAATCAAAGCCCCGCCGAATCCGAACACTGGGGGGATATGTCCGATAAAACCGATCGACATGCTGAAAGCAAGTGCCAGAAAGCCTCCTGTTCCATACTTCCATACTGTCGATCCTTTTGCGCCCGATTGGAGCAACGCGCCGATAAAGGCGACTAACGCCGCCACAGGCACCCCGAAAATCCCCCATGTTAAGAACCAGGGGCCGGTAACCGCCCACATTGTCTGACTAAGCTCATCCATTGATAAATCTCTGATAGCCTCGCACACAAAAATAGATCCAATCACTCCCCAGGAGATGGCCCAGATCACGGCAATCCAGAAGAGCGCCAAGCCAACTTTTTGCTTTGTCATTTTGCTTTCCTCCAAAGAGTTATCAAGCCTAACGAATATGAGTTTTTGCGGCGCGAAGCCGCCGCCAAAACTCGGTTGGACTTGACCGGATTGTTGGTCAAAACCGGTCATATGGAATTCTACTCGATTGACTCTGGGAGTGGAAACAAACCGAATCCGCAGATTCGTTCTTCCGTATTTTGACCGTCAGTGGTTTGGCGGCCCCGAAAGCGGCCTCTTTCGTGGCCCCGGTCTCCTGGCGCACCTCAAGGTGCGCCAGCGTCGCTTTGTCTGCGGGCCGAATGGTTTCGCTTTGGCCGAACGATCGGCCGAGAACGAACTGAGTCGAATCCCCGGCTTACCGGT